>DATBFX010000573.1:0-9146 GCA_036558305.1 Thermomicrobiales bacterium | reverse complement strand
ATCTGGTGTGAGAGCACACCCGCCGCACCTCCGTACCGCGCCGCCTCGATTTCCGTACCGCACCGCTCCGAAAATCCGTACCGCCCACGACGTAACTCCCTCCTTGCATCGCTACCCTGACGTCATCGACCCGACGCGCTCAACCGTCCGCCGGTCGTGGCCGGGGAGCGTCGCGAAAGGAGATGACGATGACGGCCAGCGCCACGGTAACCAGCACCATCGACGACGAGACGATCCAGGCGTTCGTCACCGGCATGCGGGGCCCGGTCCTGCGGCCGGGCGATACCGGCTACGACGACGCGCGAACGGTCCAAAACGGACTGATCGACCGCCACCCGGCATTGATCGCGCGCTGCACCGGCGCCGCCGACGTGATCACGGCGGTGAACTTCGTGCGCGACCGCGGTCTGCCCCTCTCCGTCCGCGGCGGCGGCCACAACGTCGCCGGGAACGCCGTCTGCGACGGCGGCGTGACGATCGACCTCTCGCCGATGCGCGGCGTCCATGTCGATCCCCGCGCTCGCATCGCCCACGTCCAGGGCGGCGCCACCTGGGGCGACCTCGACCGCGAAACGCAGGTCTTCGGGCTGGCCACCCCCGGCGGTGTCGTCTCCACGACCGGCATCGGCGGGTTGACGCTCCACGGCGGCATGGGGCACCTGCGCCGCAAGCACGGTCTCAGCCTCGACAACCTCATCGCCGTCGAGATCGTCACGGCGGACGGCTGTCTGCGCCACGCCAGCGCGGACGAGAACGCGGACCTCTTCTGGGCGGTGCGCGGCGCCGGCAGCAACTTCGGCGTCGTCACCTCGTTCACCTTCCGGCTCCATCCGGTCGGCCCGACGGTGATGCTCTGCGCCCCGATGTACGCCCTGGTGGACGGTCCCGCCGTGCTGCGCCGGTGGCGCGACTACATCACGACCACTCCCGACGAGTTCACGCCGCTCGCCGTCTTCTGGAGCGTACCGGAGGGTTTTCCGCCCGAGTTGGTCGACCGGCCGATCGTGATCCTGGCCGGTGTCTACGCCGGGCCGGTCGAGGACGGCGAGCGGATCGCGCAACCGCTCCGGGAACTGGCGACGCCGCTGATGGACCTGAGCGGTCCGATGCCCTTCGCGGCGATCCAGAGCGCGTTCGATCCCTTCTTCCCGAAGGGTTTGCTCCAGTACTGGAAATCGACCTACGTCGACACCCTGGGCAACGACCTGCTGGACGCGCTCTGCGACCTGGCGGCGTCACGCCCGTCGCCGCGGACGACGATGGACATCTGGCCGCAATCGGGCGCGGTGGCCCGGGTGGGGGCGGAGGCGACGGCCTTCGGACCCCGCCCGCCCTTCATGATCGCCTTCGAATCGACCTGGACCGATCCCGCGGCGAACGAGGCGAACATCTCCTGGGCGCGCGACGCCTGGGCGTCGATGCAACGCTTCGCCTCGCGCGGCATCTACCTCAACTTCCCCGGTTTCGGGGAAGAGAAGGAGGACCTGGTACGGGCGGCGTACGGCCCGAACTACCCGCGGCTCCGGGCGCTCAAGGCCCAGTACGACCCCACGAATCTCTTCCGATCCAACCTCAACATCTCGCCGTCCGCCTGATCGGCGGCGGACGGCACGATCGGCCCGTCGTTGGCAAGTTTCGAATGGAGTCACCCAATGTTCGGCACAGTAGCACGCGTCGCGGTCCAATCCGGGAAAGAGGCGGAATTCCTCGCGATCGGCGATCAATGGACGAAGGAGTGCGGTGAGGCGACCGGACAGGTCGCGGAGTACGTCTTCAAATCGGAGGAGCGACCCGGCGAGTATTACCTCATCGGCATCTTCCGGGACCGCGCGGCGTACCTCGCCAACGCGCAGAACCCGGAAACCGACCGCTGGTATCAAAGGATGCGGGCGACGTTGGCGGCCGATCCCGAGTGGCACGACGGCGAGGTCGTGCAGTCGGCGCAGTTCGGCGGCATTTGAGCGCATTGCGAGAGGTGGTTTGCGCATTTCGTAGGGGCGGACCGCCGTGTCCGCCCTCCTCGTATACCGCATACCGCGAGGGCAGACACGGCGGTCCGCCCCTACGGAAACGTCTTCTCGGCAACCCGCTTCAATCATCCGCCGCGGCGGCAATCGGCGCCTGAACCGGGTGACCGAGCTGCCGCGATATCTCGCAGGCCGCCGTGCGGACGAGGTCGATGATGCGACCGACCTGCGCTTCCGAAGCCCGACTCACCGGCGCGGAGACGCTGATCGCGCCGGCGACGTGAGCGTCGTGGTCGAAGATGGGGGCGGCGACGCCGAGGGCGTCCTCGTCGAGATCGCGGCTGCCGACGTGGTAGCCGGTGCGCCGGATCTCGGCGAGCACCTCGCGCAGGCGATCGGGGTCGGTGATCGTCCGCTGGGTGTAGCGTTTGAAGTCGGCGCGGCCGAGAATGGCCTCTCGTTGATCGTCCGGCAAATACGAGAGGATGACCTTGGCGGAGGTGCCGGCGTTCCAGGGCATCCGCCGACCCGGTTGGGCGAACACGCGCAACCCCTTCGGACTCTCGATGACGTCGATGCAGATCGGCCCGTGGAGATCGGCGACGAACACGCCGACCGTCTCGTGCGTCTCCGCCGCCAGGTCTTGCAGGACCGGTTGCGCTACCCGCCGCAGGTCCAGCCCCTGCCGGACCACCATCCCCAGGTGGAAAATCTGGATCCCCAGCCGATAGCGCTTCGTCTCGGGATCGCGCACCAGGTACCCGCCCGTCTCCAGCGTCGAAACGATCCGCAGCACCTGCGGTTTCGGAATCCCGAGACGCTCGCTGAGGTCGGTCAACCGCAATTCGGGTGTCTCGACGGTAAAGGCGTCGAGCACCTTCATCACGCGATCGACGCTTTCGAGGAAGTAGGCGGGCATCGGCGCTCCCGGTGAGTCGTCAGTCGTCAGTCGTCAGTGTTTGGCGGGTTGTGCGAAGGTCACACAGCCGACACGTGTCCACCCGACACAACGCGGTACGGAAGCCATTGACAGGCTCGGCGGCTGCCCATACCATGTTACGGCGAGAGAGATCACGTTACAACTGGCGTAACTCGGGCGAAAGTAGCAAGTTGCAAGTTTCAAGTGACAAGTAGCCCACCGCCCCTTGCCACTTGCCACTCGTCACTTGCCACTCGTTGAGGAGGGCACCATGGCGAACCGGCGCGATCGGGAACTGATGTCGTTGGTCGAGAACGTCGCCGCGGGCGAGATGGACCGGCGGGACTTCGTGCGGCGGATGGGTGCGCTCGGGGCGGGCGCCATCTTCGGCGGCCCGCTGGCGGCCGCGATCGCGTCGCGGGGTGCCGCGGCGGCGCCGAGCGGGACGGGACGCGCCGCCACCGCGCGCTTCCAGGACCCGGCTCCGGTCAAGGGCGGGACGGTCGTCGCCGCCACCATCGACAAGCCGGTCAACATGGACCCGGCCTTCGCCCAACTCTACTCCTCGATGCAGGTCTACCAGAACGTCTTCAACAAACTCGTCTACGTCGATGCCGACTACAACGTCATCCCCGGTCTGGCGCAGTCCTGGTCCCAGGTCGACCCGACGACCTACGAGTTCAAGCTCTTCCAGAACGTCTTTTTCCACAACGACGAACCGTTCACCTCGAAGGACGTCGCCTACTCGATGGAGCGGGTCCTCTCGCCCGAACTGGCGGCGCCGAACGCGATCTTCCTGCAGGCGGTCGACCACGTCGAAACGCCCGACGACTACACGGCGCGCATCATCCTCAAGCACCCATCCGGCTCGTTCATCTCCGATCTCTGCTCCGTCTTCGAGGTCGTCAACAAGACCGCAATCGAGACCAAGGACCCCAAACTGGAACCGGTCGGCACCGGTCCCTTCAAATTCACCGAGTGGGTGCAAGACGACCACATCACCCTCGAAAAGTGGGAGAAGTACCACGTTCCCGATCACCCCTACCTCGACAAGGTGATCTTCAAGGCGATCGCCGACGACACCGTCCGTCTCACCGGTCTGCAAACGAACGAGATGCAGTGGGTGATGCAGGTGCCGCTGCAGAAGGTGGAAGACCTGAAGAGCGAGACGGACATCAAGGTGACCGTCGGCAAACCGTACCTGCCGGATCACTTCTTCCTCAACTGCACCAAAGCCCCGTTCAACGACGTGCGCGTCCGCCAGGCGATCGCCTGGGCGATCGATCGCAAGCAGATCGTCGACGTCGCCTTCTTCGGTCAGGCCGACCAGGCGACCGAACCGATCTACTCCGGCAATCCCTACTTCAGCAGCGTCAACATCTGGGCGGAGGGTCCCGACTACGACAAGGCGAAGTCGCTCCTCGAGGAAGCCGGTGCGGCGGGTCTGAAATTCACCCTCGACGGTCAACCGCAGGTCCCGACCCAGGTCAAGACGGCCCAGGTCCTCCAGCAGCAGTTCCAGAAGGCCGGCATCCAGATGGACATCAAGAACGTCGATTCGGCGACCTGGTTCGACCGCTTCGCGACCAAGGTCTACGACGCAACGATCAGCTACTGGAGCGCCACGATCGATCCGGCGCAGTTCATCGTCCCGCTCCTCACCTCCACCTCGCCGTGGGACTTCACCGGCTACGCCTCGCCGGACATGGATACCCTCATCACCGCCTTCGCCCAGGAGACCGACCCCGAGAAGCGGAAGGAAGCCTACAAGGCCGTCATCCAGAAGTATCAGGAGGACGCGCCGCTGATCCCGCTCGACAACCAGCTCCAGCAGTACTGGGTCCGCGCCAACGTCTACGGCATGACCCCGCTCCCCTCGATGGAGATCCGGATGGAGCCGGTGTACGTGGCGTCGTAGGGGCGGACCTCCGTGTCCGCCCGGTTCCAGAGGGCCACGCCGCGTTGAGCAGCCGGGCGGACCTCCGTGTCCGCCCCTACACCGGTCGGCGAAAACGCGCCTCCGACCGCAGCCCAACGAGTCAGAAGGGAAACGATCATGGGCGCTGCCCACGACCGCACACTGATCGACCTTGTCGACGGCTTTGCCGCTGGCGAGATGAACCGCCGCGATCTCGTCCGCCGCCTGGGTGTCCTCGGCGGCGGTGCGTTGTTCGGCGGGGCGCTCGGGACGCGGCTGGCGATCCGTGAAGGGCTTGCCGCGCCCGCTCACGGTCCGGCCGTGGCGGCAAGGCGGTTCGACGATCCGCCGCCGCAACCGGGCGGCGCCATCGTCGCCGCGACGATCGACAAACCGGTGAACATGGACCCCGCGTTTGCCGAGCTCTACTCCTCGATGCAGGTCTACCAGAACATCTTCAACAAGCTCGTCTACGTCGACGCCGACTACAACTTCGTCCCCGGTCTCGCCAAAGCGTGGACCCAGATCGACGCGACGACCTGGGAACTCGATCTGGTCGACAACGCGACCTTCCACAACGACGAGCCGTTCACCTCGAAGGATGTCGCCTTCACCTTCGAGCGGCTCTTCGATCCGAAGGTCGGGGCGGCGATGGCCGTCTACTTCCCGGCGGTCGACAAGGTCGAAACGGACGGCGACTACAAAGTGCGCATCCTGCTCAAGCACCCGTGGGCGTCGTTCCTCGCCGACCTCGCGGCGGCGCTGGAGATCGTCAACGAGAAGGCGATCACCTCGCAGGACCCGCGCCTGCAACCGGTCGGCACCGGCCCCTTCCGCATGACCGAATGGGTGCAGGACGATCACATCACCCTGGAGAAGTGGGCCAAATACCACGTCCCGGATCACCCCTACCTCGACAAGGTGATCTTCAAGGCGATCGCCGAGGACACCGTCCGCTTGACCGGCTTGCAGACGAACGAGCTGCAGTGGGTGATGCAGGTGCCGCTGCAGAAGGTCGAGGAACTGAAGAACGAATCGGACATCAAGGTCACGGTCGGCAAACCGTACCTGCCCGACTTCATCTACTTCAACTGCGGCCAACCGCCGTTCGACGACGTCCGCATCCGCCAGGCGATCGCCTGGTGCGTCGACCGCACGCAGATCGTCAAGGTCGCCTTTTTCGACCAGGCCGTCACGGCCACGGAGGGGATCTACGAGGGAAACCCGTACTTCTCCGGCGTCAACATACGCGCCGACGGCCCCGACTACGACAAGGCGAAGGAACTCCTCAAGGAGGCCGGCGCCGAAGGGCTGAAATTCTCCTTCGACGGTCAGCCGCAGGTGCCGACCCAGGTCAAGGCGGCCCAGGTGCTGCAACAGCAACTGCAACAGGCCGGGATCCAGATGGACATCCAGAACTACGACTCGGCGACCTGGATCCAGCGCCTGATCGGCAAGCAATACAGCGCGACCATCAGCTATACCAGCACGACGCTCGACCCGCTCCACCAAATCTACCCCGACCTCTACTCCACCTCGCCCTGGAACATCACCGGCTACGGCAATCCGAAGATGGACCAACTCCTCGACGCCTTCGCCCAGGAGACCGACGTCGAGAAACGCAAAGCCGCCTACAAATCCCTGATCGAGTACATGCAGGAGGAAGCCCCTTACATCCCCATCGACAACGAACTCCAGCAGTACTGGGTCCGCGCCAACGTCTACGGCATGACGCCGCTTCCCTCGATGGAGATCCGGATGGAGCCGGTGTACGTGGCGGAATGAAACCCTCACCCCCGACCCCTCTCCCGGTGCGCGGGAGAGGGGAGGGTCTTCATCAGCGCGACAACCGTAGGGGCGCATGGCCGTGCGCCCGTCGGAGCTAACATCATCCCGTACCATCACGACACCCCCATCGCTCTCCCCTCTCCCGCGCACCGGGAGAGGAGCCGGGGGTGAGGGTTCTCCCGCAATGCTCTTCGCCTACGTCGCGAGACGGCTGTTGCTCACCATCCCGGCGATGCTGGGGATGTCGATCATCGTCTTCTTCATCGTGCGCGCCGTCCCCGGCGATCCGGCGACGGCGATCCTCGGTCTGCGCGCTTCGCCGCAGAGCGTGGCCGTGCTGCGGAAGCAGTTGAAACTCGACGATCCGGTCTACGTCCAGTACGCCCACTGGCTCGGCAACGTCCTCCGGGGCGATCTCGGACTCGACTACAACTCGCACGAACCGATCACGCACCAGATCCTGACCCGCTTCCCGGTCACACTGGAGCTCGCGGCCCTCTCGATGGTGATGTCGGCGATCATGGCGATCCCGCTCGGCGTGCTGGCGGCGACGCGGCGCGGGGCGGCCGACCACGGCGCGACCTTGCTCGGACTGGTCGGTATCTCCATCCCGGATTTCTGGCTCGGGGTGATGCTGATCCTCTTGATGTCGCTCGTGCTGCGCTGGCTGCCGTCGTCCGGCTACGTCCCGCTGCGGGAGTCGGTCTGGGGAAACATCAGCCATATGCTCCTGCCGGCGTTTACCCTGGCCCTCAATCTGGCGGCGGTGCTAACGCGGACGACGCGGGCGGCGGTGCTCGACGTGCTGAACCGGCCGTACGTGAGGACGGCGCGGGCGAAGGGGCTCCGGGAGCGGGCGGTCGTCGGCGGGCACGTCTTGAAAAACTCGGCCATCCCGATCGTGACGGTGATGGGGTTGCAACTCGGGTACGTGCTTGGCGGCGCCGTCATCATCGAGCAGATCTTCTCGCTGCCGGGGGTCGGCCGGTTGACCCTGAACGCGGTGCTGGAGCGCAACTACCCGGTCATCCAGGGGGCGGTGCTGCTGGTCACCTTTACCTTCATGATGGTCAACATCTTCACCGATGCGCTCTACGCGGTCCTCGATCCGCGTGTCCGCTACAGCGGACGGTGAGCGTGAGATGAGCGCCTCTCCTTCCGTCCCGATCCCGGCGCCGTTGGCGGCGCAGGCGGAGCGCACCGCCGCCCGGCCCACCTGGTGGCTGACGCTGCGGCGCAGCAACCGGACGCTGATCGGCCTGGCGATCCTCCTGATCGTGGTGGCGCTGACCCTTCTGGCGCCGGTGATCGGCCGCTACGACCCGAACTACGGCGACTTCGACAACATCCTCGGCCGCCCCACCGCCGCCCACATCTTCGGCACCGACAACTTCGGCCGCGATGTCTTCACCCGCGTCCTCTACGGCTATCGGGTCTCGATGCTGGTCGGCGTCGTCTCCGTCCTGGCGGCGGTCGCGATCGGGGCACCGCTCGGGTTGCTGGCCGGGTACTTCGGCAGCCTGGTCGACAACCTGATCATGCGGCCCCTCGACCTGCTGATGTCGTTCCCGGCGATCCTGCTGGCGATCACCCTGATCGCCGTCTTCGGCACGAAACAGAGCGTGACGATCCTCGCCCTGGCGCTGATCTACTTCCCGATCATGGCGCGGGTGCTGCGCGGGTCGGTGATCACCGTTCGCGGCGAGGAGTACGTCGAGGCGGCCCGCGCGATCGGCGCCAAACCGCTGCGCGTGATGCTCCGTCACATCCTGCCGAACAGCCTGGGACCGCTGGTCGTCCAGGCTTCGATCAGCATGGGCATCGCCATCCTAATCGAAGCCGCCCTCTCCTTCATCGGTCTCGGTACCCAACCGCCCAACCCGTCCCTCGGCGGCATGCTCGCCGAAGGTCGCGACTTCATGCGCGAAGCGCCCTGGGTCGTCACCTTCCCCGGTCTCGCCCTCATGCTCGCCGTCCTCGGTTTCAACCTCCTCGGCGATGGCCTGCGGGACTTGATCGCGGCGGAACGTTCGTAGGGGCGGACCGGGTGCCCTCTGGGCGCTGTCCGCCCGGCTCAGAAGCGCAACGCCGCATTCGGAAACAGGGCGGACACGGAGGTCCGCCCCTACAAAGGGACGAAATGCCCATGTTCTCACCCGTCGGCTATTCCGTCGTCACAAACGGCGATTGGGCCGCCGCCTACCGCTTCGCCAACCGGCTCCTCCGAAGCGGTGCCCGCGTCCTCGTCGCCGTCGAAACAACCTCGATCGAGCGCGGCAGCTTCATCGTCCCGCTCTCGTGCGCCTTCGACCCGTGGTTCGACGGCGGTATCACCGCGGCGGACGTCCACCGCGCAGCAACCGATGCCGGCGTCAATCTCTCACCGCTGGCCGAAACGGACCGCGTCGTCGCGGCGCCACTCGCCGTCACCCGAGTCGGTCTCTACGGCGGTGGCGGCGCCCCGTTCAACCACGCCTCGATCCTCGCGCTCGCCGGCTTTCCTGTCCAGTTCCTCTCCGATGCCGATGCACGAGCCGGGCGACTGGGCGAGGTC
>DATBFX010000572.1:0-29283 GCA_036558305.1 Thermomicrobiales bacterium | reverse complement strand
ATCGTCGTTCTCCTACCGGCTACCGGCTACCGGCTACCGGCTCTTATCCCTCGAAGTGCGCGTCGTTCATCCAGACGTAGGAGGCGAGGAAGTCCAGGAAGTCGCCCTGGAGCTTCTTCTGCTTGGCGTTGTAGACGATCGTGTCGACGAGGGGGATGCAGACCGCGTCCTGCAGGACTTTGATCTGGATCTGGGAGTAGAGGTTCTTGCGCTCCTCGGGATCGGCGCTGGCGGCGGCATCCTCCAGCATCTTGTCGACGTCGGGATTGTCGTACTGGGCGCGGTTGAAGGCGTCCTTGTTCTTGGAGTAGAAGATCGTCCGCAGCACGTCCGGGTCGGCGTAGGAGAACCACATGAAGGAGAAGTCGTAATCCTTCTCCGTGCGGACCTTGGTCCGGTAGGCATCGCGCTCCATCGGATCGACCTGCATGTCGATACCAACGGCGCGGAATGCGCCCTGCAGTGCCGTCGCCATCGCCTTGTCGTCGGGTCGATCCTGGATCGGGAAGTAGAGTTGAAGTTTGTTGCCGTCCTTCTCGCGGATGTCGCCGTTCTTGACCCAGCCGGCCTGGTCCAGCAGCGATTCGGCCTTGGCCGTGTCGAAGCTGAAGAGCGTCTCGGTCTTCGGCTCGTAGGCGAAGGTCGGTTTCATCAGCGCACTCGCCGCCGGCGCGTTCGCCCCGCCGAAAGCCGCCTGATTCAAGGCGGCCTTGTCGACGGCGTAATGGAGTGCCGTTCGCACATTGATGTCCGCCACCGGGCGGTCCGGCCGCGCGACGTTGACCAGGAGCGTCCAACCGGAACCGGGCTGCCCTTGCTGAATCACCTGGAGGTCGGAATTCCCCTGCAAATCCTCGAGTTGCAACGGATCGACGGCGTCGATGTACTGCGTCTCGCCCGACGTCAGCGTACCGGTGCGGACGGCGTTGTCGGGGATGATCTTGTAGATGATCTGGTCGAAGTAGGCGGCACCCTGGTGCTTGAAGAAGGAGGAACCCCAGTTGAAGTTCGGGTTCTTGACCAGCGTGACGTGGTCGGCCTCCACCCACTCCTGCACCACGTACGGCCCGGTGCCGACCGGTTTGCGATCGAACTCGGCGATCCCCATGGTTTGCACCGCCGTCGGCGAGACGATGCCGAGGTACCCGTTGAGTCCGGACAGGAACGGCGAGAACGGTCGCGTCAGCACCATCTTGATCGTGTGGTCGTCGATGATCTCGGAATGGTCGTAGGTGCCGATCTGGTCGTGCGACTGCCCCGGCGTGATGATTTTGGTCGGGTCGGCGGTCGGCACCGCCGCGGCCGGTGTACCGGCTGCCACCGCCGCCGCCGTCTGCTTGTCCAACGCGACGACGCGATCGTAGGTGAACTGCACCGCCTGGGCGTTGAACGGCGTCCCGTCCGTGAAGGTCACGCCTTGCTTGAGATGGAAGGTGTACTCCAGCCCGTCCTGCGAAACCTCCCACGACTCGGCAAGCGCCGGATAGAAATCGGTCGCCGTCGGCATCCAGACGAGCGGCTCGCAGACGTTGAGCATGACCCGGATCACCGAGTCGAAATTCGTCTGCTGCGGATCGAGGTGCCCGTCGAAGTCGAAACCGAGCCCGTAGGTGAGCGTCCCTCCGGCCTGGACGTCTTGGTTGCGCGCGATGCCGGCCCGCGCCCCGCCGTGACCGGCCGCGGCCGCGAAACCGCCGCCGAACATCGCGGCGGCCGCGGTCGCCGCGGAACCCGCGACGAACGCCCGCCGGGTCGTCGTGGCGTCAAGGAGAGCACGGGCGGCCGGTCGCACCCGATCGGTTCGAGTCGATGACATCTGCACTCCCTCTCGTGCTAGGACTCCGTGCGCGGCCAGACGCCACGTGGAGCACCGATCCCGAATCCCGCCGTTTCGCGAACAATGATGATGCAACGCGCGGCAGACTACCGCCCACGCTCGTCGCTGTCAACGACGCGGCTTTCCGGCAGGTGGACAACCCGCACAAAACGCGCAGACCCGATGCGGGATAATCGGCCGCGCCCGGGGTCGAGCGCCGGTCGTCAGGGAGAGGGGCATTGGCCATCGATGGAAAGCGTCGGTTGCGCGTCGGCATCGTCGGCGCGGGCCACTGGGCGCGGGAAGCGCACATCCCGGGGTTCCGCTCGTGCGACGAGGTCGACCTCCTCGCCATCTGCGACGTCGATCGCAAGCGTGCCGCCGAGGTTGCCACCGCGGCCGGCATTCCCGCCTGGCACGGCTCGGCCCCCGAGATGCTGGCATCCGATACGTTCGACCTCGTCAGCGTCGTCACACCGGACGACGTCCATCCGACCGACGTCCGCGCCGCCATCGCCGCGGGCGCACACGTGCTCTGCGAAAAACCGCTCGCCGTCACCGTCGCTGACGCCCGGACCCTGGCCCGCGCCGCCGCTGCCGCCGGGGTGCGGACGAAAATCGGTTTCACCTTCCGCGCCACGCCGACCGTGATGCGACTCCGCGAACTCGTCGCCTCCGGCGACCTCGGCGAACCGCACCTGCTGATGGCGTTCCAGCAGAACGCCCAATTCCTCGATCCCGGCCGACCCTTCCACTGGAAGATGGATGGCACCCGCACCGGCGGCGGCGCGATCGTCGAGTACGGTATCCACACCCTCGACCTCGCGCGCTGGCTGATGGGCGAGGTGACGCGCGTCTGCGCCCGCGGTCGCACACTCGTGCCGGAACGCCCACGACCAGACGGCGGCACCCAACCTGTCGAAGTCGACGACTCGACCGCCTGGCTCATGGAGTTCGCAAACGGGGCAACCGGGATCTGCCACGCCGGCTGGGCAACGGTCGGTCGACCCCCCGGTTTGGAACTGCGCGTCTTCGGCTCCCGCGGCGCGGCGGAAGTCTTCCTCTCCGACGAGGTCCCCGGCGAGGAGGCACTCCTCGTCGCCGGCACCGACGGCCGCTTCTTGCCCGCCGAGATCCCGAGTCGCCTCTACAAGCGCGTCCCCGACCTCGGCGCCTGGTGGCGCACCTGGTCGGGGCACCTCATCCGCCAATTCGTCGCCGAGATCGTCGCCGGCGCCCCACCGCTCGGCCCGACGTTTGCCGACGGCGTCCGCGCCCAGGAGTTGCTCGCGGCGGTCACCACCTCGATGCGGGAGCAGCGATGGGTTGAGGTGCCACCTACGACGGTCTGAGGAGCGATGTCGCGTCGCGGATCGGTTGTAGGGGATGGCCCCGTGCCCTCCCGGTCCGGGAAGCACCCCTGCCGCCTTCGGAATGGCGTCCCACGAGCGCGTGAGGGCACAGGGCCCTCCCCTACACGACACGCCCGATCGCGCCGCCGACGAGACGCGCCCTACGGCACCAGCGCGATCACCCGCACCGGGCTGCCCGAACCGTTGACGAGTTTGAGCGGCGCGGCGATCACGATGGCGCCCGTTGGAGGAAGCTGGTCGAGGTTGCAGAGACTGGCCAGACCCAATTTCCCCGCACCGTGCATCAGGTGGTGGAACGGGAACGCCGGGTCGAACGTAAATGCCTGACCGGCGTCGGTACCGACCGTCTCGACACCGCCGCCGAGCACGTCCCGCGACTCGGCGAGGAGGCGGACGCACTCCGCCGTCCAACCGGGCGTGTGCGAACCGTCTTCGCCGACGTTGAGGTAGGCGGCCGGATCGGTCCGCTTCGACCAATCGGTACGCATCAAAACCCAGGCGCCGGCCGGAACGCGGCCGTGCTCGGCCTCCCATGCCTCGACCCGCGCCAGGGTCAGACAATAGTCGCGATCGGCGGCGACCTCGGTCGAGACGTCGATCACGCAGGCCGGTCCGACGAATCTGGCAGCCGGCAGCGTATCGACCCGGTTGTCGGCGAAATCCTTGCCGGTGATCCAATGCACCGGCGCGTCGAAGTGGGTCCCGGTATGTTCGCCGGTCGTGAAGGCATTCCAGTACCAGGCGGGACCGCGCTCGTCGTAGTGCGAAATCTCCGACATCTGGAGTACCGGCGAGTTGGGGAACGGCAGCGGCAACACCGGCGTCTCCGGCCCGAGCGGCATCGTCAGGTCGACCACGCGCACCGCGCCCGACGCCAGTGCCGAGGCCAACGCGGCAAGCAAATCCGAAGACCGGATATCGACGGACATGAAACCCTCCTCTCCCGACGAACGGCGGCATTCGAGGGCGTGATTGTAGAGCCTGGCTTCTTGTCGCGAGAGGTGGGTGTGCGGAGACCGGTGTCGCATCGCCCGGCGACCGGTCGCGATTGAGATACCATGGTCGAACCGGCTGCCCGATCGCGGCGCATGCCCGAACGCGGTTCAAAGGAGACCCGATGACGACGACCGACCTGGTTCTCACCTATCTGGGCGGGCCGACGGTGCTGATCGAGTTGGGCGGTCTGCGCATGCTGACCGATCCCACGCTCGATCCGGCCGGGACCAGCTACCCCACCGCCGCCTACACCCTCCACAAGACCGCCGGTCCGGCCATCGACCCCGGCACGCTCGGTCACCTGGACGCGATCCTCCTCAGCCACGACCACCACTTCGACAATCTGGACAACGCCGGACGAGCGCTGCTCGATCGGGCGAACCGGGTCCTCACGACCGAGGCGGGCGCCTCCAGATTGGGCGGGCGGGCGATCGGCCTGGCACCCTGGCAGGAAATCGACCTGCCGGCGCCGAATGGGCAAACGGTCAAGGTGACGGCAACACCGGCACGGCACGGACCGCCGGACGGCGACCGCGGGCCGGTGGTCGGTTTCGTCCTGGCGACGCCCGACGATTCGGGGGGTGCCGTATACGTCTCGGGCGACACCGTTTGGTTCGAAGGAGTCGCGGCAGTCGGCGAGCGCTTCTCAGTGAAGATCGCGCTGCTCTTCATGGGAGCGGCTCGGGTCGCCGTGGCGGGGCCGTCGCACCTCACCTTGACGGCCGAGGAAGGCGTCACCGCGGCGCGAGCGTTTCCCGACGCCGTCATCGTCCCCGTCCATTTCGAAGGCTGGGCGCACTTTTCGGAGGGCCGGACCGAGGTCGCGCGCGCCTTCGCGGCAGCCGGCCTCACTTCGCGCCTCCGTTGGCTGGAACCGGGTCGCCCGACGCGGCTACCGCTCTAATCTGGACTGTGCTTGGATACCGCCAAGACCACCCGTCAATCCGAGCGAAGCCGAGGAAGCTCACTCCGCCAGAGGCACCGCACCCACGAGGGGACGCCTCCGCTACCGCTCCGGGAGATTCCTCGACGGGCTCGGAATGACGGGGCGGGGCGGCCGAACCCGCGCTATCCCGTGCAAATCGGGTTGCAAACAGCACTCGCGCAACCGCCACAGCCGTCCGTCAAATCGACGCAAACCGACCCTCTTGCGCACTGGTTGCTGCTCGTGCAGAAGAGCTCCGTGTCGGGACAACCATGGATGGCCTGGTAGCAGACCGGATCGCCTTCGACCGATGTCCCGCAATAGCAAAACTGGTCGCTGCTGTGCGGGCACTGGCTTTCACACACCGACTCGGCCGAGCAGCCCCAGGTAATCGACTCCGGGTAGCACTCACCGAGGCTGCACGTCGAACCGGTGGGGCAATAGCCATCACCACAACCGGTCGCCCCGGCGGGCGCGCATCCACCACCGATGCAGATGCTATTTGCCGTGCAACAACCATTTCCACACGGTACATCCGCCCGGCCGCGGCATGTCCGCAGAGCGACGAATGGCCGGGGAAGGCGGGGGTGGATGGTCACCGCTGCTTCCGCGTCGTCTTTGCCCAAAGCCAACGTGCCGACCACGGTTGCTCCAAGCACGGTCCGGAGGAGATCACGGCGGGAGCGATGATGGGCAATCGAACGCGCGAGAACGTCGAAGCGATGGCTATCCACAGGGACCTCCTCGGCAAATGACACGCATCACCGGTCCTGCCACGAGATGCCGGCGGGCCAACCGGCGGACTGTTGCCGGCCCCGCTCAGGCGACTGCGGCGATCGAAGTCGTCGCGGTCAGACCGGCCCATCCTAGCCCGATACCCCGCCTTGTCAAGGAGTGACTTCGGCGACCTACCGGGAGATCGGAGGGGTCGACCCGTCGTCAGCGCTCGTCTACCGCAGCTCGCCCGCCGAGCGCCCGGCAATATCGCCACAACCGGGATCGGTTCCTGTCAGAATGCCGTCGTAGTCGGCGCTGAACTCCCGGCGCGGCTTGTAGTCGGCGCGCGACAAGAGAACCCGGACGTCGAGAGCGGTCGACAGGTCGCGCTTCTCGGCGTACGTCATCGTCTCCATGTTGCCCGCGACGCGTCGGCAATGCGCCTCGAGGGCGTCGAGATCGCGCCACCGGATCGCATGCGGCATGTTCGCCGTCGCCAGCGAAAACACCGGCGTTGCGCGCGAAGACCTCGACCGCCAGCTCGCAGCGGAGCAGAAGGCGCCGCCGGCGGCGTTCGCATGCCAAGACGAGGCGATCAGCGGGGTCGCACTCGTGACCATCTAAGCCCGCCTTCATCACCGGCCCCCACGAGGCGTGCGGCGTCGAGGTCGCCGTCTTCTATTGCGCCGAGCCGCGCGCCTCGTCGAGCGATGGGCACCGATGCCCGGTCGTGGGCGCCGACGAAACCGTTGCGCTCTCGATCCGGGTGCCGGCGGTGGCACGGGACGACCCGGAGCAGCACCGCTTCCGTTTCGTCGTCGCGTACACTGACGGCACCTGCCCGGAGCGCCGCGGGCGACTGTTCGAGCGGCGATGGGTGGGCGCCACGATCGACGTCTGTCGCAGTGAGCCGATCACCGGCACCGACGCGTAAAGGCGCCGGCGGCGAGGACGCTGGCGTCCTCACCGCCGACCGACCGGTTCCGGCTACGGCCACGCCACCTTCATGCCGCTCTCGCCTCCGCGTCGGTCTTCGTTGGCATCACCGGCCGCCGATCGCAGTCGAGACGTCACCGGCGAGCCCGATCAACGGGCTAACCCCTCGCGCAATGGTTTGCGACCTTCGATACCCGGGTCCGCGGCAACCAGCAGTCGTTTCAGGCACGCCCCAGGCTCATCGGACGTGATTGGGCGGATGTGCCACCGATCAGGTCGAAGCCGAGCATCTGTGCGTCCCGGGGAGTCACAACCCCGTCCGCGGCGCCCATGTCGCGGGCCTGTTGCCAGCGGATGTACGCCATCGTCGTATCTACGTCCATCACGCCGTTGGATGCGCCCGGCTGTTGGCCGGCCGCGGTCAAGCCCTGTTGCAGCGCCTGGACGTCCGTTCCGCTCGAACCGAAACGCAGACGACTGAGGTCGCTCGGGTCGACACCGACCGCCGCCAACCGCGCCTCCCGCCCGGTCAGCAGGACGTAGACGAAGGTGCGACCGTTTTCCGTCGCCGGTGAGTCTGCACCCAGGCCGGCGGCCGTGCGGAATTCCGCCCAGGCGCGGACGTGACCGCCCGTTCCGTAGTCGCCGGGGATCGTCTGGCACCCTGCCGAGGAAAAGAAGGGGCCCTCGGCGGCGAGATCTCGGCGCCCGGGGTGGATGTTGTCACCGACGTGTCCGGAATCCCACATGTCGCGGACGGTGTAGACAAGGTCGTCGACGGTCCGGAGGACGACGACCGGTCCGTGTTGGATGAAGGCGCCGGGGATGCGGCTCGGTTTGTTCGGGCGATGGGTTCCGACGCGGTAGACGTAGCGACCTGTCGGAAGCAAATTGGCCTTGTCACCGCCCTGCCGGTAAGCCTCCATCAGACGCCAGTTCGGCACGGTCGAGGCCTGGAAGACGGAGAGCTGTCCCGTCGCTCGGTTCCAAACCCCGAGAACGCAGTGGAAAGCCTGGTGGTCCGGCAGATCCTCGTCGAGTTGGACGGACGTGACCGGTCCGGAGGACGCGCCGTTCAGCAACCGGCAGCCTCGCAACCCGAACAGAAGCCGGTCCCACTGCCCGCCGTCCAGATCGAACCGGTTGATCCGGCAGAGCCGTTCCAATAGCGCAGCATCGAAGGCGAACGGCTGCGATCGACCTTCTTGCCCGAGATGACGGTAATCGGGAGAGCGATCGTCGGGAGCCCACCGGGCGTCGACGGCGCCGAGCGCGTTCCGCTCGAGGGCAAGAGACCGGACCGACCGCCACGGTACGGCCAGCGACTGGGCGGCGGGCTGCTCCTGCAAGAGTTCGTCGTCCGGCCCTTCGACGTCGCCGAGTTCCTCCGGAGACAGGCCGCCGGCCTCTGCCGTCGCGAGGGCCCAACCGAGGGACGCGGTGGTCGCGTCGAGCAGAGCGATCGTCGGATCGACGCGGGGTCGGTGGACGTAGCCGGCCGATCCCGGCGCGAAGCCGACCTGGACGTGGACGTGCGGCGTCTCGGTCGCGCCCAGATAGCCAACGAGCACCGGCGTCTCGCCCGTAAGTTCGGAGGCCGAAAGGCGGGCGCCTTGTTGCATGCGCGGTCCGAAGCCGATCCCCTTCCCGGTCGCCTGCCACTCGTCGGTCGACACCACCCGGCCGCTCGCGTCCTTCGGCGGGTAGGTCGGGGTAATCAAGTGGAGGTACTCGACGTAGAGCGTGAACGTGGCGGAGGTGCCATCGGGGCGCAGGTAATCGTAGTGGCAGGCGAGCCCGATTACTCCACCGTACGAATCCCGGTCGTTCGCCGCCGGGGCCCACGGTTGGACGTCGACGATCGCCTCGCGGAGCGTCGCTTCTCCCTGCCCGGCGATCCCGAAACCGTCCTGAGCGACGTCTTGATTCCCGTTTCTGACCACGGCCGCCACGGCGTTGAGTTCGGCCAGCGGGATCGTCGGTCGCACCGTGGCGTAGACGGGGAGACCACGTCGGGGGTCGGTTGCGCTCCCATCGGCGGTCTGACCGGCCGGACCGGTGACGTCGATCCCGAGGTGTCGTGGCCGCCGGCTGCGCCGGCCGACCCGCCGCTCCCGATCTTCGGGGCTGCGATAGAACGGATCCATCACTAGCCCGCCCGGCACACCGAGGCGAAGGGCAACGGCGTCCAACGCGCGGCCAGGTATCGCGGAGCCGGTCCGGCGGCCGTTGCCGTTGACGGCAAACGCACCCGCCGACCACGTCTGCGCCCGTCCGGTCGCCAGCGGCGTCTTGAAATGGACGACCTGCGGCCGGAAATCGCCTCCGTCGCGCATGTCGCCGCGCGCGACTTCGTCGAACTTGTCGCCGAAGGCGCGGAAGCTCTCCTGGTATCGACGCCCGCCTGCCGGGTCGACGACCCGCAACATGGTGCCGTCGACCGTGCCATCGCCGACCATGCCGGTCACGATCCGGGCATGGACCGCGAACCCTTCCGACGGATCCTCGTCGGTCGTGACCCAGATCGGACCGTACGTTTGCAACAGCCCGAGCAGTCCCTCGACGGCGTAGTCCATCGGGGGTTCGGCCTGGAGCCCGAGGGCCGCGAGGAACGCCTCCTTCTCGGCGCCGCTCAAGCCCTCATTGGCATCGAACTTCGCGCGGTACGCCGGCCCGGCCATGTCCATCACGGCCGTGATCGGATATCCCATCTGGTCGCGCCAGGAGACCATCATCGTCGCGACCGTCGCCCAACAGGTCATCCCGCTCGGCTGTGCGGTCGGCCAGAGGAGACCGGGCGCATCGTAGTCGATCGTCGCATCGAGCCCGAAACTCGGCACGCGGCCGACGCGGTCGGCCGCGAACACCAACGACGCCCGGGCGAGCATGTCGCGGATCGCCGCGGCAATCGCCTGCGCGATCTGGTCGAGGTACGCGGGATCCGCCAGGCGCCGCGCCTGCGCCGGATTGGTGAGAAAGGCGACCTCGACGAGACTCGCCGCGGTCGTCGCCAGATGGCGACCGGTGTCGAGGACGCCGAAATTCGACTCCCTGACGCCGCGGTCGGGGGCATTGGTGACCGGAAGGAGGCGATCGATCAGGACACGCGCCAGCGTTCGGCTGTCCGCGCTGGCATTGCGGGCGACCCAGGCTTCGGTTCCGTCGACCGCCGGATCGGAAAAACCGTTGAGGTGGATCGAGACGAAGACGGCGGCGCCGTTCGTCTGGGCGACCGCGGCCCGTGCGGAGAGTGAGAGGTTGACGTCGGTCGTTCGCGTTAACAGCACCTGGGCGCTGCCCGCGAGCGCCGCGGCGACGCGCTGCGCGAGGTCGAGGGTCAGATCCTTCTCGAGCAGCCCGTTCGGTCCCGTCGCGTTGTTCGCCGACGAGCCGCCGACCTTCGTCGTTCCGCCGTGTCCCGGATCGATCACGACGACCGGGAGACCGCTTCCGTTTGCCATCGCACGCCGTCCTTTCTTAACCCGCGAGGTCGCTGCCCGCGTCACCTGGTGGGAGCGGGTTGTGGTTGGGCACCGGTCTGTTGGGTGGGCGTCATCGCCGCCGGGTTGCTCGTGTTGCCCTGGATCGCGGCCAGCATCTGCGGCGTCGCCAGCTTCTCCATCGGGAAGTAGTCGCTCTTGAACTTGATCTCGACCTCGGAGTTGAGCTCGGCGCCCGCGCTCAGTTCGTCGGTCGCCTCCCGACTCTTCGTGCTGACGTAGGCGACGGTCGTCTTGCTCGACGCCGAAAACCCGCCGAAGAAGAACCCGCCGCTGGCGCTCATCGTCGTCTCGTTACGGAAGTCGAACCGGCTGGCGGACTTGGCGGTGGCCGTGTCGCGCGCATCAATGTGGAAGCGCATGCCCGCTTTGATCCGGCCGCTGGTGACAACGATCCGATTGATCCCCATCATCACCATCGTTGCCAGCATCTGTTGACGCGACTGCGCAAGCTGGCGGCGTGCCGCCGGAACCAGCACCTCCTCGGCGTAGTCGTCGGAGAACTCGACCGCACCGCTGAGCCCCAGCCGCCCGGCGATGTCCGGTTTGGGATCGATATCCTCGGCAGAGCTCCGGACGCGCACGGCCGGTTTGTCCCCGTCCACCTGGACGACGAAGAATTCGGGGTACGCTGCGGCCAGGTAATCGCGGGCCTGGTTGTCGGTGATGTTGTTGGCCATGAACTGCTCGACCGTGCCCGCAACGTTCTCCAAGAGCTTCATGTAGGCCTCCATCTGCTTGATGGAGGCGTCGACGATCGCGGAGTACGTCCCCTTGATGAGATCGGCGACAAAGGTGGGAAAGGCAATCGCGTCGAGCGTCTCGCGCGTCACGCCGGCGATCTGGCTAACCGCACGCGGGCTGAATTCGTCCGCCGGCGGTGGGTCGGCCGCCGCGGTGGCGAGGGGTTGCCGTGCGGTCGCCCGCGCCTGCGGCAGGGGCGTCAGTACCGTCTGCCGGTGAACCAGGGGGGTTTGTTGGAGCCGCGCGGACTGCGCCCACTCATCCTGGCACAGCGCCGCGCTGTAGGCCGCGATCTTCTCCATGTTCGCCGCCATCTCCCGGCGTTGGTCCGGGGTCAGGGAGTGGTAGGCGGCGCTCGACTCCAGCAGCGCCCGAACCTGGCTGCGGACGAGTTGGATCACGGCCGGACCGGGAAGGGGGCCGGTCGGCGACGGCTCGACCTGGAACGGCCTGGGCAGCGCCTCGAATGGCGGTTCCCGCAGTTGGGCGGTCATGGTCAAGCCTCCTCCTTCCGCGTCAATGGGCCGGATTTGCGGCGGCGGGCTGGGCAGATCGGGGCGGACCCGACGGAGCCGTCGGCGTCGTCGCCGTCGTGGTGTTTCCGCTCGCCGGAGTCGAAGCCGGCGGCGCCTGGCCGGTTCGCGCCGCCGGCGCGGTACCGCTCGGCGCGGGTCGATCCTCGCGGCGGACCGGGAAGACCTGATCGGGGGTGGCCGGACGCTCCGGGGGGCGGGTCCCACCGGTCAGACCCGGCATCGCCGGCACCGGCGGCAGCGCGTCCGAGGAGGGGCGCCGGTCGACCGGCGGGCGTGGTCCGCTGCCCTGACTCCACGGAATCGACTCGGGCGCGTTCGCGGCCGGCACCGGGGTGTTGGCCCGGATCCGGTCCACCGTCGTGCCATCGGCGACGCGTGCCAGCGGAAAGTAGTCGCTCGCGAAGTGGATCTCGACCTCGCTCGAGAGGTTGGTGTCGGTGTTGATCTCGGAGGAACTGGCCGAGCGGCTGGAGCTGACGTAGCCGATGTTGGTCGACACCGACGCCGACCACGGCCCGAACCCAAAGCTGCCGGCGGCAGCGACCCGAAGGTCAAAATCGGTGGCGTGTTGCTGCTGAGTGCGGTCGCTGGTGTCGATGTGGAATTCCATCGCCGCCCGAATCTTGCCACCGGTCACGACGATCCGATTGATCCCCATCAGGACGAGGGTCGCCAGGATTTGGAGCCGGTTCTGCGCGAGTTTGCGGCGAGCCGCCGGGACGAGCCGTTCCTCGATCGCGTCCTCTTCGAGGCCCACCGACTCCGGCAGCGCCAGATCGTCGTTCCAGGCCGGCGCCGGCTGCTCGTCCGCACCGGGGGCGATCGTCAGGCGCGGACCGTCCCCGCTCAGGTCGAGCCGCAGGTATTCGGGATAGCGCTGGGCAAGCCAATCGCGCGCCTGGTTGTCCGAGATGTTGTCGCTCATGAACTGGTCCACGGTTTTCGCCACGTCCTCCAGCAGCTTCGTGTAGGCTTCCATCTGCTGGATCGTCGATTGCACGATGGCACTGAACGTTCCCCGGATGAGATCGGCGACGAAGGTCGGGAAGGCGATCGCGTTGAGCGTCTCCCGCGTCACGCGGCCGATCTGCCCCGCGGCGGCCGGTTGCCAATCTCCGTCGGCGAGCGCCCGTGCCGGCGGCGTCTGGCGGAAGCGCACCAGAGGTCGCAACCCGAGTTGCTCCGCGTGGTACCAGTCGTCGCGGATGCATTCGGCCGCGTACGACGCGATCTTGGTCAAGTCCGCGGCCAGCCGTCGTCGGTCGGGTTCGGACAGCGCGTGGACGGCCGGGGCCGCATCGAGCAGCGCCCGAACCTGCCCACGGACGAGTGACACGACCGCCGGGCTAGGCCGGAGTCCGTCCCTCGCCGGTGCCGACCGGTAAGGCCCCGGGAGCGGTGGCGGTGCCTGCGTCGGTAACCCGTCCATCGGCGTCGCTCAGGCCGCCCGACGTTCGGCCGCCCCCGGTCCCAGACCGGTCGACCGCAACCAGGTCGCCGCCCACACGACGACCGGGGAATCCGCCGACAGCAGCGGCTGGGTAGACGTCTCAACCTCCAGTTGATCGAGGACCGAGGCGAGCCAGTCGATGATCCGCAAACCCGACTGGGCGCGATCGATCAGGCTGCCCAGGTCCGGCGTGTCGGCTCCCAGGATCTGGCGCAGCAGATCCCACGGGCCGTGCGCCCGGAACAGGGTCTGCAACTCGCGATCGGAGAGGATGGCGAGCGCGGCGCGCAACTGCTCGTCGATCAATCGGCCGGCGACGAGCGCATTGCCGCCCTGCCGTTCCCCGAGGTTGAGCGCCAGCCCGGCTGCCGTCCGCCGCACCGCGCCGTCGGCCGACGGCGCGGTTCCCCAACGCGCCTCTCGGGCGAACCGGTCGATGGCCGCGCAGAGCGCGGCCAGTCGCCCCTCGAACTCCCGGTTTATCGCCGCCCCGGCCTCGTTGGTCGCCGCCTCGCCGAACCCGAAGAGACGGGCGAACAGTTGGTTGCGCCGCCGGCGGTCGTACCATCGCCGTTGCCGTTGCGCAAAGTCTTCGAGTTTCGCGGCCACCTGGGCGCTGCCGACCATCTGCTCGGCACGGGCGTCGGCCAGCATCTCGACGACGGGGATCACGCCCGCCCGCTCCAGCTCGGCCTGAAAGTAGAGCGCGCCCATCCCGCGCAGCGTCGCCGCGTCGATCCCCGGCGCACCCGCCCCGATCAGCGGCGGCAGGTCGAGCCGTAGCGGATCGTCGCCCGTGTCGGCCAGCGCGAGCGCGACCGACGGACGCAAGCAGACCGCGACCAGCGCCAGACTGCGCGGCAAGGGGAGCCGGCCATCGCTGGCGGGCATCATCGCGCCGCTCCCGTGCCACCGGTCGCCGGACCGCCAGTCTGGGCGGGTACCGCTCCCGGCTGCTGGCCCGGCGGCACGGTCGCCGGCGCACCGGTGGGCGCCGCTTGCTGTTGGATCTGCTGTTGATTGATGCCGAGCATCTCGGTCATGCGCTCCAGCGGGAAGTAGTCGCTCTTGAACCTGAGGTCGACCTTGCCGGAGAGCTTGCCGTGCAGATCGACTTTCGATTCGGAGTCGTCCGTGCCCGTGGTCGAGACCTTGAACGTCGCGTTGTCCGAGATGTCGTACGTCCCCTTGTACCATCGACTACGGAGACCGCCGTTGCTCCAGTTGAAGGAGCCTCCGCCCTGATCGCCCTTCCAGGATGAGGTCGTGACGTCCTCGTACGAGCGGTTGCGTTGGAGTTGACGCCTCGCCGAATCGGTGGTGTTGACCTCGAAGAGACAACTGGCACTGATCGAGCCATTGGTCACGACGATGCGGTTGATCCCCATCATCACCATCGTGGCAAGCAATTGCTGGCGGTCCATCGCCATCCGGCGGCGGCCGGCCGGCACGAGGACCTCCTCGGTCGTGCTCTCGTCGAGCGAATCGATCGGGGCCGGCAGACCAAGCTCCTTGAAGAAATCGGGCAGGTTCTCTTCGTCGTAGCCCTCCTTCGGCTTGAGCTTCGGCGTGTCTTCTGAGGTGTCGACCTCGAGGTGATCGGGATAGCGATCGGCCAACCAGTCCCGCGCCTGGTTGTCCGTCGTGTTGTCGCGCATGAACTCGCCGACCGATTTGGCGACGTTCTTGACGAGTTCGGCGTAGGCCTGCATCTGTTTGATGGACGAGTCGACGATCGCCGTGAAGACGCCATCGATCAGCCCGCCGACGAACGCCGGGAAGTCGACGGTTTGGACGAGGCTCTTGTACTCGTCGACCCCGGCGACACCCGCGGCGGCGCCCGAGCGCTTCATCTGATCGCTCGCGGTGTCGGCGAGCGCGCGGGCGGCGGTGGCCGGAACGTCCGTCAGCGCAATGCTGGCCGGGGTATCGCCCGGTCTTTCCCCGCCGGCGATGTAGTTGGCGACCGTGACCATGTCGTGGGCGAGTTCCCGTCGCTGCGCCTCCGGTAGCTGGCGAAAGGCCGCCGACCGGGTCAGGATGTCCTGGACCCTGGCGCGGACGATCGGCAGCGTTTGCGGGTTGGCAATCGTCGCCGTTTCCATCGCGGTCACCTCAGCCCCAATACGAGCTTGCCGTCGCCGGCGGGCTCGGCGCGGCGGAGACCGGTGCCGGGCGGGCGGGCGCGCCGTTCGTCCCATTGGCCCCGATCGCGCCGTTTGCCGGGTAGGTTCCGTTTCCCACCGGGACGGCGTCCGGTGGCGAGGCCAGCGCGCTGGGGCGCAGGTAGAGCGCGACACGGGCCGGCATGTCGGGTCGCACCCAGATCGAGAGCGTGGTGAAGTCGCCGGGTCCCGGATACCCATCGGGCGTGAGCGCCGTCAGCCAGCGATCGAGACCGCGCAGACTGTTCGGCCGCTCGGCCATCTGCAGGCGCAGCAGTGACGCCAGTTGTGGCGGCACGTCGGGCAGAGCGTCGAGATCGACGTCCAGCCGCAATTCGACGCCGCTGCGCGTTGGGCGAAGGGTGATCGTCGACGTCCCCGGCGGCAGGGTAAAGCGAGCCCCGAGGACGAAGGCGCAGGCGCTCATCAGACCGGCGTGCTGGTGCCCGAGTTGCAGCCCATCCATCAGCGGTTTCAACCCCGCCAGCGGCAGCGCCGTCGTGACCTCGAAGGTGATCTGTTGGGTACCGCTGCTGCGACCGCAGCGGATCGTGCTCACACTGGGGCGCAAACCGGGGAGGGTGTCGGTGGCGATACGGGCGATCCGATAGAGCGGCGCCGGTAGCGCGTCCATGAGTCCGGGACCCCACTCGCAAGAGATGGCCGACTCGACGATGCCATCGCGGTCGAATCCGGCGCCCAGTTTGGCGCCCCAGGTGACACTGCGCATGCCGCCATCCATCACCGGCGCCAGGCGGCCTTCCGCCCAACCGAGCGCTTCCTTGCCGAAGCCGCCGAGGGTCAGCCGGCCCATCGTCTGCAGCGCTTGCGCCTGCACGTCGGGCGGCGTCGAGCCGGCCTCGCCGGGCACCATCGTGAAGGCGAGAGTGCCCGGCGAGGTCTCGGCAAACGACGGTTCGAGTTTCCTCGCCTGCTGGGTAGCATAGGCGGGATGCCCGACGGGATACGGCAGCGAGGCATCGAGCACATCACCGAGGACGTGGATCGGATTGGCGGTGTGCAGGCGCTCGGCGGCCCGGACGAGCAGTTGTTTGGCGACGACCGAAGCGGGCGCCGCGCGGTAGCCATACGGTTCCTGGGACCACATCGCAAACTCCTCCCGAACCGGTCTGTCCGGTTCCTCGTTCGTCCTGCCGATCCGGTTATCCGGACGGGAGGAGTTCGCGCAGTTGATCCATCGTCGGCGTCTGACCGGACGCGACCATCTGCCGTAGCCGATCGACGGTATTGGCGCCGGACCCGTTGCGACTCGCCGTTCCGTTCTGCGAACCGTTCGGCGAGAGACCGCCGAAGTACGGGATGCTGGGGGCGCTGACGCTTTCGACCGGTTGCGAGTACTGCTCGACCTGGTCGTCCTTGATGCCGTTGACGGCCAACCAGTTTTGCGAGTGCCGGACCAACTCGGCCTGGTCGGCGGGAGGGATATCGGCCGTGGCTGCTCCCCCAGCGCGAGCGAATATCGCGCCGATGGCGCCGCCGGTCGCGACGGCGGCATCGGCGAAGAGCGGCAAACCACTGACCCGGCTCCAGGCGCGGGCGTACTTGGCGATCAGGTCCATGATCGCCTTGCCCGATTCGGCCATGGTCCGGTAGCGCTCGATGTTCGGCGCCTGGTGCCACTCCTCCAACGAGACACGCTCGACCACCTGCCAGGGTGTCGTCGCCGCGTAGGCGCGCTGGATCGACGGCTGGGAGAGGATGGAGATCGCCTCCTGGATGTGGCTGTTCAGGCGGCGAGCTGCAAAGTGGCTGTAGCCGTATCCGTAGAGCGACAGATTGGCGGCCAGGTCGCGACCGGCCTTGCGCACGTATTCGCCGGTGGCGGCCGCGCCGAACCCGTTGCTGCTGCCGTCGCGGATGCCGAAGAGCGAACCGACCCGCTGCTGGCGGTCGAACTCCACGATGCTCGAGAGGAAGCGCAGCCAGAGCGTGTCGAACTCCGTATTCGGCTGAACCTCAGTGGAGACGTCGGCCCCCGGAACGTTGAAGATCCGCGCGTAGTGCATCGCACGGGCACCGCTGTTCATCCGGTCGTCGGCGTTCCAGTAGTAGCTGTCGAGAGCCCGGCCGCCGCTGTCCAGACCGACCGGAATCTGGCCGTTCATGAAGCGTTCGGTGATGCGGTCGACGACGTCGAACAGCCGCAATCCTTCGAGCTGGCGCGCCGCGTAGATCAGGGCCACCGCGTGGATGTTCTCGGGCACGACCTCGGTGTCGACGCCGTCGTCGCCGGTGAGCGGTGGCAGCGCGAGCGATTCGATCGGTGGCGCCGACACGTAGTTGTCGTCGGCGATCCGCACCTGCGAAGGAAACGTCGGGTGGTCGTACGGAACCTCCCGTTCCCCCTGCTTGACGAAGCGACCGACCGAGGCGAGTTCCTGATAGAAGATCGTCGGGGGATCGCCCTGCTTCATCCGTTTCAGGATGTCGACGATCTGTTGGTGGACGACGCTGAGCGGAGTGGGAGCGCCGCCGCCGTACGTCAGCATCTTGTCGAGATACTTGAGGTACTCGTCTTTGACCGCTCCGGTAAACCCGGGAGCGGTGACAACGAACTGCTCGTCGAGCAACAACATGCCGACCACTGCGGCAAAGGCAATCTGCTGTTCGGCAGTCCCCTCCTCGGGTTTCTCGGGAATCTGAAAGGAATCGTGCAATTCCTTCGCGACCGTTGTCTTGAATTTCTCTTGCAGTTGCTTGCCCTTTTCTCCGCCGTCATCCTTTTCCTTGTCGAGAAGGGCTTGGGGCAAGCCGCGCTCATCGAATGCGAAATTGACTCCCAAGTCGGCCATTGTGTGGTCCTCCTCTGCGCCATGCCCGGCGTTCGCGGCGGTCGCGTCCGCGACCGCTGATGGGTTCTCTCCGTTGGGTTCGGCCATCGCTTCCACGACCTCCTTCGCGCGGTCCTCGACGCTCGCGGCGATCGCCGCCTCGACGATTGCGGCATTCCTCTCTGTGTCGCGACCGAGGGACAGCGCGATCGCCGCTTGCAACACGCCGTCCCGTTCATCCGCCGCCATCTCGTTGATGTGGTCGAGGATCCGGCGATCGTCGACTCCCCGGTTGGCTCGCGCCCAATTGACCAACGCGGTCCAGCCGAGAATCTCGCGCAACCGGCGAATGAGGTCGGGGGGCGACCTGCCGATCTGACTGTCGCCGCCCTTGCGCAGTTGCGATTGCAGTTTGCGAAGGTCGGCGCGCCGCTGGGCCGGTTCCTCTGCGACCCGGGCGACCAGGTCGGACATCGCCGTGACCAGGCGTGGCACCTCTTCCTCGCTGGTGTCGTCAATGAGCCAACGCACGGCGGCGCTGGCAAATTCCCGGTTGGCACCGCCGGGTGCCGGACGTCCGTCGCTCATGTCGACCTCCCCAACGACTCGCCGGCCGCCCAGGCGCGATCGAGGTGTTCGAGCGCCGCCGCGGCATTCAACAGCCCATACCCCACCTCGGGATCGAATCCCGTCGGCGCCAGCGGCGTGGCGCTGCGGACCAGGAGCGACCGCACATCCTCCCCGCGCAGGCGGGCGCCGCGTCGCCACGCGCGGCTTACCAGGAGGGCGGCGGCGCCGGCGACGAACGGCGCCGCGTGCGAGGTCCCGGTGCTGACCTTGTAGCCGTGCCGGCCGAGACTGACGATGCGTTCACCCGGTGCGCAGAGCGCCAGGTGATCGCCCCAGGTGCTGAAGGACGAGCGCCGGTTGTCCTCGCCGAGCGAACCGACCGCGAGAACCTCCGGCAGTGCGCTTGGGTAAAAGCGTTGGCGTTTGCCGCTGTTGCCGGCGGCAGCCACGAGGACGCACCCCTGGAGGTCCGCGTAGCGAACCACGGCCTGGTGGGGTGGTGGGCCCGCCGGATCGACCAGCGACGCCGGCGTGCCGAAACTCATGTTGATGACGTCGGCACCCAGGTCGACGCAGACCTTCAGTCCCGCGTCGATGTCCGGCAAGGCACCGACCCCCGTGCGCCTTCCAGTTTGACCAATCTCTGCACCAGCAAGAACCCGGATCGGCAAGAGCAGACAGTGACCGGCAATCCCGGGCGGGATGCGCCACCCCTGTGCACCGATCACGCCGGCGACGTGACAACCGTGTCCGGCGTCGTCGCGGGGCGAGAAGTCGGTGCCGCGGCTGTCGCCGACGAGGCGGAGGCCGTCGCCCACCTCACCCAGCCCCAGGTCGACCGTGTCGAAACCGGCCAACAGTTTGCGTTGCAGCTCCTCGTGCCCGAGGGCGACGCCGGAATCGACGATGCCGACGGTTACTCCTTCGATCCCTGGTTCCATCGCCAGCGCCTCCGCGGCGCGAACGCGGTGATGCGGGCGCTCGGCATCGTCCCGCGTCAGGCGATGGATGGCGGACCGGACCGGCGGCGCAACGGCAAACGGAACCGTCGCCAGCGTCTGTTCGACGGCGGTCTCGATCTGCGCCAGGTCCCGCAATGCGCCGACGACAGCTCGTGTCCGCTCCGGTGTGGCCAACTCGATCTGGTACGTCCGCGAGAGACCGAGGCGTTCCTCCAGGTCGTCGAAGCCGACGTGCTGCTCGCCGATCCGGCCGAGCGATCGCCGCGCGTGGAAAACCCCGGTACACCGGCAACCGCCCGCCCACCGCACGATCGCCCGTTCGATCGGGCCGCCGTCGAGGCGTCCGGTCGCACGGCCGGCCCCGACCAAGCAGTCGAGGTGATTGGGGACGTGTGGAAGCGTCTCCCCCGCGATCAGCGTGACGACGATGTGGCCGTGCCGGTACATGGCTATTCCGCCCCCCAACCGGGTGCCCACGGGTCTTCGGACCGGCGGTCGTCGACCGGATCGAAGGCGAGTTCGTAGGCGAGCGCCTCCCCGTCCGGCATCTCGATCTCCAACCGACCGCCTCCGCGCTCGGGCGGTAGCTTGACCAGAACCTGGTCCTCCTCGGCCTGCTGAACGGCGAGTTGCCGTCCGTTGAGCCGGACGACGGGCGGTCCTTCCTCGCCGAGGAGGTTCTGGCCGCGCAGTCGCAGTCGCGTTGCCTCCGGCGCGACCCGCAACACCGGCATCGTTGGCGCCGGCGCCGTCACCGGTTGCACGACCGGACCGCGCGCAATCGGCGTGGCCGCGACCGGGAGCGTCCGGGAAGGGACGACCGTGCCGATGGTGGGCCCGACGGTCCAGGGCGTGTGCCCTCCGCCGTCGTGCGGTACCACCGGGTGAGACGGGAACCCGATCACGGGCTGGTGGACGACGTGGGGGCGATCGTGGCCATCGACGTCGGTGTGGGGAAGCGGTGCCGTCCTGGGAGGGACGTGCGGTTGGGCGGCGGGCGGCGAGGCGGGCAGTGCCGGCTCGGGCTGGACACCGCTCAGGCGCGGTTGCCCGAATTGCAGCGCCGTGCGGATGCGGTTTTCCGGGACGTCGGTGAGGCGGGCGACGGTCCGGGCGCCGGCGACCTCGTCGAGGCGACGCAACTGGGCCGCGTTGCGGACGCCGAGTTGCTCCAGGCGCTGTCGTTCGCCATCGTCGAGACCGAGTTCGGCCAACCCTGGGCTGCGCGTCATCGCGATCGAGATCGTGTTCTCCTCGACCATCGGTCGCGTGATCGTGGTGAAGCCGAGGCGGATCGTGCTCGCCCCGGTCTCGTTGGGACCGCTTGCCCGGAATCGGACGTTGCCTTGACCATCCATGTCGACGAACACCTGCAAGTCGAGCGCGAGGTCCTTGAGCGCGTAGGTCAGCGGGCGGTTGACCGCCTTCAGGCGCAGCGCGTCCTGGACACGATCGAGTTGACTCGTGATCGCGTTGATGAACTCTTCGACCAGATAGCCCACCTCACCCGGCATACTCGTCCTCGTGCCAGCGTGGTGCGTCAGCGGTCGGTTCCACGGCGATGGAGAGGTGGCCGAGGTGAACCGGCGGCAACAAGCCGGACTTCCACCGGCTGTGCGGCGGCGCACCGTAGAAGATCAGGTTGCCGTCGATCACGGCGCCGCTGACTTCGAGCGGCACGTCCATCTCCGCCGCCGTGACCACCAACCCCGATCCCGTCGGCGGCACCAGACCCTCGATCAACGCGGTCAGTGTCTGGGCAAGTTCGGGCCGGATCATCCTGCACTCCTCGGCGCCCACGGGTCCGCGTAGGCGAGACTCTGTGCCGCCGGCGTCGGTGCCGCGCCGGCAGATGGAACGGCGGCGGCGGGAGCGCCCGGCGTCCCACCCGGCAGTACGGGCGACGGTGCCGTGTCCGGAGTCGCGGTGGCCGCCGCCGGTGGGGTGGGTGGCGGCACTTTGGCGTTCTGGTTGATCAGTTGGATAGCGGCGGAGTCGGCGAAGCGTTCCAACGGGAACGTCTCGCTCCGAAAGCGAACCTTGACCTGCCCGGTCAAATCCGCCCGGACGTTCAGGTCGCTCTGGGCGTTCAGGTTGGCCGTGTTGACCATGATGGCATTGGCCGTGAACGGACTGCGTCCGGCGCGGCCGGCCATGTTGCCGCTCGTGACCTTGGTTTGGTCGAAGCGAAGGTTGGTTGTTTCCGAGGCATCGATGTGGAACTGCAGCTTGGCCGTCAGCTCGCCGTCGTCGACGACCACGCGGTTGATGCCCATCAGGACCATCGTGGCGAGCGTCTGTTGCCGCTGCTCGGCAAGGGAGCGACGCGCCGCCGGCACGACGACCTGCTCCATCGCGTCGTCGTCGATCTCCTCCGGGCCGGAAAACCCGAGGTCGCTGAAGAAGGTCGGCATCGAGTCGGCATCGGCGTCCGGATTGACGCGGAGTTTCGGTTGGCTGACGCCACCGGTGTCGCGCTGGAGGAAACCGTCGTACTGATCGCCGAGGTAATCGCGGGCGGTGCCGTCGCTGATGTTGTCCCGCATGAATTGGTCGACGGTCCCGGCGACGTTCTTGAGCAGTTCGGCATAGGCCTCCATCTGTTGAATGGAAGCGTCGACGATCGCCTGGAAGGTTCCCTGGATCAACGAGGCGACGAACTGGGGGAAGTCGATCGCGTTGAGGGTCGCTCGTGCCACCTCGCCGACGCGTCCGGTCGGCCCAGCCCCACTCGGTGCGGCGGTCGTCGTAACCGGTCCGGCGGGGGCACGACCGTCGTCGGGAGACGGCGCCCGCTCCGCATTCGGTCGCAACCGGCTGAGGTCCGGCGCGAGTTGACGCGCCAACGGCAACCGCGGCGCCCCCGGTGCCGCCAGGGCCTGCGCAACCGTTTTCATGTCGGTGGCCAGCGCCGCCCGCGCCCCCGCGTCGAGCTGGTGGTACGCGGGCGACAGCCCCAGGATGCGATCGACTTCGCAATCGACGAGCCTGGTCTCGGCGTTCTGATCTCGGTCCATGGTCACCTCGATCCCCCTGCCATCGCCGGCGTTCCCGGCGTCGCACGCCGATCAGAGCTGGTAAGACACATCGCCAAAGGCACTCGAGGTCCGGAGGTGTTCGACGCGGTGCGCCCAGGGCTGACCGGCGGCCCGGCGGACCATGGCGTCCAGCATCTGCTCGCGCGTCGGCACCGGTACCGGGCTGGCCGCGCCGAGACCCCGCAGTGCGGCCGTCAGCGCCGCATGACTGAGCGGTCCCCACTCGCCGTCGGCGTCGAGACCGGCCGTAACCGTCTGGAATGCCCGCAGATCGGCGTGACCGAGTGCCGCCAGCGCTTGCTGCCGCAGCGCCGGTGTCTGGATGGGACCGACGGCGTCCGCGATCCAGCGCCGGGCGCCGCCGGTGCCCATCTGGATCGCTCGGTCAAGCACCATCGCCAGGGCGCGGTCGGAATCGAGGCCGAACCAGGCGGCGAACCGCAGCATCGGATCGAGGTAGAGCGTGGAGGCCAACTCGTTTTGCGCCGCCTGGAAGGGGACGTGGTTGGCGGCGGCACGGAAGCGCGACACCCACGGCTCCTCCCAGAGATCCGCGCCGGCGACCGGTTGGACGCGCGCCGACCGGCCGTCGGGTGCGTCGGCTGAGCCGGGCCCGGCGGCATTGGTGACGCGGATAAGGTCGTCGGACGCATCGCCGAAGATGTGGGCGAACATGGCGGCATCGCGGTCTCGCATCATCACCAGGAGCCGCCCCAACGAACCGGAGTCCTGGGTGAACTGGACGATGCCGTAGGAGAGACCGACGTGGTAGCGGCCGTAGGCCGGGTGCTCCACGCCGAAGCGCCCCGCGAACTCGCCGTCGCGATTGACCGCGGCGAAGCGGTCGGAGCCCGACTCGAACGCCGCGCATTGCTCCACGATTGCCCGCTTGGCATCGATCGTGAGTGGTTGAGCCGTGGCAGCGCCGTCGACCGCGACGTCGTCGAGCGCGTAGGCACCCGACCGGCCTCCCCCGTCCCAGACACTCGCCTCGTCGGCATACGGTTCGTCGAAGACCGCCTCACCCGGGTCGTAGACGTCCTCGTCGCGGCGATCTCCTTCGTCGTACGGGTCTGCCGAATCCTCGAGGGTTGACGGAGGTCGCGCCCCGGGTCGGTAGGTGCTGGAGAGCGCCGCGCCCCAGCCGGTCGCGTCATCGGCCGGCCAGGCGGCGTCTTCGTCGTCGTACTGCTCGGCGCGAGCAGCGGTCGCGCCCACGGGGGGGCCATACCCGTCATCGTAGGCGACGGAGGTCGACCGGTGTGTCGGATCGCGATCGTCGCCGTACACCGCCGAGGCGGTCGCGGCCGGATTCGGGTCGACATTGGGGGTCGTCGCATCCCCGGCCGCCGACGTCCCGTCCTCCCCTTCGAGGAGGTCGGCGGCTTCGTCGGATGGCGACTCGTCGAGCCCGGTCGCGAGCCGTCGCAGCCGCTCGACCGAGATGCCCATCACGTGGGACAGCGTCTGGGCGCGGAAATCGGCCGAGACGGCAACCGCGGGGGCGTCGGTCGCCAGAGTCTCCGGCGGTTGGGCGAAAACCGGCCCGGTCGCGTCGGCGCCCGCATAGGCGATCAGGGTGTAGTAGATCGCCGTGGGTCGCGGGACTGCGTCGGCGAAGCCGCGGAGGGTGGCGGCCGGCAGGAGGTAGGTGGTGGCAGGACCCGTGGCCGGGGTCAATCCTCCCTCCTGACGGCTGGTGTAGAAGGTGCCCGGCGAACGCCGGCCGGCGTTCGCCGGATCGAAGAGGCTTCGATCGGTCGTGGCCAGGACCTCGAAGTAGGGCAGCCCGCCGGTCAACACCGTAAAACCGAGGCAGGGGAACCGATTGTCGATCGTCCGCATGTTCGGGGTGATCTGGGGCGGTCCCGTCGGCGCTCCACCCTGTCTGACAGCGCTGCCGTTCGATCGTGTGGCCTCAACGGTCGCCATCGTTGTCGTCTCCTCGAGCACGGCGGTCAGTCGTCGTGGCGCTCGGCGATGACGTCGCCCCGCCGCCTGAGGAGCCACCTCCGAATCCGCCAGCTTCGACCCAGCCGAATCCCACTCGGTTCCACGTGCGCGGCGATGAACTCACCCAAGTCGGCGAGCCCGCGGACGGAGCGTTGATCGCCGCTCGGCACATGCTGGACCTGACCACGCCAGGTCCGCCGATCCACCCGCTCGTTTGTCTCCTCCAACCGCAGGCGGACGATGAACGAATGGCGTTCGGGCTCTGGCGCAGCCATTCCGATTCCCGTCGCCCGGTCGCGGTGGCGATTCGGCAGCGCAACCGGCGTAGTGGCGGCATCACCGCGCGGCACCGCGCGGCCATCATGCGCGGCGACCGTCTTCCCACCGTCTCCGCTTCGTCTGTTGGTGCGTCGTGCGACCGTCGTGTCAGTTTCGGTGGTGGGAGCCGAGATGCGACGCCTGGAGGTCGTGCTGGACCTGGCGCTGCAGATCGAGGAGGAACAACCCGAGTTGCTGGAGGTAGCGGCTGACGTCCGCGTGTGGCGGTGGCGTTTCCGGAACGGACTGGTCGACGTCGTGGGCAGTCGACGTGCCGGTGAGCGGGCGATCGTCCCGGATCTGTTCGTGGAGGGCGACGGTTGCCCGGGCGGGCCGCACGGCGAGTTCGGCGTGGAGGGCTGCCACGCAGCGCTCGAATTGGCGAAGACTGCCGGTACGGTCTCCAGCCAGGGCGCGCAGCCGCATCAGCTTGTAGTGGGTCGTCTCGCGGGCGCGATCGTAGAGCAAGACGCGCTCGCCGAAGTCGATGGCAGATTCGTATTCCGCATGGACCTCGCAGTAAGCCATGAGCTTGTCGATCATCGCGAGGAAGCGCTGTTGCAGCCACTCCCGCCGATAAATGCACCAATCCTGATACCAATCGGCGAGAAGGTCGCCCCGGTAGAGTCCAACGGCGTCCCTCAGGCGAGCAGCCGCCGCCGCGTCCAGGTCACGCCCCGGCACCCCCTGAACCGACGATGCGGCGCGCTCGAAAAGCTCGACGTCGGTCGTCAAATCTGCCTGCGTATCGACGAAAACCCAATCCGATTCGACGGCGACGACCGCGGGCCGATCAGGCGCCACGGTTTCGGCGAGGGTCGTCTGCAACTGCCAGAGCGTTTGGCGCAGGTTTTTCCGGGCTTGGGCCGTGGGGGTATCGGCCCACAGCGTTGCGGCGAGGGACTCCCGGTGGTGTCGACGGTCGGTATGCAGCAGGAGATAGGAGAAGAGCTCCTGCATTTTGGCGCCGCCGAAGTGCGCCAATTCCCGATCGTCGCGGCGGACACTGAATGTGCCGAACAGCTGCACATCGAGCGCGGCCATTGTGCGTCGTCCCGCCTAGGTCGAGCTGGATTGCATGTTTTCCAGACCTTATCTGAACCAACCGGACGAAGACATAGTCCGTGTGGGTCCGGTGGCGTCGGACGTTGGCAATGCCGGCGATCGCACGGGCGGCAAAGACGCGTTCGGGACAATGGGACGCCATCGGCCGTTCTGTGCGCGCCAGTTGTCGAACCGGGACGGAGTTGGCGACGATACGCCTGCCGACACGGAAGAGCGATCTCATCGGATTTTGCGACGTCATCTTAAGCGAGGCTGGGCATGGCGGTCGTCATGAAAACGAAGGACATCTTCCGCAGTGAATCGGAACAGCGCCTCAAGGAACTCACGATCCTGACCGGCGCCGAACGGGCGACACCGATAGCCGACCCACCGGCGAGGGATGACAAACCACCGGTTCCTGGTACCGTGATAGTCCGGCAGTCCGTCCCAATCGGACCGCTGGTAGGCTCGGTTGATATGGCGCGCGCAAATGTCGCCGCAGGCAGCCTCCCGGTCAGTCGGCTGCGATGGCGTCGGTGCCGGCGCCGCGATCAGTCCAGCGCAGCACGAGCGGCAAGCGCCCGGCAATATCGCCAAAACTGGAAGCGGTTCTCCAGCATCGGCAGGTCCATGTGAAACGACTTCGGTCCGGCCGCTTCGACCTTGGACACGATCGTCGTCAACTCGCTCCCCGCCAGCGCCTCACCAAACGCCGCCGCGAACGCATCGACCGAGTCGGCCCGGCGGACGACCGGCACCCCGGCCGCCACCGCGACCCCGGCGAGATCGGTCCCGGTCGAGGTCGCCGTCGGGAAGCCGCCGACCGAGAGGAGCGATTCGTTGTCGAAGACGACGTGGGTCAGGTTGCCGGGACGGTAGCGCGCCATCGTCGACAGCGTCCCCAAATTCATCAGCAACGACCCGTCGCCGTCGATTACGACGACCGGTGCCCGCGGCATCGACAGCGCCAGACCGAGCCCGAGCGACGAGGCCAGCCCCATCGCGTGCTCCAGATAGAAAAAGCTCGGACGGTGACCCAGGTTGTAGAGCTCGACCGCGACGGCCCCCATGATCGTGACGACGACCACGTCGTCACCCGCCAACTTCGGATAGATCGCCGCCAGCGCATCGGCCCGCCTCATCCGCTCCACCGGCTCGCCGGCCACCTTCTCGTAGCCCGAAGCTCGAAGCTCGCCACTCATCCTGCCTCCTCCCACATCAGGTCGCGCGTCAGCAGCAGCGCGACCGGGGTCAGCGCACTCTCGGCGAGGGCTTGCGCCTGACGAACGATCCGCGGCACCGTGACCGGATCGGCGAGCGGGTAGCTCGGGATGCCGAGCGCCCGCAGCACCGGCAGGGTCGCCATCCCGCCCTGGGTCTGCCAGGGGTCGAGCTCGCCGAGGTCGCCGCGATGCGAGATCACCATCAGGAGCGGCATCTTGTAGAGTTGGGCGAAGGAGACGATGCCGTTGACGCTCGCCAGGAACCCGTGGTTCTGCATCAGCATCGCCGACTTGATCCCGGCGAAGTGGGCGCCGGCCGAAATCCCGACCCCCTCCTCCTCCTTGGCGAGGCGGACCAGGGTCATCTCCGGATCGTCCTCCGCCATCCGGATCAAGTGGACGAGCCACGTCTCCGGCAACGCGGAGACGAGCCGAACATCGACCGCTTTCAGGGCATCGTAGACGACGCGGGAGTTGGCGGTTGAAACGGGCATGGGCAATCGCCTTCATCAGCAACAAACGCGTCCGGGCCGAGCACACATTCTAATCGTGATGCTCCCACGGTGTGCGGGACGCCCGTTCGGGTTGCTCGGCGGCTCCCCTCATCGCCCGCCAGAGCGCCTCGACGTGCCCACGCTCGGTCGGAACCGCCCCGATGCTGACGCGGACCATCCACCGCCCGTCGAGCGTGGCCGGCGTCAGGTAGGCGGCACCGGAGCGGTTGACGCGATCGCACCAATCCAGCGTGTGGCGATCCAACGCATCGTCGGCGAGTCCGGGCGGTTCGTGACGGAGACAAACGGTCTGCAACGGGACGGGAGTCAGCACCCGCCAATGTGGCGCCCGCCCCACCGCGTCCGCCAGCCATCGGGCGTTCGCAAGGTCGCGGCGGAGCCGAGCCTGAAGTCCGCTCACGCCGTTGGCGCGGATCGCGAGCCAGAGCTTGAGCGCGCGAAACCGCCGGCCGAGCGGGATGCCCCAATCGCGCAAGTTCTTGACCCTGGCATCCACCGCGGTCTGCAGGTAACTGGGGTTCGTACTCATCACGCGCACCAGGTGTTGGGGATCGCGCACGTAATACAGCGAGCAATCGAAGGCGACGCCGAGCCATTTGTGGGCGTTGATCACCAGCGAATCGGCCCCTTCGATGCCCTCCCACATCCAGCGGTACTCCGGCAGGATCATCGCCGAACCGGCCATCGCCGTATCGACGTGCAGCCACAGTCCGTGCTTGCCGGTCACCGCCGCGATCGCGGCGATGGGGTCGATCGCCGTCGTGGCCGTCGTGCCGACGGTGGCGACGACGGCGCAAGGCCGCAGGTCCCGCGCCAGATCGGTCGCGATTGCGGTCGCGAGCGCGTCCGCGTTGATGGCGTGATCGTGGTCGGTCTCGATCCAGCGGAGGTTGTCACGGCCGAATCCGGCCAGCAGCGCCGCCTTCTCGACCGAGCTGTGGGCCTGGCGCGATGCATAAACCATGAGCGGGCGCGGCTCAGCCTGCAATCCGCCGCCCGCGAGCGCGAATCCCGAGACCCGCTCGCGGGCGCAGATCAACGCCACCAGCGCACTCGTCGAAGCGGTGTCCTGGATCACGCCGCTCCAGGCATCGGACAAGCCGACCATCCGGCGCACCCAATCGGTCGTCACCTCCTCCACCTCGGTCAGCGCCGGGCTCGATTGCCAGGAGAGACCGAGCACACCGAGACCGGTGCTGAGGTAATCCCCCAGCACGCTCTCGAGCGGCGCGTTGGCCGGGAAATAACCGAAAAAACGCGGGTGCTGCCAGTGCGAGAGACCGGGCAGGATGTCCCGCTCGATCTCGGCAAACAACCCGTCGAGCGATTCGGCCGACTCCGGGGGGATCTCGGGGAGACGCGCCTTGATCGCCCCCGGTTCGACCTGGGACATGACCGGATACCGTTCGATGGACGTGCGGTAGTCCGCAATCCAGTCGATCAGTTGGTGACCCAGGCGGCGGAACTCTTCGGCATCCAACGACGCATTCCTCCTCTCGTCGGGTATCTTGGCATCGACGCCGGTGGGCGGCGGCCTCGCTCGGCATGATACCGGTCGCCGTGGACGACTTCGACGAAGATGGGAGAACGGATGGGGAACCGGATCGGGGGGAAGAGGGCCGCGATCGCCAGGGTGCTCGCGCTGCCCGTTGTCGTTCTTGGCCTCATCTGGGGCCCCACCGCGCTCACGGTCGCGCGAACGCCGGCCAC
>DATBFX010000571.1:0-35035 GCA_036558305.1 Thermomicrobiales bacterium | reverse complement strand
CTAAGCACCTCTCCCGGCCCGCTCTCGTGCATGTGTAACGAGTCCAATAAGCGACCAAGAACCGGTTTCAAAACTCGTCGTGAACGGTTGTCGATTTCGGGGCTCGCCGGACGACTATCTGATGTCCGCGGCAAGAACCCCGACGTTGGAACCGATTCACGCAAGGGAGGCTACCGGTCATGTCCTCGATGTCGCTTTCTCCGGCCGTCGCAACGTCGCCGTCGTTGTCGCAGGAATCGCGCGTCGTCGATTGGGGGCGGTTCGCCCTCGTCGGGCTCGCCACCGTCGTCGCGTCTGGTCTCTCCACCATCCTCGTCTACTACGCGGGCGACGCCGTCGTCCGCTACGATCCGAAGTTCGTCGAACTCGGCAGCGCCGTCGGCGACGGTATCTTCACCGCGGTCCTGGCGATCGGCGCCGTCCTCGTCTACGCCGGCTTGCTCCGCTTCGCCCGCAACCCGGTCCGCACCTACACGATCGTCTCCGCCGCCGTCCTCCTCCTCTCGCTGATCCCGGACTTCACGATCGCCCCGGCCGACCCGGGTGCGACCAATGCCCAGGTCGCCGTTCTCGTCCTGATGCACTTCGTCGCCGCCGCCGTGATCGTCCCCATGCTCGTCACCCTCGCCCGTCCGCAAGGCCGTTAGGGAACGATCGGAACGTGGGGTAGGAGAGCGCACGGGGCGCTCCCGCCCTCGTCCACCATCCCGCCGAAGAGGAGGTGACACGCCCGTTCGATCTCACATCCGATTCGTTGACCGCGTTCTAGCACCAGACCAAACGTTCTGCTTCGGGCGAGGGAGCCCGAAGGACCGACTTCAGACCACAAAGGAGGCAGCCACCGTGCGCTTCATGGTCCTGGTCATCCCCGGCGACAAGAGCTACGAGGCGGGCGCCATGCCCGACGAGTCCCTGATCGGCCCGATGATGAAGTTCAACGAGGACCTCGCCGACGCCGGCGTCATGCTCGCCGGCGACGGTCTCCAGCCCACCTCGAAGGGAGCCCGCGTCACCTTCTCCGGCGGCAAACGCACCGTCACCGACGGCCCCTTCGCCGAAACGCGGGAGGTCATCGGCGGCTACTGGATCTGGCAGGTCGACTCCAAACAAGAAGCCCTCGACTGGGCCACCCGTTGTCCCCTTCTCGACGGCGACACCCTCGAACTCCGCCAGATCTTCGAGCCGTCCGACTTCGCCATCGACCCGCAGAGCGAACTCGGCGCCCAGGCGGATCGCGTCGCGGCGAAGGCCGAGCAAAACAAGTCCGCGGCGGCATAGCCTCTGCCGCGGTTCGGCAGTGCCGATCGTCGACCGGCTGGCACGGTATTCGGTATTGCGGAGGAAGCGATGATCACGCACATCCACTCGATGACCGTCGTCGTCGCCGACCAGGACAAGGCGCTCGACTTCTACGTCAACACCCTTGGTTGGGAAAAGGCGATCGACACCCCCTTCGGACCGGAAATGCGTTTTCTGACGGTGGTGCCGCCGGGGGCGACGACCCAACTCGTCCTCGCCCATCCGAGTTGGCACGACACCGATACCCGCGGCAAGGCCAGCGGCATTTCGCTGATCGCCCCCGACATCGATGCCACCTACGAAGCCCTGTCGAAGCGCGGCGTGACGTTCAAGCAGCCGGTGACCGACATGCCGTGGGGCGCCAGGGCGACCTGGTTCTCCGACCTCGACGGCAACGAGTTCTACCTGATCAATGGCTAGCGACCGCTGGCACTTCACGGGCGGACGGAGGGAGCGAGATGACAGGCACTCCACCGAAGACGGGCTACGCGCCGGTCAACGGACTCAACCTCTACTACGAGATCCACGGCGCCGGCCACCCCCTCGTCCTCCTCCACGGCGCCTTCATGACGATCGAAGCCCTTGGCGACCTCGTACCGTCCCTCGCCAGAACCCGCCAGATCGTCGCGCCCGAGCTCCAGGGGCACGGCCACACCGCCGACATCGACCGTCCGCTCAACTACCGGCAGATGGCCGATGACGTCGCCGCCCTCATCCGCTACCTCGGCATCGACCAGGCCGACGTTTTCGGCTACAGCATGGGCGGGGCCGCCGCCATCCAACTCGCGATCCGCCATCCCGAGTTGGTCCGCAAACTCGTCGCGGCCTCGGCGTCCTACAACAGCGACGGCTTCCACCCCGGCGTGCTCGAGGCGATCGCGAAACTCACGCCCGACGTTTTCATCGGTACCCCCCCGCACGACGCCTACCTGCGCGCCGCTCCCAATCCCGGCGACTTCCCCAAACTGGTCGAGAAGATCACCCACTTCGACGGGGAGGTCCAGGATTGGTCGGCCGACGACATCCGCGGCATCAAGGCGCCGACGATGATCGTCATTGGGGATTCCGACGGCGCCCAACCGGAGCACGCGGTCGAGATGTTCCGGCTCCGCGGCGGCGGCGTCATGGGCGACCTCGCCGGTCTGCCGCCAGCCCGGCTCGCCGTCTTCCCCGGCACCACCCACGTCGGCGTCATCGACCGCGTCGAGTGGTTGTCGTCGATGGTCCCCGAGTTCCTCGACGCACCGATGCCCGAGGCCGGCTGATGCCAACGAGGATCGCGTAACCGTCCACGACCCCTTTACAACCCCCCGCGGAGGTGTGTTATAGTACAGATGGTCGCCTTGTACGTACACATGGAGCGAGCGCGCACGATCGGCGCCACCATCGCCCCACCGCCCGCGACCACCCGGCGCCTGGCACGGCGCAATCCGATCTCGTCCGACCCCGCACGGACACCACGTTCGTCGGCGGTCGTCGCCGGAAACGGAGGAAGGAACACGGTATGAGCGGAGTACGGGTACTGGCCGGGACGCGCAAGGGCGCGTTCATCATGACCTCGGACGAGAAGCGACAGAATTGGGACATCAGCGGTCCCCACTTCGCCGGTTGGGAGATGTACCACATCAAGGGCTCGCCGGCCGATCCCAACCGCCTCTACGCCTCGCAGTCGAGCGGCTGGTTCGGCCAGATCATGCAGCGGTCCGACGACGGCGGAAAGACCTGGGTCCAGATCGGCAACGAGTTCAAGTACGACGGCGACCCGGGCACCCACCAGTGGTACGACGGCAGCCAACACCCCTGGGAGTTCAAACGGGTCTGGCACCTCGAACCATCCCCGACCGATCCCGACACCGTCTACGCCGGTATCGAAGACGCCGCCCTCTTCCGTTCCACCGACGCCGGTCAGACCTGGCAGGAACTGTCCGCCTTGCGCGCGGTCAAGGGCCACCTCTGGGCGCCGGGCGCCGGCGGCATGGGTCTGCACACGATCATCATCGATCGCAACAACCCGGATCGCATCTACGTCGCCATCTCGGCCGGCGGCGCCTTCCGCACCGACGACGGCGGCAAGAGTTTCGTCCCGATCAACCGCGGTCTGAAGTCGCCGTACGAACTGCCCGACCCGGACGCCGACGTCGGTCACTGCGTCCACTGCCTGGCGATGCATCAGTCGCGGCCGGACACCGTCTTCATGCAAAAGCACTGGGACGTGATGCGCAGCGACGACGCCGGCAATTCGTGGTACGAGATCAGCGGCAATCTGCCGAGCGACTTCGGCTTCCCGATCGCCGTCCACGCCCACGAACCGGAAACCGTCTACGTCGTCCCGATCAAGAGCGACCAGGAGCACTTCCCGCCCGACGGCAAACTCCGCGTCTACCGCACCCGCACCGGCGGCAACGAGTGGGAAGCGCTGACCAAGGGCCTGCCGCAGAGCGATTGCTACGTCAACGTCCTGCGCGACGCGATGTCCGTCGATTCGCTCGATTCGTGCGGCGTCTACTTCGGCACCACCGGCGGTCAGGTCTACGCCTCGGCCGACGCCGGCGACAACTGGCTCCCGATCGTCCGCGATCTTCCGGCCGTCGTCTCCGTCGAAGCGCAGACGCTGCGATGATCCGCGTCATCTTGCCCCCCCACTTGCGCACCCTGGCCCACGTCGGCCGCGAGGTCCAGGTGGAAGTCGCGGGCACGCCGACCGTCTGCGCGGTCCTCGACGCCATCGAGACCACCTACCCGATGCTGTGCGGTACCATCCGCGACCGCGGCACCCTACGCCGCCGGCCGCTGGTCCGTTTCTTCGCCTGCCAGCAAGACCTCTCCCTCGAATCGCCGGACACCCCGCTCCCCCCAGAGGTCGTGATCGGCAAAGAACCGTTCATGGTCGTCGGCTCCATGGCCGGCGGCTAATTCGGCAGTGGCAAGTGGCAAGTGACAAGTGACAAGTTCAGGGGTACGCTACTTGCCACTTGCCACTTGCCACTCACGATGGAGGCACCTCGGTGAAATACATGTTGCTGGTGTATAGCGACGAGAATGCCTGGGAACCGGCGGCGCGCGATCAGTGCTACCACGATTCCGCGGCGTACGCGCGCGAGTTGAGCACGAGCGGGACGTATCTGGCGGCCTCCCCGTTGCAATCGGTCTCGACGGCGACCAGCGTTCGCGTCCGGGAGGGGAAACGCTTCGTCACCGACGGGCCGTTCGCCGAGACGCGCGAGCAACTCGGCGGCTACTACATCATCGACGTGCCGAACCTCGACGAGGCGATCGACGTCGCGAGTAAGATCCCCGGCGCCCGCATGGGCACCGTCGAAATCCGCCCCATTCTCGAAATCGGGGGATTGCCGGACATGTAGGGGAGGGCCTCCGTGCCCTCCCGTGGCTTTGCCGTCGATCCTCGCCCGCTTTTCCGCACACCAGGTGACAATCCGATGGACTCGCTCCACAGAGTCCGCCTTCGGTCGTGCTTTACCTCGTGGATATTTAACGCGGGTGCTCCACCAGCATGCCAGCCCCGCTTGCCCGACCGGTCACCTCGACGCATGGCAGACCCAGGAGAAGCCGGATGAACGCACGACACGGTACGGCGCTGGTCGCGCGGGGAAGGGGAATTGTCATCACACGCGAGGGCGACATACCTCCGCCGCCGTTCGCCGCGAGCGACGAAGGCGAGACCTGCTGGACCGACTCCGCGCTGGCGGTCTTTGCGCTGGTCACCGATCCGCTGTCGATTTTGGGATTCCCCGTACGACTACCTCGTGAAATGGCCATTTCCCAACAAAGCGATTAGCACCACACAAGGAGTCGAACCATGAGAAAGATCGTCGCCGGGTTGTTGATCTCGTTGGACGGCGTCGTCGAGGCGCCGGACAAGTGGCACTTCCCCTACTTCAACGACGAGATGGGAGCCGCGATCGGGGCATCGATTGGCGAAGGGGACTGCATGCTGCTCGGCCGGGTGACCTATGAGGAGTTCGCCGGCTTCTGGCCCAACCAGTCGCCCGACGACCCCTTCACCGGCATCATGAACAACACCCCCAAATACGTCGTCTCGACGACCCTGAACCAACTCGACTGGCAGAACTCGACACTGATCAACGGCAACAACCTCGTGGAGGAGATCACCAAACTGAAAAACCAGCCGGGCAAAAACATCAACATCACCGGCAGCGGCACCCTCGTCCGCTCGCTTCTGCGCGAGGGACTCCTCGACGAGCTCACCCTCTTCCTCCACCCGATCGTCGTCGGCACCGGTAAACGCCTCTTCCCCGAGGGCTACGAGCAGACGCCGTTGAAGCTCGCCAACTCGTCCACCTTCAGCACTGGCGTGCTGAATCTGACCTACGTGCCGGCCGGTACCGAAGGCGAATTGGCGTCGTCCGGGGGCCAACGGTAACCGGTTCGCACCCATGCCCTTCGGCATCATTCGTAGGGGCAGGCCGCCGTGCCTGCCCTTTTCTGCGCGTCCCGGTCACAAGGTCTCGGCGGCCGCTCAAAGCCGTTCCAGCGCCGCCGCCAGTGTCCTCACCCCGTTCCGAATCCCCTCCTCGTCGGTGCCGGCAAACCCGAAAAGCAAGCCGCCGCGGGGCAGCGGTTCCAGACCGGCCCTGGACAGGGGCAGGACCATCACGCCCACCTCGTCGGCCAGGGTGGCCGCGCGCACGTCGTCGATCCCCGGTCGCAGCCACCCCACGAGTTGCATACCGGCCTCGGGGACGAAGACATCGAGTAGCCCGCCCAGGTGGGTGCGCAGTTCGCGCCGCAAGAGGTCGCGCCGCCGCGCGTAGTGTTGGAGCATCCGGCGGAGGTGACGGGCGAAGTGGCCCTCGTGGATGAAGTCGGCGAGGGCCAGTTGCTCGAGGATCGGCACGTGGACGTCGACGAAGCGGCGGGTCGTCAACAGGGGTTCGACCAGGGCCGGGGGCGCGACCAGGTAACCGAGGCGCAGCGACGGAAAGAACACCTTGCTGAAGGTGCCGATGTAGACGACCCGGTTGGACCGGTCCAGCGCCTGCAGCGCCTCCAGCGGGCGCCCGCTGAAGCGGAACTCGCTGTCGTAGTCGTCCTCCAAGATCCAGGCCCCAACCTCGTCCGCCCACTCCAGCAGTTCCAGGCGGCGCCCCAGACTCATCGTCACGCCGGTCGGGTACTGGTGCGAGGGGCTGGTCACGGCCAGGCGGGCGTGGGGACAACGCCGTCGCCCAGCGTCGACGTCGAGACCGTGCCGATCGACCGGTACCGGGATCGGGCGGGCCCCGCGCAGGACCAGCGCCCCGTGCGCCCCGAAGTAGCCGGGATTCTCCAACCAGGCCGCTTCACCCGAATCGATCAAGGTCCGCATCGCCAGGTCGAGCGCGCCCTGCGTGCCGGTGGTGACGATGATCTGCTCGGCCGTGCAGCGCACCCCGCGCGAAATCCCGATGTGCGCCGCGATCGCCTCGCGCAGCGGCAAGAAGCCGGCGGCTGACTGGTAGTAGGCGTACTCGGACATCGATCGCCGCGCCCGCCGGGCGATCAACCGGGCCCACAGGTCGTACGGGAACAGGTCGAGCGCCGGCTGACCGCCACGAAAGGGACCGCCGGCGGTCTCCTCGACGAATTCCAGATTCGGCACGTCCCGCAGAGGACGAACGTGCGACGCGAGGTGCGGATTCGCCACCCCCGCGGCCTCGGCAGGCGTTCGGGTTGCCGACCCGTTCACCAGCACGGCGGGGATGGTTCGCGACACCGTCGTGCCCCGACCGACCCGGCTTTCCAGGTAGCCCTCAAGGAGCAAGAGTTCGTAGGCCAGCGCGGTCGTGCTGCGCGAAACGCCAAGCTCGGCGGCCAGCGTCCGCGTCGACGGCAACCGCGCTCCGCGCGGAAGCTGTCCGGCCAGGATTGCCCCGCGCAACCGCTCGTAGAGTTGCTTGTAGAGCGGAACCGGTTGACTGGCGTCCAGCGAGATCTCGGGACGGTCGGACGGAGTCGCGCGCTTGGGCATTTGTGCCCTCCGATCGTCGGTGGCGGGCGTTGCCTAGCCGGCCACACCGATAAATGGTATGGATCTCTGGCGAGAATTGGCTCTTTTGTCGAGTCCATTATCGCGCTATCCTCGCATGCGTGCTTCCTCCGTCGGGTGCGCGCGAGGAGGTGGCGGCGTGCATCGAGCGAGCCACGAACCCAGGGGCGAACCATGACCACCGCGTCCAACCTGCTTCGATCCGAACTCCGCACCGCCGAGACGACGCCCGTCTTGATCGTCGGCGGCGGCTTGACCGGTCTCGCCACGGCCCTGTTTCTGGCCTGGCACGGCGTCCGCCCGCTCCTGGTCGAGCGCCATCCCGACCTCCTGATCCATCCGCGCGCCCGCGGTTTCAGCCAGCGCACCGTCGAGTTGTTCCGTCAGGTCGGGCTCGAACCGGCGATCCGCGCGGCCGGCTACGCCGGAGGCGCCGACTTTCGATGGACCGCCGTCCGCGCCGAGACCCTGACCGACGACTTCGAACCGGTCGATGAAGGCGACGATGGCGCCGCCATGGCGAGTCTCAGTCCGGCGCCGTTTGCCCCAATCGACCAGGATCAACTCGAAACGCTGCTGCGGGACAAGGCCACGGAACTCGGCGCCGACGTTCGGTTCTCGACGGAATTGCTGTCGTTCGAGCAGGACGAGACCCGCGTCACCGCCGTCCTGCGCGACCGGTGCACCGGAGCGGAGCAGACGGTGCGCGCCGGGTACCTCGTCGCCGCCGACGGTTGGGCCAGTCCGACCCGGCAACGGCTGGGGATCGGGGTTGCCGGGCCGGGACCGTTCTTCGACGTGCTGACCGTGCTGGCCGAGGCCGATCTGCGACCCGCCTTGCGCGGACGCTGCGTCGACATCGCCTACCTCCAGCAACCGCGCCCCGGCACGATCCTGATGGCCCACGACGAGACCGGACAGCGCTGGGTTTTCGCGACCGGCTATTCCCCGCAGTACGGCGAGTCGCTCGCCGACTTCACCGAAGCGCGCTGCATCGACCTGATTCGCGCCGCCGTCGGTCTCCCGGACGTCGCCGTGGCGCTGCGGCCCCAGATTCCCGGTACCGACCTCAAGGTGCTCGGTTTCCCGATCGGTGCCCAGGTCGCCGAACGGTACCGCGCCGGTCGCGTCTTCCTCGTCGGCGACGCCGCCCACGTCGTGCCGCCGACCGGCGGCCTGGGCGCCAACACCGGGATCCAGGACGCCCACAACCTGGCCTGGAAACTCGCCGCCGTCGTCGGCGGCGACGCCGGTCCCGCCCTCCTCGACACCTACCACGAGGAGCGCCACCCGGTCGGTCTCCTCACAACCGAACAGGCCCTGGCTCGCTGGAATTCCCGCGTCGGCGCGGGCACCAACGGCGAGTCCGTGCCGCCGCTCGACTACCCGACCGTCGCCTTCGGTTACCGCTACCGCTCCGCGGCGATCGTCGGTGCCCCGATCGACGACCGTCGTGCCTTCGCGCCGGCCGAGCTGACCGCGCAGCCGGGTACCCGCGCCCCGCACGTCTGGCTCGAACACGACGGTCAACGCCTCTCGACCGTCGATTTGTTCGGGCTCGGCTTCGTCCTCTTGACCGGCGCCGACGGTGCGCCCTGGGTCGAGGCGGCGCGGTCGGTCTCCGCCGTCGCCGTCGACGCCATCAGGATCGCCCCCGACGGCGAAATCACCGATCCGGACGACCGGTGGGCAGCGGCGTACGGCGTCACCTCCGGCGGCGCGGTACTCGTCCGTCCGGACGGCTTCGTCGCCTGGCGGGCCGAGCGGGCCGTGATCGACCCGGCCTGCGCGCTGGCGACCGCCGTCTCGTCCGTGCTCGCCCGATCGGGCGCCGCGGTCGCGTTCGCCTAGACCGCCGTCGATTCCGGCCCCGACCGAACGACTACTGGGTGGTGGCAGCCACGTCGGGCACCTCGCCTATCCTACGCCAGACGATCGCCAGGTGCACCAAGGAGAGGAACCATGACCAACCGCGAACCGATCGAAACGACCAATCTCGACCGCTACGGCAATCCCCCCATCCCGTGGAGCAGACCCCGTGATCTGCTTCCCGTCAACATGCCCAAAATGGAGACGGCGTGCTTCCTCGGCACGGTCCGCCCGGACGGCCGCCCCCATGCCGCCGGGATCGGCGCCCTCTGGCTCGACGGCGACTTCTACCTCACGAGCGGACCCGGCACCCGCAAGTCGCGCGATTTGGCGGCGAACCCGGCCTGCACGCTCTCCGTCAGACTCCCGGGCATCGACCTCGTCTTCGAGGGTGAGGCGACCCGCGTCACCGATCCGGCGACCCTGGAGCGAGTCGCCGCCCTCTACCGCGACGGCGGCTGGCCGGCGGAGGTGGAGGGCGACGCGTTCACCGCCCCATTCAGCGCCCCGAGCGCCGGTCCACCCCCCTGGTACCTCTACCGCTTTACTTTCCACACCGCCTTCGGGGTCGCCTCGGCCGAACCGGGCGGCGCCACCCGCTGGCGTTTCGCCCGCTAACGAGGAGGACCATCGACGTGGCTGCCATCAACCTCACCGACCTTCCCTTTGCCGGTTCCTCGCACGAACTCGAGGGGTACCGGTACGGCGGCGTTCCCGCCTGCCTGATCTTCTTCGACGGCAAACCGGGCAGCGGTCCGAAGCTACACCGCCACCCCTACACCGAGATCTTCGTCGTCCAGGAGGGTCAAGCCACCTTCACCGTCGGCGACGCCACGATCGAAGCGACCGGCGGCCAGATCCTGATCGCCCCGCCCGGCACCCCGCACACATTCGTCAACAGCGGCGACGGCCCGCTTCGCCAACTCGACATCCATTTGAACGACCGCTTCCAAACCGAGTGGCTCGAAGAGTGAACGTCCCAAGGAGGCACTCCGCCCTGCCGAGTCGCGGCGATCCTTTGTTGCCGGTCATCTTGTCCTTCCTCGACGCGCCGGCGGCGTAGGTACCGAGGACATGCCGGGGGATCGTCGTGCGGTCCCCCATCCGAGTTGGTCTTCCCTCTGGTCGTGCGCCACAATTTTCGCCAGGTCGCAAGCGAAGCGACGTCGGGGGTGGCGAACGTGGTTCGGACGCAGAGCAATTCGATTCGGATCGAGTCCGTGGACGTCGACGCGGCATTGCACGAGTACGAGCAGGAACGCATCTCGCTCGGGCGCCTGGCCGAACTGCTCGACATCGATCGGGATGAGGCTGCCACTTTGGTGGAGGCGCGAGGTCTCGCCTTGCGAATCGGGCCGAATACCGTCGAAGAGGCACGAGATGAGGTGAGGGCGCTGCGCAAGATCCAATCCCGATGACGACGGTCCTCGATGCGACCGTCCTCTTGAACTTCGGGCGACGAAATGCGTTGTGGCTGGTCGAACGCTCTTTCCCATCTCCGGTGATCGTCCTCGATGAGGTAGTGGCCGAGGTCCGGTATCCCCCCGTCGCCGTAGATGCGCGGCACTCGTCGCTGGCTGGTTGACTACGAATTCCGTCTCCACCGCAGCCGAAATCGCCTGGATCGGAAACCTTCGGGGCCGAACGTCTCGGCTCGGACCCGGCGAAACGGCCAGTTTGGCTGCCTGCCTCGCGAATGGGTGGGCAATCGCGACGGACGACCGCGGCGCGCGGCGAATGGCGCTTGAACGTGGGATCACGCTTACCGGCAGCGTCGGCATCCTCGTCGGGGCGATCGAAGACGCCTTGATCGAGCCTTCGCTCGCCGAGGCGCTGTTTCAGCGCATGCTGGCCGACGGCTTCCGCGCCCCAATCAGGCGACTTGCCGAACTGCTCGACGACTGACGCTCACCCCGACGTCCGGATCGACCAACCATACCAACTCGCACCGGTTGTCGAAATCGAGCTCCTCCGCGCGACTACCTCGTGGAATGGCCATTCCGTGAGCGGCGGAGGACCCGATGAAGTACCTGTGTCTGGTCTACCACGAGGAGACGAAACTGGACGCCTTGTCCGACGTCGAGTACGAGGCATTCGTGGAGGAGGACCTCGACTACCGAGAAGAGCTGCGCAAAAGCGGTCACTACCTGGTCTCGTCGCCGTTGCAACCCGTCGACACGGCGACGACGATCCGGGTTCGCCACGGCAAGCTGGCGATCACCGGCGGCCCCAACGCCGAGACCAAGGAGCAGCTTGGCGGTTTCTACCTGATCGACGCCACCGATCTCAACGACGCCATCCGCGTCGCCGCGAAGATGCCGCCGGCCCGCCTGGGATCGATCGAGGTCCGACCGCTCAAAGACATCGACCCGACGTAGCCACGCCGCACCCGGCAACGGTCTTGCGGCGACAACACCCGATGGACATCTCATGGGACCCGACCACGGGCTCCCCCATCGTGCAGCAGGAGAAGAAGCAGATGAGAAAACTCGTCGTTACCGAGTACGTCAGCCTCGACGGCGTCTTCGAGGAGCCCGGCCACTGGTCCGGCCCCTTCTTCGACGACGAAGCCGGCAAATTCAAGTACGACGAACTCTTCGAGAGCGACGCCCAACTGCTGGGCCGCCTCACCTACGAGGGCTTCGCCGCCGCCTGGCCGAACTTCACCGACGAGATGGGGTTCGCCGACCGCATGAACACCATGCCCAAGTACGTCGTCTCGACCACCCTGCAAAAGGCCGACTGGAACAATTCGCACATCATCCGCGGCAACGTCCCGGAGGAGGTCGCCAAGCTCAAGCAGCAGGACGGCAAAAACATCCTCGTCGCCGGCAGCGGCAAGCTCGTCGAAACGCTTCTGGCGCACGGACTCGTCGACGAGTTCCGGTTCATGCTCCACCCGATCGTCCTGGGCAAGGGCAAGCGCCTCTTCCGGGACGGGATCGACAGCACCGTCATGAACCTCGTCGCCACCAAGCCCCTCGCCTCCGGTATCGTCATCCTCACCTACGAACCGAAGCGGGCATAAGCCACGGTTCCTCCGCCCCCTTCCCAGGAGAGCACTCATGGCCCTACCTCACCTCACCAAGGAGGCGCGCGAAGCCTTCCTCGCCGAACCGCACATCGCCGCTATCAGCGTGGCGCGCGACGACGACCGACCACCCCTCACCGCCCCGTTCTGGTACACCTACGAACCTGGCGGCAACCTGACCTTCTTCACCGGTACCCAGGGGCGCAAGGCGCGCAAGACGGCGCTGATCGAAAAAGCGGGCGTCCTCAGCATCCTCGACCAAAAGGAGCAGTTCCCCTACAAGTACGTTTCCGTCGAGGGCACGGTCGTCCGGATCGACCGACCGCCCTCGGCGGATCAGATGCTCGCCATCGTCCGCCGCTACCTCCCCGAGGAGCAGACCCAGGGGGTCGTCGGGGCCGAACTCGCCAACCCCGGCCCCGATCTCGTGCTCTTTACCATCCGCCCGGACCGCTGGTTCACCGCCGACTTCTCCGGGGCGGCTGGCTAAATCCGCGTTGCACCACCGCACGCCGAAGGAGTCGACGCATGCCCGTTCAGGTGCTCGATCCCAACCTGCGCGCCGGCTGGGAACCGGATACTGCCGTCGAGGACTCCCTCCTGCGCCGCTACCTGATCAATTGGACGGAGTCGATCGAGGGTCATGGGCCGCCCGGCTACGAACGGATCGGCTACCAGGCGCTGTTCCGCTTCGCCGTCTGGTTACATGCACGCCGAAAGGAGCACACTCATGGCTAAAGTCGCCGCGGACATCTCGATGTCCCTTGATGGATTCATCACCGGTCCCGACGACAGCCCGGAGCACGGCCTCGGCATCGGCGGCGAACGGCTCCACCAATGGCTCTTCGACCTCGAGAGCTGGCGGGAGCCGCACGGCATGACCGGCGGCAAATCCGGAACCGACGCCGACGTGCTCGCCGAGACCTTCGACCGCGCCGGCGCCATCGTGCTGGGCAAGCGCATGTTCGACTTCGCCGACGGCTGGGGGGAGGAACCGCCGTTTCACATGCCGGTGTTCGTCGTCACCCACGACGCGCGAGAACCGCTGGTCAAGCAGGGTGGGACGACCTTCGCCTTCGTCAACGACGGTATCGAACGCGCGCTCGACCAGGCGACCGCTGCCGCCGGCGACAAAGACGTCTTGGTGGCAGGAGGCGCCAGCGTGATCCAACAGGTCTTGCGTGCCGGGCGGCTCGACGAAATCCAGATTCACCTCGTCCCCGTCCTCTTCGGCGCCGGCAAACGGCTCTTCGACCGCCTCGACCCGACGCAGATCGAGTTGGAAACCACGCGGGTTATCGCCTCACCCGGCGTCACGCACCTTCGGTTTCGGGTCGCAAAGAACCAGACCACATGACAAGCCCGGTCGCGGTGCCGTGTCCAGCGCGTGGACAACGCCCAGGGGACGTCTCACATCGACATCGAACGCGCGTTCTTTCATCGACATCTCGCTGGTGTCCAAACCCTTCCCGCCGCACACGTTGACGCTCTCCGAGAAAGGCGCATTCGATGTTGCTCCCAGTCGTTCTTCCCGCCGGCGACGTGCCGGAATTGATGCGCTCCCTTGGTCCCCTTGCCACCACGGCGATCCCCGCGGGTGAATCGACGTCCACATCCACCGACTCCCGACCGTTCTGGATCGGCCGTCTCCTGCTGGCGGTACGCGGTGAACTGTTGACGGCACGGCCACAGCAACGGCCGATCCTCGGTCTGAGAGGAGAGGAGCGATGACGAATACGAACCCCTTACCCGAGCTGGAGCCGCGGTTCAGCAGCGACGGCGCCACCCCGACAGCGTGGGCAGAAGCGCGCGAGATCCTGGAGAAGGCGGAGGTCTACTGGCTGACGACGGTGCGCCCAGACGGGCGCCCACACGTCACGCCGCTGATTGCCGCCTGGATCGACGACGCGCTCTACGTCGTCACCGGTCCCGACGAGCGCAAAGCGAAGAACCTCGCCCACAACCCGAACGTCGTCCTCACGACCGGGAACAACGCCATCGGCGACGGGCTCGACGTGGTCGTCGCAGGCGAGGCGGTGCCGGTGTGCGACGAGGTCAAGCTCCGGCGCTTCGCCGACGCGCTGGCGACGAAGTACGGCCCGCCCTTCATCTTCACCGTGCGCGACGGCGCCTTCTACGGTGTGGGCGGCGAGATCTACGAGCGGCCGCGGCTGGCGCTCGAAGTCGCGCCGGCGGCGGTCTTCGGTTTCCGCAAGGGGACTTCGTTCAGCCAAACTCGCTGGCTCTTTGAGGACGCGGGTGTCCGTCGCTTCAACGTCCGGAGGTGATGCCCATGACCGAACCGGCCGTCGACCAGCTCCTCTATCTCCTCGACGAAGCGTTCGCCGGCGACGACTGGCACTCCCTGCTCGGCAACCTCCGCGCCATCGCGCCCGAAGAATGGCTCTGGAAACCGACCGGCGGCGACCGGTCGCTGCGCGACCTCGTCGCCCACGTCGGCGGCTGCACGTTCATGTACGACAACCATGCCTTCGGCGACGCCAGTCTCGACTGGGACCACCCCCTCGTGACCGGCGAACGCGCCGTTGCCGACACGACCACGGCCCTCGCCTGGCTGCGCGAAGCACACGCGAGTCTTCGCCACAGCCTCGCCACCCTCACCGACGCCGACCTCGACCGACCCCGGATGACCAACTGGGGCGAACCGAAACCGACCCGCTGGATCGTCATGATCATGATCCAGCACGACCTCTACCACACCGGCGAGATCAACCACCTGCGCTCGCTCTACCGTGGCGATGATCGGTGGGAGCACGAGCGGGAGGCGTAATCGGACCTGCTTTGTCAGGTCCTCGGTTCGTCCGGCGCGAAGACACGCGTCAGGACGGGACTGGTGAACTCGGTCGCCAGGCAATCCATGTAGACGTCGTCCCACAACCGACCGCTCAACCACCGGCAGTGCCGACGGCGACCGAATACCCGAAATCCGGCCTTTTCGTACGCGCGGCGTCCGGCCAGGTTGTATTCGGCGACGGTGAGCATCACGCTGTGCAACCCGAGGGCGGTAAAGGCATAGTCCAGCATCAGGCGGGTCGCCTCGGTGCCGTAGCCCTTCCCTCGGCTGCCGATCTCGCCGATCATGATGCCGAACACCGCCGTCCGGTTCCGGTGGTCGATCCCGTGGAGGGCGGTGGTCCCGACCGGACGCCACGTCGCTCGCTCGTAGATCGTGAACCGGACCTCACCGGACGCCAGGTGCCCGTCGTACCAGGCCGTCTCCTGCTCCATCGTCGTCGGCCCCGGCGGCACGGCACCGACCGTGCGGAGCGTGCCGAAATCGTTGATCCAGCGTTGGTACGTCGGCAGCAGATCCCGCTGGTGCGGCCCCAGCGCGACCGACTCCCCGACGATGTTGACGATCGGCGGCTCGGCCGCATCACGACGCCCCGACGATTCCATGGCTTCCCCTTCCCGGAGCGCTTCGCGAACTGGTCGAACGCCGCCCCGCGCGCCCGACCCACCCGCATCAGCCGCGATGAACCACCTGCGACCAGGTTGCCTTCCGAGCGTACCACGCTGCGTCGCGGGAGCCTTCAGGCTGGAGGCGAACCAAGCCGGCGAAGGGGCAACCATGCGGGAGCGGCAAACGGTCATCCTGATCGTGGGGACCAGACCGGTGACAAGAGGTAGACGAGGTCGTCTTTGGGGAGTCGATAATTTATCGTGAGCGACGAGGATATTACCGGGTGGCGGGCCAGACTTTGGGCGGTCGGCACCTTTCGGTCTTTCTGGGACCGCGCGACGAACCCGGTCTGTTTGGGCTCGTCACTGCCAGGGATGCCAGCGCGGCCGAACGACGCCAGTTCCGTGCGCAGCAGAGGAGGTGGCAAGCCCATGGCACTACCTAACCGCGAAAACCCCGATTCGGCGACAACCTTAGAAAGTCACATCCCCACATTTCGCACGGTCGAAGAGGCCGCCGAGTTCATCGATACCCACGACATGGGCGACTATCCGGGTGACTGGGAAGAAGTCACGGATGTTCGCTTCGAGGCGGCACAACCGGAGAATGGCATCTGGCTGCGTTTCGATGACAAGACGCTTGCTGAGCTAACGACATGTGCCCGAGTGCGCCGGATGAGTCCCGCGACCCTGGTCCGTCGGTGGGTCCAGGAACGATTGGGTGAGCAGGCTCGCGACTGATCGTGCTTCACCGGTCAGCCGTCACCTACTCCTCGTCGAATTGGAACAGCGACAAGCCCCCGTCCGCCAGCAGCACCGAGCCGGTCATGTAGTCCGCCCCGTCCGAGCAGAGGAACGCCGTCGCCTTCGCCACCTGCTCGGCCGTCTGCAGATCGCCGAGCGGGATCACGTGGCGGACGCGCCGCGCATACTGCGGCTCCGTCTCCATCTGGTGCTTGGCCAACCCGGCGTAGACGATGCCGGGCGCGACGACGTTGACCAGGATCTTGTGCACCGCCAGCTCGCGCGCCATCGACCGCGCCAGCATCCTCACCCCGGCCTTCGTCGCCGAATAGGCGGCGATCTCCGGCCACGGCACCTCCTGCACCCACGTCCCTGTGAAGATGATCCGCCCCGGTTGCCCCCGCTCCACCATCAACCGCGCCGCCGCCTGCCCGACGTTGAAGCACCCCGTCAGGTTGACGTCGAGGTGTTCTTGCCACTGCTCTTCCGTGATATCCAGGAACGGAATTCCGTGGCCGATCGCCTGATTGGCGATCGCCACGTCGAGCGGCTCAATCGCCGCCAGCGCCGCCTCGATCGCCGCCCGATCGCGCACGTCGGCCGGCACGTAGGCGACGGCGCCGTTCCGGCCGGCCCGCTCCAGCCACGGTTCTGCCTCTGCCGCCGACTTCCGGTCGATCAGCGTGACGTTCGCACCAAGTCGCGTCAACTCGGCGCCCATCGCCGCGCCGATGTCGCCGGCGCCACCCGTGATTGCGATGTTGAGTCCGTCGATCCCTTCCATGGAAATTCCTGCCCGTTCTCTGGTCGATGCACCCACGTCTGATCCGAGACCGCGCTCTGGCGGAACGACGACGGGAGAGGACCTCCGCCGGCCAGCGGAGGTCCTCTGTCGGACCCGATGCACCATGCGCATCGTCGTTGCACGATGGACTGACGGCAGCGTTAAAGCAACGCAAGAGGCGTCCCCATCCAGTCTAGCAAAACCCCCTCGGTCCCTCGGCGACGCCTGCCGTTGATCAGGTTGCCGCGCCCTTCCCTCTTGACTTCGGCCGTCTTACTGGGTATCGTGTGGCGCAGCGATCTGACCGGTCAGACCAGTTTGTCCAGGCGCAATCGCCAGACTCCTCGCCACCCTGCCGGTGAGCGGCAGGCCAAAATCCACCGTCCGCCACGGGGTCGCGGGAGCCGACGACCACGAGAGGAGACGACCATGCCCTCGGAGTCCAGACCGGAGCACCGTCTTTCGCGTCGCCAGGTCGTGCGTCTCGGCGCCGGTCTCGCCGGCGGCGCCGCGCTCACCGGTCGCGCACCGCGCGCGTCCTGGGCGGCGCCCCCCGCCCAGGACGCGCCGATTACCGTTCCCGACTTCACCTCCTCCATCGAGCCGAAGCCGGTCAAACTCGAACTCTGGACCTTCGTCGACACCCATGCCCGCTGGTTCACCGCCATGGCCGAGGGCTACAAGGCCCAAGTCAATCCGGACTTCGAGCTGAACGTCGTCCAGACCGCCTACGAGGACCACCACAACAAGCTCCTGGTCTCCTTCCAATCCGGCGGTGTCGGCGCCCCCGATCTGGCCGACATCGAACAGGGCCGCTTCGGCGCCTTCATCAAGGGCGACATCGGTCTCGCCGACCTCACCGAGAAGCTGACCAGCGGCGGCTATCTCGACCAGCTCGTCGCCTCCCGCGAGGCCCTCTACAGCGTCGGTCAGACCGTCTACGGCGTCGAGCATGCCCTGACTCCGGTCGTCCTCTACTACCGCAGCGACATCTACGAGGGCGCCGGCGTCACCATCCCGCTCGCGACCTGGGAGGACTTCATCGCCGCCACCAAACCGCTCGTCAAGGACAACGTCAAGGGCATCTCCATCAACTGGGACGTCTACGACATCGTCCTCCGCCAGCGCGGTTTCGACACCTTCGACGCCAACGGCAACGTCACCGCCGATTCGCCCGAGGCGATCGAAACCCTCCAGTGGTTGTTCGCCCTGCGCGACGAGCACAAGATCGCCGCCGAACCGCCGGCCGGGGCGCAAGCCTTCGGCACCGCCGCCGACCAATCCTGGTACGCCGCGGTCAAGGAGGGGCAGTACGTCGCCATCCCCGGCGCCGACTGGTACGCCGGTTTCCTCAAGGACAACGTCGCCGACCTCGCCGGCAAGTGGAAGGCGCAATACCTGCCCGCCTTCGCCGCCGGCGGCGCCCGCACCAGCGTCTGGGGCGGCACCGGTCTCTGCATCGTCAAAACCAGCGACAAACAGGACGCCGCCTGGGACTTCCTCCGCTACTCGATGCTGACCAAGGAAGGCGAAGTCCAGCAATACCTCGCCATCAAACTCTGGCCGGCCTTCAAACCGGCCTGGGACGACCCGCGGATGTACTCGGCCGACGACTACTTCGGCGGCCAGGAACTCGGCAAACTCTTCGCCGAGGTTGGTGCCGAGGCGCCCGCCCAATACCAGAGCCCCTACCGCGCCGACTTCAACGTCCTCCGTCGCGACAAGTACACCCGCGACATCTTCGACGGCAAACTCAGCCCGGCCGACGGTCTCAAGCAACTCGCCGACGAGATCCGCAAGATGCAGCAGTCGTGAGTCACGAGGGGTCAGGAGGCAGGGGACCGGGGTCAGAACGAACGACTCGCTGATCCCTGTCCCCTGCCCCCTGACCCCCTGGGGAGTGCGTCGGTATGTCCTGGCTGCGCCTGCAGCGGCGAATCGCGCCTTACCTCTTCATCGCCCCCTTCTTCCTCGGCTACGCCGTTTTCTGGGGCTATCCGGTCGTCAGCGGATTCTGGTCGAGTCTCCACGGCGAGCAACGGGGCGGCAAACGCGCCTGGATCGGGTTCCGCAATTACCGGAATCTCCTGGAAGACGAGCGGTTCCTCCATTCCCTGCGCAACACCACCCTCTACGCCCTCGGCAGCATCTTCATCATCGTGCCGATCGCGCTCGTCTTGGCGCTTGCGTTGAACGCGGAGTGGCTGCGCGGGCGGACCTTCTTTCGGATGGCGTTTCTCCTGCCCGTCGTCGTCGGCGCCGCGGTGATCGCGATCATGTTCGTCCTCGTCTTCGACGAGAGCTACGGCGTCCTCAACACCTACCTGGTCAAACCGGTCGGTCTGACGCCGATCCGCTGGCTGCGCGACCCGAGTTGGTCCCTCCCGGCGATCATCCTCCTCGGTCTCTGGCGCTACGTCGGCATCAACAGTCTCTACTTCATCGTCGGACTCTCCAACATCCCGAAAGAACTCCACGAGGCGGCGGCGCTCGACGGCGCCTCCCGCTGGGACACCTTCCGCTCGATCACCCTCCCCCTGCTCCGCCCCGTGACGCTCTTCGTCGTCGTCATCGCCATCATCGGCTCCTACAAACTCTTTGCCGAACCGCTCATCCTCTTCGGCGGTCCCGGTCCGTCCGACGCGGCGATGACGACGATGGTCTACCTCTACGTCACCGCCTTCCAGTCGGTCCGCTTCGGCTACGCGGCGACGATCGGCTATTCGCTCGTCCTGATCATGGCCGTCCTCTCGGTGCTGCAACTCCGCGTCTTCGGCGCCTTCCGCGAAGATTAGGAGGAATGATGGCCGTCCACGACTTGACCTCGGAGGCGGCAAGCCGGTCGCGCGTCGCCGTCGCCCGCCCCGTTCCCGGTCTCGGCCGGCTCCTCGTCTACGCGGCGCTCGTCGCGGGGGTCGTTGTGACCGCGACGCCGTTCGTCTGGACGCTCTTCGCCTCGTTCAAGGAGAACGCCGACATCTTCCGCGCCCCCGTCCGCGTCTGGCCGCGCGTCTGGACCCTCGACAACTACCGCCACCTTCTCTCCGGCGACCAGATCCCCTTCCTCCGCCAATTCGCCAACAGCGCGATCGTCGCCGTCGGACAGACGGTCCTCGCCGTCGCGATCGCCTCGCTCGCCGGTTACGGCTTCGCCAAGTACGAGTTCGCCGGCAAACGGGTGCTCTTCGCGCTCACCCTCCTGACCCTGACGATCCCGTTCGAGGTCACCGTCGTCCCGCTCTTCCAGTTCATGGTCAAGATCCACTGGCTGGACACCTACCGGGCCGTCATCGTCCCCGGCGCCATCAACGCCTTCGGCGTCTTCTTCATGCGCCAGGTCATGCTCGGCGTTCCCAACGACCTCCTCGACGCGGCACGCGTCGACGGTGCGACCGAGTTCGGCATCTACTGGCGGATCGTCCTCCCCTTGACCCGTGGCGGTCTGGCCGTGCTGGCGGTACTGTCCTTCCTCAACGCCTGGAACGACTACCTCTGGCCGCTGATTGCCCTCCGCAGTCCGGAGATGTTCACCCTCCCGATCGGACTGGCGACGCTCAGCGGGCTCTACCACGTCGAGTGGGGGATGATCATGGCCGGGGCCGTCCTCACGACGTTGCCGATCCTGGCCATCTTCCTCTGGCTGCGCAACCACCTCATCTCCGGTCTCACCGCCGGCGCGATCCGGGGCTGAGACGCCATGGCTCTTTCCCCGTCCATCCGGTCGGACCGGTCGTCCCGTCCGGCCGCATCAGAGAGGGCGAACCGTTGAGCGAAAATCGCATCATCGTCGCGGCGTCCGCGTCGGCCAGACTCCGCCACGCCGCCGCCGATCTCCAACGCTATCTTGCGCAGGCGACCGGCACGTTCCTGCCGATCGCCAACGACGCCACCTTCGCCGAGCCCGGCGCACGTTTCGTCCTCGGCGTCCTCGGCGACGGCGGACCGGGCGACCGGATCGCCGCCCGCGCCGGTCTCCGGCCGCAAGGCCCGGAGGGGTATCACCTGCACCGGTTCGACGACGATGCCGGGCCGGTCGTCGCGATTCTCGGCGGCGGCGAGGCCGGCGCGGTCTACGGCGCGTACGCGCTCCTCGAAGCTGCCTACGGCTGCGGCTTCTTCCTCGGCAGCGAGGTCGTTCCCCCGGGCACGATACCGCTCCTCCCCGCGGCGCTCGATCTCCGGCGCGCGCCCTCCTTCGCGACCCGCGGTCTGCTCCCTTGGTACGACTTCCTCTCCGGTCCTTCCGCCTGGAACCTCGCCGACTACCGCCTGATCGTCGATCGCATGGTCAGAATGGGCCTCAACTTCCTCGGCTTCCACGTCTACTCGAAGGGACCGGTGACCCGCTCGCAGGGGGCGGAACCCTTCCTCTCCTTCACCTACCACGGCATCGGTCACGACGCGGTCCTCGACACGACCCAGACGAACCGCTGGGGCTACCTCCCGAAGCGGATCTCCGACTTCGCCTACGGGACGGACCGCTTTTTCGCCGGCGAGGTCTTCGGCGCCGATGCCGCCGTCCTTGCCGCCGGTCCGCTCGACGCCGCGGCACGGGCGAAAGCGCTGCTGCGCGACGCCTTGACCTACGCCAAGGAGCGCGGTCTGCGTGTCTGCGTCGGTTTCGAGCCGGCCGCCATCCCCGACGAGATCGTCGACGCCTTGCCAACCGGCGCTCGCCGTCGCATCCAGACCCCCCTCGGTTCGGACGACGCGCTCGACCTGGACTCGGTGGCCGCCCGCGAGATCCTCCACCTCCGGCTCGACGACCTCCTCGCCACGTACCCGATGGTCGACGCCGTCTGGCTCTGGCAAAACGAGGACGCCGCCTGGACCGTTCGTCACGAGGGCGACGAGGTTCTCCCGTTCGATGCCTCCTACCTCCGCCTCGCCTACGACTACCTAAAGGAACGCGCCCCGCGGGTGCAACTGGTCGTCAGCGGTTGGGGCGCCGTCCACCAGCACTTCGGCGACCTGCACGCCGCCCTTCCGGACGACATCGCCTTCAGCGCGTTGAACCACTATCTCGGCTCCAGCCAGACCGACGACGTCTACGGCCGCCTTGGCGCGCGGAGCCGCTGGCCGATCCCCTGGCTGGAAGACGACGCTACCCTCTGGCACCCCCAATACCACCTCCACCGCTTCCACAACGACGTCCTCCGCGCCCACCGCTTCGGCTGCGACGGCATGATCGGTATCCACTGGCGCACCCGGGTGATCGACCACAACGCCGCCTACTTCGCCCGCAGTCTCTGGGAACCGGACCTCGACCCGGCGGACTACTACCGCGACTACGCGACGCGCCTGGCCGGAGCCGACGCCGGTCGCCTCTGGGCCGAGGCCCTGGACGAGACGGACCGCAGCCATCGCTGGCCCGGCTGGTTCGACGAGGACTCCGTCGCGATCCCCGGCTGGGACCACGGCCATTCGAACGAGGCGACGGACTGCTTCAATCCCCTCCCCATCCCCGACGACCTCGTCCGTGGCTTCGCCGCCTTCGCCGCCCGCCTCGACGAGGCGCTGGCCATGACCGCCGATGCGCCGGCCGCCGAGCGCCTTGCCTACCACCGCGCCCAGGTCGCCTTCGTTCAGGACTACGTTCGCTCCCAGCAGGCCGCCCGCGCGATCGACGACCTCGTCGCCCGCGCCGTGGCGGAACGTCGCCGCCTGAGCGCCGCCGAGACCGACGGCGCCCGTGCCCGCTTGTCCGATCTCTACGCGGCCGTTCGCGGCGCCGTCGAGGGATTCGCGTCCGTCATGACGACGACCGCCGACTTGGGCGTCCTCGCCTCGCTCAACCAGAAGTACGTGACGCGCGCTTGCTGGCATCGGTACGATACGCTGTGCGAACACACCGCCGAGGCGGAGCAGTTGCCGCGGCCCGACCTCACGGCTGCGGCCGAGGCTGCCCCGCGCGTCTTCGTCCCTGTCCCGCCGGAAGCGTTGGACGACGGCGGAGCCGTGGTCGAGGCGATCGCCGCCGACCCGACGGTTGCGGCGGTCTCGTTGCACTGGTCGCCCCTCGCCGGGGGCACCGAACAAACGGCCGCCCTGATGAGGAAGGCCGGGGGCGTCTGGACGGGAATGCTCCGGTCGGACGTCCCGGTCCGCTATTGGCTTACCGCGCTCGACGGCATGGGGCGAGAGTCGGCCCGCTGGCCCGTCGCCCCGGCGACCGCGAGCGCCATCCGCATCGACCGACCGTCTGGACTTTGACGCGCCGGCATTCTGGGAGCGCTCATGACGCGGGCAACGCTTTCGGCGACGCTCGAAGCGCAAATCGTCTCGGGCCGACTCGCGGCCGGGATGAAGCTGCCCTCCGAACGGCAACTCGCGGAGCGATACGGTGTCAGCCGGCCGATCGTGCGGGAGGCGTTGCGCAGCCTGGTCGAGCGCGACCTCGTCGAGATCAAACCCGGGCGCGGCTCGTACGTTCGCGACGGACGTCCCGCCGCCGCCGCCGGCCGCCTCGACGCCCTTTATCGCCGTTCGCAGGCGACACCGCGCGATCTCGTCGAGGCGCGGACGATGCTCGAATGCACCGCCGCCGAACTGGCCGCGCAACGGGCAACACCCGAAGACGAAGCCGCGATCGAGACGGCCCTGTTCGGGTTCGATCGTGCCGGCTCGATCATCGAACGGGCGCGCTTCGACATGACCTTCCACCTGGCGGTCGCCCGCGCCTCGCACAATCCCGTCATCGAAACGATGTTCGGCTCGATTACCGCATTGACGGTCGAATTGATGTTGCGCAGTCTGAGCGATCCGGATGTGACGCGGCTATCGGTGCCGTATCATCGGCAAATCTTCGAGGGTATCCGGGACCGGGAGCCGGTGCGGGCGCGGACGGCGATGGCGCGTCACCTCGCGGTGGCGACGAGTCTCTACGGCGACGACTACGACCGCAGCATCGAAAGCGTGGCCCGCCGCGAGTTGGAACAACTGCTGGCGCCGGGGGTGACGCTCGACGATCTGCTGGCGGCCGTCGGCGCCGAAGGGAGGGACGATGACCGAACCAATTGCCGCTGACGGATCGAGCACCGTCGAAGACGGCACCCCGCTCCTGGAGGCACGCGGCATCAGCAAGACCTTCCTCCACGTCCAGGCATTGCAGGACGTCGATTTCCGGGTCTACCCCGGCGAGACCGTCGCCCTCGTCGGCGACAACGGCGCCGGCAAATCGACGCTGATGAAGATCCTCTGCGGCGCCTACCACGCCGACTCCGGCGAGATCTTCATCGAGGGCAAGAAAGTCTCCGTTCGGAGTCCCCAGGACGCGATGGCGCAGGGCATCGCCGTCGTCTACCAGGATCTCGCCCTCGTCAACCAGCGCGACGTCGCCAACAACGTCTTCCTCGGTCGCGAGCCGCGCCGCGGCCTGACCGTCGACAAGCCGCGCATGGTCCGCGAGGCGCGGGAGGTGCTGCAGCGGCTCAAGATCAACATCCCCTCCGTTTACACCCAGGTCGGTCTCCTCTCCGGCGGTCAGCGGCAGGCGGTCGCCATCGCCCGTGCCGTCCATCAGGGCGGGCGACTGATCTTCATGGACGAACCGACCGCCGCCCTTGGCGTCCAGGAGCAGGCCAAGGTGCTGCGGTTGATCGAGGACCTGAAGACGAACGGCACGGCCGTGGTGGTCGTCAGCCACAATCTCCAGCACGTCTTCCACGTCGCCGACCGCATCGTCGTCATGCGCGGCGGTCGCAACGGCGGCGAGCGCCTGAAGACGCAGACCACGACGGAGGAGATCGTGTCGCTGATCGTCGGGGCGCGGACCCTCGACCCGGCGGGGGTGGCGTAGATGGCGGAACTCGCGCTCAAGGACCGGCAGGATCGGGGGACGGTCGGCACGGCGGAAAAGAGTCTCGGCCGCCGTCTCGCGGAGTTACGGGAGATCGGCCTGCTCTCGGCCGTGATCGTCCTCTTCATCGCCCTCTCCATTCTCCGCCCGGACACCTTCTTCACCACCGACAACATCATCGGCATTGCCCAGCGCATCTCGCTGTTGACCATCATCGCGGTCGGCATGACTTTCGTCTTCATCGCCGGCGAGATCGATCTCTCCGTCGGCTCCATGTACGGTCTGCTCGCGATCGGTCTCTCGACCGCCCTGGTGACGCACCATTGGAATCCGGCCCTTGCGTTGGTGGTCGTCATCGTGGCCGGCGCCGGTCTCGGCTTCGTCAACGGGTTCATCACGACCCAGTTCGGCATTCCGTCGTTCATCGTCACCCTCGGCATGCTCGCCATCATGCGCGGCATCGTGCTGAGCTGGGTGAAGGTACCGCCGTTCGGACGGGAAGGCGGTTGGTTCGACCGCATCTTTGGCGCCCGCTGGCACAGCGTCCCGGCCCAGGTCTTCTGGATGATCGCCGTCGTCATCGTGGCGTCGTGGGTCCTCGCCCGCACCAAGTTCGGCTACCACGTCTACGCCACCGGCGGCAATCCGCAGGCGGCGGCCAACGCCGGGATCAACACGAAGCGGGTCAAGATCGTCTCCTTCATGATCCTCGGTGCCCTCACCGGTTTCGCCGCCGCCATCATCACCGGCTGGCTCCATGGCGTTTCCCGCTCCCACGGCCAGGGCTACGAACTCGACGTGATCGCGGCCGTGGTCGTCGGCGGCACCGCGTTGACCGGCGGCTCCGGCAGCGTCTTCGGTACCTTCCTCGGTGCCTGCCTGATCGGCCTCATCGGCAACGGCTTGATCCTGCTCGGCGCCAACTCGGAGACCGAACAGATCGCCAAAGGCGTCGTCATCATCGCGGCGGTCATGCTCGACACCGCCATCCGTCGTCGCCAACGCATCGCCTGATCCCACCCCTCAAGAAAGGAGGTGCCAACCTTCGTGAACCCGTAACTCCGACCGGCTATCGGCTATCGGCTCAAAAAGGAGAGCAACGATGACCGTTTCGCGACGCGACATGCTCAAGAACGCCGGACTCGTCGGCGCCGGCGCGGCCGCCCTCGCCCGGCAGGGCGACCTCCTCGCCGCCCCTTCGACCGCGACCAAGAGTTTCCGTGTCCGCTCCCAGGAGACCAACAAGAAGGTCATCTTCGTCACCCACGACGACAACCCCTTCTTCGTTCCCTGCCGCAAAGGACTCGAGGAATTCGGCAAGTTGGAGGGCTGGGACACGCAGTGGACGGGCCCGACCCCGGCCGACGAGGCGAAGACGGTTCAGGCCCAACTCGACGCCATCAACGCCAACCCGATGGCGGTCGGCTTCACCCGCATCAACACCACGATGTTCGACGACAACATCAAGCAGGCCCAGGACAAGGGGATTTTTGTCATCCTCTACAACACCGCCTCTGATGGCTACAAGGACCTCGGGCTCGCCTACGTCGGTCAGGAATTCGTCCCCGCCGGTATCCAGAGCGGTCTCCAGGCCGGCAAGTACGCCCAGAAGCTGACCGGTAAGACCGAGGGCGTGATCGTTCTCGGCACGATCCAACCCGGTCACTCCGCGCTCGACGCCCGGATGGAAGGCGCCCGCCAGGGCATCGCTCAGTACAACAAGGACAACGGCACCAATTACACGACCGAGGACCTGACGACCAGCACCGACCAGGCGACCGCCATCGGCGCGATCCAGGCCAAGGCGACCGAACTCGGCGACAAACTCGTCGGGTTCGCGCACGCCGACTACGTCCACTGGTTCGCCGGGCTCTACCTGGAGCAGGCCGGACTCTCCGGCAAGATCGCCAACGGCGGCTTCGACCTCGTGCCGGGCGTGATCGACGCCATCCAGAAGGGCTCCGCCCAGTGGTCGATCGGCCAGAACCCCTACGCCCAGGGCTGGATCACCTCTGCGCTCATCCACATGAAGACCTCGGCCGGATTCGAACCCTTCAGTTATGACACCGGCGCCGAGATCGTCGATTCCTCCAACATCGAAGCCGTCGCCGCCCGCGAGGCGAAGTTCGCGCAGTAACCCTCACCCCCGGCCCCTCTCCCGGTGCGCGGGAGAGGGGAGACGACTGAGCGATGCGTTCCCCTCTCCCGCGCACCGGGAGAGGGGGCAGGGGGTGAGGGTCCGTCCGATGAAAGTCACCAAACTCGAAACCGTCCGCCTCGACGAGTTCCCGAACCTGATCTGGGTCCACGTCCACACCGACGAGGGACTCGTCGGTCTCGGCGAGACCTTCTTCGGCGCCCAGGCCGTCGAAGCCTTCCTCCACGAGACCGTCGCCCCCTACCTGATCGGCAAAGACCCGCTCCAGATCGACCGCCACGCCCGCGCCCTCTACGGCTACCTCGGCTACCGCTCCAGCGGCGCCGAAACGCGCGGCAACTCCGCGATCGACATTGCCCTCTGGGACCTCTTCGGCAAAGCCACCAACCAACCGATCTATCAGCTCCTTGGCGGCCTCACCCGCGAGAAGATCCGCATCTACAACACCTGCGCCGGTTACCGCTACGTCCGCTCCCGCCCCGCCCAACTCGTCGACAACTGGGGGCTCCCCACCGGTGCCACCGAAGGCCCCTACGAAGACCTCGACGCCTTCCTCCACCGCGCCGGCGAACTCGCCCTCAGTCTCAAGAGCCAGGGCGTCACCGGCATGAAGATCTGGCCGTTCGACCCCTTCGCCGAAGCCAGCGGCGGTCTCCACATCTCGGCGCGCGACCTCGACACCGCCCTCGAGCCCTTCCGCAAAATCCGCTCCGCGGTCGGTCTCGATATGGACATCATGGTCGAGTTCCACTCCCTTTGGAACCTCCCGACCGCGATCAAACTCGCCCGCGCTCTCGAAGAATTCCAACCCTACTGGTACGAGGACCCCCTCCGCGCCGACAACATCGACGCCCTCGCCACCTACGCCGCCAACACCGACGTCCCCACCACCGTCAGCGAGACCCTCTCCACCCGCTGGTCTTTCCGTGAGGTCATGGACCAGGGCGCGGCGCGCGTCATCATGCTCGACCTGAGCTGGGTCGGCGGTATTGGCGAAGCCAAGAAGATCGCCGCCATGGCCGAGTCGTATCAGCTCCCGATCGCCCCCCACGACTGCACCGGCCCCATCGTCCTGATGGCCTCGATGCACCTCTCCCTCAACGCCCCCAACGCCCTCATCCAGGAAACCGTCCGCGCCTACTACACCGGCTGGTATACCGAACTCGTCACCGATCTCCCGCTGATCGAGAACGGCTACGCCTCCCTGCCGAACAAATCCGGATTGGGCACGGCGCTTTTGCCCGGCCTGATGGATCGGCCGGATGCGCATGTGCGGGTGAGCACGGCGGCGGATGTTTGACGTAGCGCGAACGATCCGATTCCGCCATCTCGATGGCTGTCGTTCTGCCGTATACTCAGGCAGGCGGCATAGCTGCCGGCGAACACACGACTGGAGTCGGTCATGAGGGTTGCTACGGGTCAGGCGCACCTGGTTCTGGACCTTTCAGACGAGCAGAGAGAACTCTTTTCGTGGGCGGCAAGCAAACAGGGCTTGACCCTCGAAGAGTTTGCGATTGCGCTGCTCGAAGCTGCGGCCGAAGACATGATACGCGGCGATGATAGTGCGACCGTCCGTATCTCGTCCCGCGCCTATCGGCAACTCCTCGAAGCGCTCGATAGTCCGCCCGAGCCGAACGAAAACCTACGGGCTGCCTTTGAGCGATATCGGAAGCTCGTCGGCGAGTAGCTTGCGTGGATGGACGCTACCGCTTCGAACTGCTGGCTCGCCATCACAACCGCTCTGCCTTCTCCTGCGGAACCGAAGAACTCGACCTCTACCTGCGACAGCACGCCGGCCAGGACGCGCGCCGCTACGTCGCCGCCATTCACGTCCTCTACGATCCGACTGCCGATCTCATCGCCGGCTTCTATACCCTGAACGCGGCCTCGATCGAACCGGGTGCGGTACGATCCATCATCCTGGGATTGCCCAGATATCCGTCTCTTCCCGCGATTCTCTTGGGACGGCTCGCCGTTGACAACAGCTATCGCGGTCAGGGGCTCGGCGAACTGCTCCTACTGAATGCCCTCCGGCGTTCGCTCGCGATCACCGAGCAGGTCGCCGCCGTCGCCGTTATCGTCGATGCCAAGAACGACAACGCGCGCGGTTTCTACCGTCATTTCGGCTTCCAGTCGATGGCAGACGACGCGGATCGATTCATTCTCTCTATGGCGAACATCGACCGGACCTATGGTCCGCGCAGGAGTGTGAATCCGTGATCAACGTCCTCTACGTCGGCGACTCCGAGACCGTCATCAGCCGCTACGCCGTCGGCGCCGACGTCTTCGAGCAGGCCTACTTCAACGACAACGGCCGCTACCTCCGCACCGCCCTCGCCGGCCATTCCGACATCGTCCTCCGCCACATCATCCCCGCCAACGTCCCCGCCGAATTCCCGACCACCGACGCCGACCTCGCCGCCTACGACGTCGTCGTCTTCAGCGACGTCGGCTACAACTCGATGATCTTCTACCCCGGTCTCACCCCGCCCTATCACTACCCCCTCGGTCCCGACCGCTGCCAGATGGTCGCCGACTTCGTGGCCCGCGGCGGCGGTTTCGTCATGGTCGGCGGTTACCTCTCCTTCGCCGGGTTCAACGGCATCGCCCGCTACCACGGCACCGTCATCGAAGAGATCCTCCCCGTCACCATCTCCCCCCACGACGACCGCGTCGAAGTCGTCGCCGGGTTCCGTTTCGAGATCGTCGACCCCGCGCACCCCATCGTCGCCGGTCTCGACTGGCCCAACGCCACCTTCACCCTCTGCGGCTACAACCGCCTCACCCTCAAACCCGGCGCCCACTTCATCGCCCGCCACCGCGCCGACCCCATCCTCGCCACCGGCACCCACGGGTGCGGCCGCACCGCCGTCTTCGCCTCCGACTTCGCCCCCCACTGGGCCGGCGACTTCGTCCGCTGGGATGGGTATCCCCAGTTTTGGGCGCAGATGCTCCAGTGGTTGGCAGGAGGCGGAAACGTGTAGGGGAGCGCCCTGTGCGCTCCCGTGCTCGTCAACGCGACGTCCATCATCGGGAAACGCCCTCATCGGTCGCGGGAGCGCACGGGGCGCTCCCCTACACCCTGAAATCTCGCGGCTCAACCGGCAGGCTCTGTCGATGACCGACGATCAAATCCGGCCCCAGCGCAAACGCATCCGCCTCCCCGCTGCCGCCTACTCTGAACCGGGCCGCACCTGGCACGTCACCCTCGCCATCGAAGGACGCGAGGCCGTCTTCGCTTATCTCCCGCTCGCCGAGGATGTCGCTCGCCTGATCCGCGATCGTTGTGTGGCAATGGCGACCGAGCTCCACCTTTATTGCCTCATGCCAGATCATGCGCACCTTGTCGTCCAGGTGAACCGGATCGATCTCGTCAACGTTGTTCGCGACATCAAATCCCGTTCCACTCGCCTCTGGTGGTCCCACGGTGGCCACGGCTCCCTCTGGCAACGCAGCTTCATCGACCGAGGATTATGGACAACCCAGGACTACGATCGCGCGGTTGACTACGTGTTGAACAACCCCGTCAAGGCGGGGATCGTCGCGGACTGGCAGGAATATCCTCTGCTCGGCGGCAGTCTCCTCCGCAACGATGACGACCGCGACCAGTCGGCGTAGGGGAGCGCCCCGTGCGCTCCCGTGCCCCGTCTGCACCGCGTCCAACACGGCCAAACGCGTCCGGCGGACGCGGGAGCGCACGGGGCGCTCCCCTACACACGTAGCCGCATACGACGAGGCGTCTCCGCCCTACGCCCCGAATTGCCTCGCCAACTCCGGCAATAACACCACACTCTCCTGCTCGTTCGGATCCGTCCGCGCCACTACCGCCACCACGGGCACGTCCGGACTCGGATTGGATGGCAGGTGCGGCATCCCCGCCGGGATGAAGAGGAAATCTCCGGCGCGGACCGTCAGGTAGTTCCCCAATTCGGCGCCGTACCACATCTCCGCCTCGCCGCTGAGCACGTAGATCGCCGTCTCGTGGTCCGCGTGGAAGTGCGGTTTCGCCCGGCGACCGGGCGGAATCATCACCAGGTGCATGCAGAGCCGTTCGGCGCCCGCGCGATCGGCCGAGATCCCTTCGAAGCAGGTCAAGCCCTGCTTACTCTGGTCGGGCGCGGACGAGCGAACAACGGTACAGGTCGAAGCGGTCGCGGTCAAAACAGGCATGGCATCAACGCTCCCGTGCGACCATGGCAACGCTCGGCTCCGATCGGTCCGGTGGTCGCTGGCCCGGAACACGATCGCCGAATCTCCTACGCTTCTTGCGCCCAATTCGATCACCGCCAAGCATGAGGCCCGCCCCGTCGGTCCCAAATCGCCGTGGTCGGACCGGCGCGCCGGTATAATGCATGGGCGAGATCGCACCTTTGCCGCTCGTGCCCCGCCCATCGGTTAGAATAGAACAAAGGATCTCCTTGACTGGTCGGTGGATTGCACTCGCCTCCGGCCTCGGAAGGAACCGGTATGATCACCTACGTTCTGGGCAACTTCTTTGCCTCACCCGCTCGCACCCTCGTCAATACGGTCAACACGTCGGGAGTTATGGGCAAAGGCATTGCCAAGGTGTTTCGCAACGCGTACCCGGAGATGTTTGCGGCCTACAAGACCGTCTGCGATCGGCGATCGTTCGGCATCGGCGATCTGCTGCTCTATCCGACTCCTCACAAGGCGATCCTCAACTTCCCGACGAAGACCGATTGGCGCCGGCCGTCTCGCGTCGAATACGTCGAGGCCGGTCTCGGCACGTTTGCAACCTCCTACGCCGCCTACGGCCTGACGAGCGTAGCTTTCCCTCAACTCGGCTGTGGCAACGGCGGTTTGGATTGGGAGCGCCAGGTCCGACCACTGATGGAGTCGGTGCTGTCCGACCTTCCGATCGACATCTACATTCATGTTTACGACGATCAGGACCATCTGCCCAGCGGCTGGGATGAGGCGTATCTCGAGCGGTGGCTACAATCCCCCGTAGTGCCGATGACGGGTGACGAGGTTTGGCAGGAACTCTTTCGCTCTGCGGCGGCACGCGCTCAAGAGAGCGAACCGGGCTCGTCTGTCCTGGTCTTGGCGTGGCGAGAGCAAGAGGCGGAGGCACTGCTGATCCAGTCCGGTCAAGATGCCTTGATCTGGACTCGGGACGATTTCGCCGAGTGGTGGTCATCGTCCGTGGGCGATCGTGGAATCGCCACCATGCGCCACCTCGAAGGCGTGTTCGATGGGTACGGTGAGTTCATCATGACACTCCTCGCTCGCTTGCCCGAAGCACGGCGTGTCCGTTCTGCCGAGAGCTGTGGGATCGCCGCGCCGATCGGTTGGGAATCCGGCATCCAACTCCTGCCACGGCTCGCCGAGACCCCGCCGACGCTCGTCCCTGTTAGTGGTCTCGAGAGCGACGCAGGCGCTCACCTGACCCAGTCGCATTTACCGCTCAGTACCCCGTCGCATGCCGCGTAAACCCGACGCCGACCACATCGAGGCGTTTGTCGACGAGTTGGCGGCTCGACTGGCGAGCGGCGAATTGGTGACGTCCCCCTGGCCCGAGTGTCCACGGTATCTTTTCCACCTCACCCAAATCGAGAACGTTCCGTCCATCCTGCGATCGCGTTGCCTGTTCAGTCGCAATCGGTTGATCGAGTTGGACTTGCCGATGGCGGAGAACGCGAGTCCGGCGATCATCGAGCAAACGCTCCCCTTCATCCACGATCACGTGCGCCTCTACTTCCGACCCAAGACGCCGACGTTCGCGCGCAACGAAGGGATTCGCGCGACGAGCGAGATCTGGCGTGGCGCCCACATGCCGGTGCCGGTGGCATTCATCCTCCGGGCGAAGCCGATCCTCTGCGAGCAGGGTGTCCGGTTCTCCGATGGCGGCCTGGCACGTGCGAAAGGATTTCGGATTCGCTCCGAAGCCTGGTTCCTGAAGAAGCTCCCTTTCGAAGTGATCTACAACGACTCCCCATCCGCACTCGACCAAGACGTACTGACCTTTCACCGGCAAGCCGAGGTAATCGTCCCCGGCGAGTTGCCGTTGGAGGGGCTCATCTGGCGAATCGGCGTGCGATCATCCGCGGAGTTCGATACCCTGCGCACGCAGTTGCGCGATCATCTCGCGGAGGAAGCCGATCGCTGGATGCGGGACGTTGAAGTCGACCCAGGGACCCGCTGGTTCTTCAAACGGTGGACATACGTCGAGTGGGTCAAGGGGTTTCCGGATCGGCTCGACCTGGCCTTCCACGCGAGCACCCAGCCACAGGGATTCGACGTAACATGGCGGTTCCGTGATGGCGCGAGCGACGTGTTGAGCGAAGGGAGAACGCGGTTGTTGGCAAAAGGCAGCTATACGTTTCCGCTTCCGCTCGTCGTTCGCAATCGCCCTTACCGGTTCACGATGTACCTCGACGACCACCTTGCCTACGATGGCACATTCGATTCGAGCACCGCATATTCCTTGATTGGGCGTGCCGATCCGCCTGTGTGATACGGCGAGCCGTTGGGCATGATCGTTCTCGTGTGTATATGGTGAGGTCCATGTCCGCCCATCTCGACATCGAGCAACCCGGCGCCCTGCTCGACTACCTGCACCAAACGGCACGGATCGCCCCGAGCGAGGTGCCGGCCATCCGCGTCCTCGCTGGCGGCGTCTCCAACCGCACCGTCCTCGTCGAACGCCCGACCGGCGAGGCCTGGGTCGTCAAGCAGGCGCTCGCCAAGTTGCGCGTCCAGGTCGATTGGTTCAGCCCCCCAGAGCGCATCCACCGCGAGGCGCTCGGTCTGCGCTGGCTGGAACGGATCGCCCCGCCCCAGTCGACCACCCCGCTCGTCTTTGAGGACCACGACGTCCACCTGATGGCGATGCAGGCCGTCCCTCAACCGCACGAGAACTGGAAAGCGATGCTCCTCGCCGGTCGCCTCGACCCCGACCATGTCGCCCAGTTCGCCCACATCCTCGGCACCATCCACCGCCGCGGCCACGAGCGCCGCGCCGAGATCGAACCCGTCTTCGCCGACCGCGGCTACTTCGAATCGCTGAGATTGGAGCCCTATTACGGCTACACCGCAACCCAGGTCACCGCCGCCTCGACCTTCCTCGCCGACCTCATCTCATCCACCCTCGCCCGCCGCGACACCATCGTCCACGGCGACTACAGCCCGAAAAACGTCCTCGTCTACGCCGGTCGCCTCGTCCTCCTCGACCACGAAGTCATCCATTTCGGCGACCCCGGTTTCGACCTCGGCTTCTCGCTCACCCACCTCCTCAGCAAAGCCCACCACCTCCCGGCAAAGCGCGCCGACTTCGCCGCCGCCGCCGTCGCCTACTGGACTCGCTACCGCGAAACCCTGGGCGATGCCCCCTTCGCCGCCGACCTCGAACCCCGCGCCGTCCGCCACACCCTCGGCTGTCTCCTCGCGCGCGTGCGCGGGCGTTCCCCACTGGAATACATGGATGCCGAGGAACGCACCCGCCAGGCCGACGCCGTCGTTTGCCTGATGACCGAGCCGCCGCTGACCGTCGCCGCCCTCGCCGAACGCTTCGTCGAACTGGTGGAGAACTGACCCGATGCCCACCATCCGCCGCCTGTCCGCCCTCGAAATCCTCGACAGCCGCGGCCGCCCCACCGTCCAGGCCACCTGCGAGCTGGCCGGCGGCGCACGCGGCACCGCCTCCGTCCCCTCCGGGGCCTCAACGGGCGCCGCCGAGGCCCTGGAACTGCGCGACCGCGATCCCACCCGCTACCGGGGTCTCGGTTGCCGCACCGCCGTCGCCAACGTCAACGGTGCCCTCAACGACGCGCTGAGCGGTCGCGACCTCGCTTCCCAGACGGCGCTCGACCAGGTGATGCTCGACCTCGACGGCAGCCCGAACAAATCGCGCCTCGGCGCCAACGCGATCCTGGCAACCTCCCTCGCCTTTGCCCGCGCCG
>DATBFX010000570.1:0-19867 GCA_036558305.1 Thermomicrobiales bacterium | reverse complement strand
CGATCTGGTCAAGCACTTTCCGCTCGGTGGGGGGCTGCTCGGTGGGCTGGCCGGGCACCGGGATGCGGTGCGGGCGGTGAACGGCGTTTCGTTCGAGATCAACCGGGGCGAGATCGTCGGCATCGCCGGCGAGAGCGGTTGCGGCAAGACGACGACGGCGAAATTGCTGCTCAAGCTCTACGAACCGACGAGCGGATCGATCCTGTTCGACGGGCAGGATCTGACGGCGCTCAAAGGGGATTCGCTGAAGGCGTTTCGGCGGCGGGCGCAGTTGATGTTCCAGAACCCGTACGAGTCGTTCAGCCCGCGGTTTACGATTTTGCGGGCGGTCTCCGAACCGCTGATCATCCACGGCATCGCCAACGCGGCGGAGCGAGCGGAGCGGGTGCGGCAGGCGCTGGAGGACGTGCACCTGCGACCGGCCGAGTCGTTTTTCCAGAAGTACCCGCACCAGCTTTCGGGTGGGCAATTGCAGCGGGTGGTGCTGGCGCGGGCGCTGGTGCTCGAACCCGATTTCCTGGTCGCGGACGAACCGGTTTCGATGCTCGACGTCTCGGTCCGGGCCGGTATCCTCAACACGATGCGGGAGTTGAGCAAACGCCGCAACCTGACGGTCGTCTACATCTCGCACGACCTCTCGCTGATCCAATACCTCTGCGACACGACGGCGATCATGTACCTGGGGCGGATCGTCGAGATGGGTCCAACCCGCCGGGTGATCGGGCAACCGCAGCACCCGTACACGCGGGCGTTGATCGCGACGATCCCGATCCCGGAACCGGACCGGCCGGAAAAGACGATCCCGATCAAGGGCGGTATCCCCAGCGCGATCGATCTGCCGAGCGGTTGCCCGTTCCACCCCCGCTGCCCGTCCGTGATGGACGTCTGCCCGACGCGGATGCCGCCGCCGGTCGAGGTTGGCGGCGTCTCGGTGCGGTGCTTCTTGCACGGCGGGGCGGAGGCGGTTGGGGAGGCGGCGGATTGAGGTAGGCAGCAGGGTCGAAGGGGCGGACCGCCGTGTCCGCCCGGCCGCGAATGCCGCGAACGTCGAGGAGGGCGGACATCGCCCAGAGGGCACCCGGTCCGCCCCTACGGATATCGAGGGAGAGCATGACCGACACCGCAACACAGATCACGAATTGGAGCGACACGGCATTGGAACGAGATGTCCTCGATAGTATCTCCCTCGATGCCCCTTGGGCCACGATCGAGCGGTTCGCCAAACTCGTGCGGCTTTCGGGGTCGGACGAGGAGAGACAGGCGATCGATGATCTGATCGGCCAACTCAAAGCCTGGGGTGTGCCGCACACGTTGCACGAGCCGGTTTGCTTCGTCTCGTGGCCGCTGGCGGCGTCGGTGCGGGTCGAGGGGCCTGACGGGAAGCGGTACCACGCGAAGACGACGGCGATGTCGGTCTCGACGGACGGGCGGGAGTTGACGGGAGAACTCGTCTACGTGCCGCCGAAGATCCGGGAGGACGTGGCGGACGATTGGTCGTACGGACTCGACTTCACCGGACTCGATGTCGCCGGCAAGATCGTGATCGCCGACGGGATGGCGGCGCCGGGTCGGGTGATCGACGTGATGGCCGCGGGGGCGCAGGCAGGCATCTTCGTCAATCCGGGGGAGGCGATCCACGAGAGTATCTGCACGACGATCTGGGGCACGCCCGACCTCGACTCGCAAGACCGGCAACCGACGATCGCGGTCCTCGGGGTGAACCAGCGAGACGGACAGGAGTTGATCGCGCTGGCGAAGCAGGGGGAACGGGTGGCGGTTTCGACCCGGGTCGAGACCGGTTGGAAAAAGATTCCGATCCTGGTCGCGGAGATTCCGGGGAGTCTCGTTCCCGACGAGTTCGTCCTCCTGCACGGGCATCTCGACTCCTGGCACGTCGGGATCGGCGACAACGCGACGGGCAACGCGACGATGCTGGAGTTGGCCCGCGTGTTCTGGCAGCACCGGGACCGGCTGGCGCGGTCGCTGCGGATCGCCTGGTGGAGCGGGCACAGCCACGGGCGGTACGCCGGATCGACGTGGTATGCGGACGCCTTCGGGCTCGATCTCGCGCGAGGGTGCGTGGCGCAGGTCAACTGCGACTCGCCGGGGTGCCGGTGGGCGGACACGTTCAACGAACTGACGGCGATGAGCGAAACGGAACCGTTCGTGGATACGGCGATCCGGGAGACGACCGGGATCACGCCGCAGACGGAACGACCGCCGCGGGCCGGTGACTACTCGTTCAACGGAATCGGGATCAGTTCGTTCTACATGCTGAGCTCGACGATGTCGCCGGAGGCGCGGACCGAGAAGGGGTACTACCCGGTCGGAGGATGCGGGGCGAATATCGCCTGGCACACGGAGGGTGACACCTTAGAAATTGCCGACCGCGACAACCTGCTGCGCGACATGCGGATGTATGCCGCGTCGGTGTTGCGGGTGCTGAACGCGCCGCTCATCCCCTTCGACTGGCGCGTGACGACGCGAGAGTTCGCCACGACGATCGATCGTTACCAGCACGCGGCAGGCGATGCTTTCGACTTCGAGCCGTCGCGTGCGGCGGTGGACGAACTCGACGCGGCGTTGGACCGGTTCTATCGAGCGGCCCCGACCGGTACCGCGCCCGATTCGCCGGACACGCGGCGGTTCAACCGCGTGCAGCGGCAACTCGCGCGGCTGCTCGTGCCGGTCAACTACAGCCGGGCGACGGCATTTCACCACGACCCGGCGATGGAGGTGCCACCCTTGCCCGACCTGGCGCCGGCGCTGGCGCTGCCACGGGCGAAAGGCGACGTTACGCAGCGAGGTGTGATCAACGCGCACCTGATGCGGGGGCAAAACCGGCTCGTCTGGACGCTCGAGCAAGCGCGGGAGTTGGTCGAGGCGAGCGCGGGATAGGGAGAACGCGAGATGCGCATCTGCTACGTCGGACCGACCGATCGCCAGGCCGCGCTCCAGCAATTCGTCTCGGCAGGGGTGGTTGTCGAGGCACGGAGAACGGAGGGAGGACCGGCCAGCATCGAATCGATGTGGGAGGAGTACCTGACGGTGCCGCCGCTGATGGCGCTGGCGGTCGAGCTGGAGCGGGAGGGGTTCGACGCGATCGTGCCGGGCTGTTTCGGCGACCCGGGTCTCGACGGGGTGAGGGAACTTGTCACGATTCCCGTCGTCGGTCCAGGCGCCTCGTCGATGCTGGTCGCCGCCAACCTCGGTCACCGCTTCGGGATCGTGACGGTGCTCGAAAGCGTGATCCGACCGCTGGAAAATCTCGCCGTGCTGACCGGGGTCGCGCCCAAGTTGGCCGCGGTCCGGCAGATCGGCGTGCCGGTCCTGGAGTTGAACCGGGACCGCGAGGCCACGTTCGCCCGGCTCGTCGCCGTCAGCCGCCAGACGATCGAGGAGGACCGCGCCGACGTGCTCGTGCTCGGCTGCGGCACGCTCTCGTTTCGGTCGGCCGAGTTGCAAGCGATCGTCGGCGTCCCCGTGATCAACCCGTTGCAGGTGGCGCTGCGGACGGCGGAGATGCTCGTCGCCTGCGGGCTGAGCCACAGCAAGCGGTCGTACCCGATGCCGCCCAAGCTGGCGCGGTCGCCAGAGACGACGATGGCGTCGGCGGCGGATTAGCCCCACGGCGAGGAGGCGAGCATGCAGACCATCGGCTTCGCGACGATCGCGGAATCGCCGCGCGACGACGTGATCCCCGCGATGCGACCGAACTTGCCCGAAGGCGTCCGGATCGCCGAGCGCGGCTGCCTTGACGGGTTGTCGCCGACCGCGATCGCGGCGCTCGGTCCGGACGCGGGGGAGGTCGGGATCGTCGCCCGACTCAAGTCGGGTGGCTCGACGCTCCTCTCGCACGGGAAGCTCTTGCCACGGATGCAGCGGTGCGTGGAGGAGCTCATCCAAGACGAGGGCGCCGACCTGGTCGTGATCCTGTGCGGAGCGGACTGGTCGGCGATTCGCGCCGAGCGACTGGTCGTCAATCCCGGCCGTCTTTTCCCTGGGGTCATCGGCGGTCTTGCCCACGGCCGGCGTCTCGGGATCGTCAAACCGTCGGCCGGACAGGTGGAGTCGGAGCGAGAGCGGTATCGCGGATTGGGGATCGACGCGGTCGTGACCTCGGCCAACCCGTACGGCGGCGAGGAACGCCTCGCGTTGGCGCGGTTGGCCGGGGAGGAACTCCGCGGCGCGGGCTGCGATCTCGTCTGGATGACCTGCATCGGCATGGACGGACGGATGCGGGACGTGGTCGCGGACGTTACGGGGAAACCGGTGGTGCTCGCGCAGGCGATCCTGGCGCGAATCGTGTCCGAATTGCTGCCGAGCCGGCAGCCGGCATTAGTGGGTTAGGAAACAGGGCGTATGGTGTAGGGGAGCGCCCTGTGCGCTCCCGCCGCCGATGAACGACGTGACCGCGAACGGCGGGAGGACACGGGGTCCTCCCCTACCCGGCTGGTCGGCTGACCGCATGTAACAAGGGGGACGGCCCGACACCATGAGATTGCCAACGGACGAAGAGCGCCGGATCGAGGAAGCGTTGCGCACGACCGTCTCCGCCGAGCGGTTGCAGCAGCACCTTGAGGTGTTCAGTCGGCTGTTCCGGGACAGCGGGAGCGAGGACGAGCGAAAGGCGGCGCGGTACGTCGCCGAGACCGTGCGCGGGTACGGGGTCGAAGCGGAAATCCTCGATTTCGACTCGCTGATCTCGTGGCCGTTGGAGGGGCGGCTCGCGCTGCTCGATGGGGAGGGACGGGAGGCCGAGCAGATTCCGGTGCGAACGCGTTCATTCGGGGCACAGACACCGAGCGGTGGGGTCGAGGCAGAGCTCGTGTTCGTACCGTTTGCAGCGCCGAAGCAGGGGGAGATGATCTTTTCGCACCGGGCCGTGGCCGGGGATTACGCGGGCCTGGATGTCGCCGGGAAGATCGTGCTGACGGCGGACGGCGGGCCGGACGGGATCCGGCGGGCGCAGGAGCGCGGGGCGCTGGGCCACGTCCACGTCTGGCCGAGCGACGAGGACGTCATCCACGAGATGATCGGGACCAGCGTCTGGGGGACGCCGACGCCGGAATCGGCGCGGCGGCTGCCGACGATCCCGGTGCTCGGCGTGAAGAAGGCCGACGGCGACCGGCTGGCGCAACGGGTGGCGAGCGGCCCGGTCCGCGTGCGGATGGAATCGAACGTGCGGACGGAGTGGATGCGCCTGCCGCTGGCAACGGCGACGATTCCGGGGACGGACGGGAGCGGCGACTTCCTGCTCGTCGGGTCGCACATCGACTCCTGGTACGAGGGGATCACCGACAACGCGACGGGCGACGCGGCGTTGATCGAGATGGCGCGAGTGCTGGCCGGGCAGCGCGGCGCGCTGCGCCGCGGTGTTCGCTTCGGTTGGTGGCCGGGGCATTCGACCGGACGCTATTCGGGTTCGACCTGGTACGCCGACACGCATTTCCGCGAACTGCGGGACCATGCCGTCGGCTACCTGAACATCGACTCGCCGGGTGTGCGGGAGTCGACGATCTGGGATTGCCGGTACAACTGCGGTGAGATCGAGGCGATCACCGCCGCGGTAGTCGAGGAGTTGTCGGGGCAGACACCGAACATCCGGCGACCGTTGCGGGCGGGCGACCAGTCGTTTCTCGGGGTCGGTCTGTCGAGTCTCGGCGCGTTCCGGATGCTGTCACTCGATCACCCGGATCGGAAAGCGGTCGGCGGGTGCGGCGGGGCCTACTGGTGGCACTCGCCGCAGGACACGCTCGACAAGGCCGACGCGGGAATCCTGGCCGAGGATACGCGCATCTACGTCGCCCTGACCGCACGGATGTGTCTGCCGGAAGCGATCCCGTTCGACTTCACCCCGGCGGCACAAGATTTCCTCGACGATTTGGCGCCGCTGCAAGAGGCGGCGGGGGCATATCTCGATTTGTCGGCGGTGACCGCGGCGGCGGAGCGGTTCAAGGAGGCGGCCCGAGCTTTGGCAGACAGTCCGTGTCCGGAGCCGGCCGTCTTGAACCGCGGGCTGAAGCGGTTGGCGCGGATCGTCAACTCGGCGCTGTTCACCATCGACGGGCCGTACGAGATGGACCCGGCGCTGCAATTGCCGGTGTTGCCGGGGTTGGCACCGGTGCGCGAGCTTGCCGGTCTTGACCCGGGGACGAGCGAGTTCCAGTTCTTGCTGACGAAGCTGCGGCGGCAGCGAAACCGGATCGAGGATGCGCTGCTGGCAGCCACCGAGTTGGCGGACGGGCTTTGTGCGCGGGCGTGACGTGACCCGTCGTTACCGGTGCCCCAGGTTGAAGAAGGCGGTGCAGCCGCCGTCGACGGGGACGATGGCACCGGTCACGAAGGAGGCGTCGTCGGAGAGGAGGAAGGCGACGGCGGCGGCGATCTCTCCGGTGTCGGCCTGGCGGCCGAGCGGCTGCAACGCGGCGGCGGCTTCGCGGGCGGCGAGGTTGCGGGCGGCGTCCTCAGGGGTCATGCGGGAGCGGCGTTGGTCCATGTCGTTGTCGACGTAGCCGGGTGAGACGGCGTTGACGCGGATGCCGAGGGGGCCGTAGTCGACGGCGAGTTGCCGGGTGAGCGCGATGACGGCGCCTTTGGAGGCCGCGTAGGCGGGCGTATGGGGGGCGCCGATCATGCCGAAGGTGGAGGCGGTATTGACGATGGCGCCGCGGCCGGCGGCCAGCATGTGGGGAATGGCGTATTTGGCGCAGAGGAAGACGCCGCGCAGATTGACGGCGATGACGCGGTCCCAATCGTCTTCGTCCGTCTCGTGGGCAGGGGTTCCGGCGCCGGGGATGCCGGCATTGCTGACGAGTGCATCGATCCGGCCGTAGCGGGCGATGGTGGTCTCCATGAGGGTACGAACCTGGTCGGCGTCGGCGACGTCGCAGGCGACGAAGAGGGCTTCGCCGCCGGCGTCGGAAATGGCGTTCGCGGTTTCCTGTCCGAGATCGGCTTTGCGGTCGGCGACGACGACGCGCGCGCCCTCGGCGCCGAGACGCAACGCGATGGCGCGGCCGATGCCGGCGGCGGAGCCGGTGACGACGGCGACGCGGTCTTCGAGTCTTCGGTTGTTGGTAGTCATCGTTCAGCCCTCACCAGTACCCAGAGGGTACCCGCCCCCTCTCCCTCGGAAGGGAGAGGGGGAACATTACCCTCTCGCGCGTTGACAGGAAAGTGGGAGGGAGAGAGGATGCCGGCGCTCCGAACGAAGGCATGATGGACGAGCGAGAGGGCGAGCAATGGCCGAGGCGAAGGGTGAGCGCGGTCTCGACGCGGCGAAGTTGGAGTTCCTGGCAAATCTTGCCGGCGTGACCCTCGGAGAGGAACGGGCGGCGGCGCTGGTCGAGCAGGCAGAACCGCACTTCGGGTTGATGAGCGCGCTCGACGGGATCGATGCGCGCGGGGCCGAACCGGCGGCGGAATTCAGGCTGGACGGCTGGCGGAGATCCGGCGATGCCTGACGTGATGCGGGAACAGCTCGCGGATTTGCCGTTGGTTGAGGTGGCCCGGAAGATCGAGCAGCGGGAGTTGTCGCCCGTCGAGGCGACGCGGGCCGCGCTGGACCGGATCGAGGCGCTCGACGGGACGCTCAACGCCTTCGTCACCGTGCTCGCCGAACGGGCGCTGGCGGAGGCGAAGGAGGCGGAGGCGGCGATCGCGGGGGGCGGGTATCGCGGACCGCTGCACGGCGTGCCGCTCTCGGTGAAGGATCTCTTTTCCACGGCCGGCATCAAGACGACGGCGAGTTCGCGGGTTCTTGCCGACCACGTGCCGGACGAGGACGCGACGATCGTGCGGCGATTGCGGAAGGCCGGGGCGATCATCGTCGGCAAGACGAACATGCTGGAGTTTGCCTACGCGGCGGTCCATCCCGACTTCGGCCCGACGCCCAACCCGTGGGACCTGAAGCGTTCGTCGAGCGGGTCGAGCAGCGGCTCGGGCGTCGCGGTGGCCGCCGGGATGGGCTTCGGGTCGATCGGGTCGGACACCGGGGGCAGCATCCGGTTGCCGGCGGCGTACTGCGGGATCGTCGGGTTGAAACCGACCTACGGTCGGGTCAGCCGGTACGGGGCGGTTCCCGTCTCCTGGTCGTGCGACCACGTCGGCCCAATGACCCGCACCGTCGCCGACTGCGCGGCGATCCTCGGCGCGATCGCCGGGGAGGACGAGCGAGATACGACGTCGGCCCGCGTCCCGGTGACGGATTACCTGTCGGCGCTCGGGGAAGGGGTCGCGGGCAAGCGGATCGGGATCGCCGATGCCTACCTGCGGCAGAGCGTCGATCCCGAGGTGGTGCGATTGGTCGAGACCGCGATCCGCGCGTTCGAGCGACTGGGGGCGACGATCGTCGAGGTGACACCGCCGCCGCCGGCCGAGGCGGTGCCGGCGTTGCTGGCGATCCTGACGCCGGAGGCGACGGTCTACCACCTGCCGTGGTTGCGGGAGCGGCCGGACGATTACAGCCAGGCCGTCCGCGAGCGGTTGGAGTTGGGCGCGATCACGCCGGCGGTCAGCTACATCCAGGGCCAACGCGTCCGCCGCCGGTTTACCGACGACTTCCTGGCGGCGATCGACGGGGTCGACCTGATGGCGATGCCGACCGGTCCGACGGCGGCGACACCGCTCGAAGGCGACCTCGTCACGAGCGAGGAGGCCGACCCGGCGCTGCTGGCGGCGTTGATCAACTTCACCGGGCCGTTCGATCTGACGGGATTCCCGGCGGTCTCGATTCCGTGCGGGTTTACCACCGGCGGACTGCCCGTCGGGTTGCAGCTCGTCGGTAAGCCGTTCGCGGAGGATTCGCTGCTGGCGGCGGCACACGCGTACGAGCAGGCGACGGATTGGCACCGGAGGCTGCCGGCGGCGGTCGCAGGCCAGATCGAGGCACAGACCGGTTAGATCGCATCGTCTCGTAGGGGCGGACCGCCGTGTCCGCCCTCCTACGCAAACGCATTTGGAGAGGCCTGACACGGCGGTCCGCCCCTACACAGCCCGCATCTTCTCTTCCAGTGCCTCAACCGGCACCGTCGCTTGCGCCCACTGTTTGAGCACGGCGTGCAACGCGGCGGTGCCGACGATCGGTTCGGTTTCCATGGGGAGCGCCGCCGGGTGCAGGACGAACGGCCGCGCTTGCGTCCCCCCGAGACCGCCGTGCGAACCGACCAACTCCTCGAAAGCGGCGACCTCGTCCGCCTCGGACCAGTACCGGCTGTTGACCAGAATGTCGGGCGTGTTCTCGAAACCGTCGTGGCGAAGGAGATGCCCTGCCGCGTTCGGACCGTAGAGGACCAACGGGTCTGCGCCTTCGACCCGACCCGACGTGAGGAAGTGAGCGCCGTTGGGGCCGAGCGCGATCGGTCCGTCGCACTCGGAGTGGACCCGGACGAACCCGATGCCTTCGTGGCCGGTCAGACCGGAGAGGAGACCGGGAAACGCCGCGTCGATCTCCTCGCGGGTCATCCGTCGCGACGAGTCCGTGAAATAGATCAAACCGAGATTGCCCGAGGCGAGGACGACGATCTCGCGAGCAGCGGTGCCGGGGGTGACGACGATCGGTTGACCGTTGGTCGATTCGTTGTCGATTTTGCCGTTTGCAGTGCGATCGCCGGCAAACCGCTTAACGAAGCCAGCGCCACGGGTGCCCTGAGCGACCCCTTCGGCGAGGGCGGCATCGAGGTGGCCCTCGACCTCAGAACCGTGGCGGACGCGGACGACGCGATAGTCCGCGGGTGTCAGCCGGTCGACCAACTGGCCGAGGGATTCGCCGTAACGCTGGAGGAAGGTGGCGCCGTTGCTTTGACCGTGGTCGGAGAGGATCACGATGTGGTAGGGACGCGGCGCCGTCTGCGTCGCCCGCTCGATCCGGGAGAAGTGACGGTCTAACCGGCGGAGGACACCCATCACGTCGGGGCTGAGGATACCGGAGTGGTGGGCGACTTCGTCGTAGGCGTAGTAGGTGGCGTAGAGCGCCGGAACGCCGTGGGCAACGTCGGAGATGACCATGTAGGTGTCCATTTCGGGACCGGCCGCGGTGGCGAAGGCCCGCACGAACGGATAGATGCCGCCGCGGTGAACGCGCGGTCTGACACGGAGGAGGATCTGGCGAAGGCGCTCGAAGATCTCCAGGAAAATATCGTAGACGAAGAGGACGATCAGGCGTGTGACAGTGAAGGGGTTCGCGAAGAAGAGGTAGTAGCTGCGCGAGCTTCGGAGCGGTTTGGCGCCGTCCGTCCCTCGCCGGCCGATGGCGCTGAAGGTGAGGAGGCAATCGGGGGCATCGCCGCTGAACATATTGCAGCGGCTGGCGCCGGACGCGGCGAGGAGACCGTTGCCGGTCGACAACCGCTGTTCGACGAGGGCCGCCGTCGCCGCCTTGCTGGAGACGAGGACCTGACCGGTGGCGCGGTCGTACCAGCGAAAAGCCGGAATGTCGTCGTTGCGGCCAAGGAGGATACCGGCCTGACTCGCCGCCGTCTGCGACGAGAGATCGGGTTCCCAGTGGGTGAGGCGGTGGCTGCCCGAGTCGAGCCAGCCCTGCAGGGTCGGCATCCTGCCCTCGGCAAGGGCACGGCGCAGCACGGGTTCGGCCAGCCCGTCGACTTCGAGCAGAAGCAGACCCGGCACGTCGGTGTGGGGCTGCCCGGCGTTGGCACGGAGGACCGGTTTGATGACGTAGCGCTCGTAGGTGCGGTCGTCGTCGGCGAAGAGGGCGGCGAGGAGCGTGTTGGCGGCGGCGACCGCCACCGCGACCGCGATACCGGCGCCCAGCCCGTCGATGCGCAAACCATGCAGGTCGAACTCCGCCAGGAGGGCGCTCACCGCGAGCACGGTACCTCCGGTCAGCGCGAAGACCAGAACCGGAAAGAGGATCGGCCGGGCGCGGGCAGCTATCTCGTAGATATACGGCCAGAGAAAGCCGGTGACGGCGACGATGACCGCGGTGCCGACGATGGCCGTCTGGGCATTCTCGACGTGCACGCCGGAGAGAACGCCGGCCAGCAACAGGACGAGCAAGCCCTGCACGATCGTGACGACGACGAAGTGCCCGATCCGAAAGACCATCGACTACCCGCAGCCTCCGCCCGGCGAATGGTGCCACGTCGGCGCCCGGAGCGGGGAGTCTCGCGCACTGTTGCGATCGTGGAGACCGGCGTGCCCGCCATCGGTCGGACTCGGCGCGCCCCGAACCTAGGCGGTCGGCGAGCCTTCCAGGGCCGGTTCGGGAGTCGGCGACGCGGCCGGCAGTGCCGGGTTGTAGAAGCTGCAGGACAGCTTCTCCCCCTCGCGGAAGTCGTGGCCGATCAGTCCTCCCTGGTCGGGCGAGCCCTCGACGTTGCCGGAACCGGCCGGGGTTCCGTCGGTCTGGGCCGGGAAGGTGAAGGAGCAGACGACGCGAGCCAATTGGTAGCCGTTCGGGACGTCCTCAACGAAGTCGATTTGGTTGGGGAGGAGATCGACGAACGCCGCCTGTCCGTTACCGTCGGACGCCTTGTTTAGGTCTGCGCCGGAGGTGCGGTAATGGATGGTGACACCCTGGAGGGGTTGGGAGCAGTCGCTCGCCAGCGTGTCGGACGATTTGCCGGAGGCGTCGTACCCGGCGGGACAGGCCATCACGGCCGCGAGCGCCGTTCCGGTCGGGGCAGCCGGCGTCGCCGTCGTCGTGGCCGAGGTTTTCACTTCGGGACCGACGACGGCGGCGACGTAGGTCGCGTGGGCGTTGCCGCGCGGCGAGAGCGTGAGGCTACCGGTGAACAATCGCGCTTCACCCGTCTTCAGTGCCACCGGAGTCGCTTCAGCCGGGGTCTTGACGTCGAGGGACCCGGCAGTCACCAGCAGGAGGGTCGGACTGCCCTGCTCGGCGAGTTTGCCGGTCTCGTTTGGGGCGAGCACGTCGCGGACGAGGTCGAGGTCGCGATTCCCTGTCGGCGCCGTAAAAGGATCGCTCTGGAAGACGAGTTTGATCCCGCTCGCAATGGGTTGCTCACTTCCGGCGGGGAGCAGGGCGAGATCGAAGTAGGTTGCTGCCGCCGTACCGAGACTGGCACGAGTCTGTTCGGTTGGGTCGCGGACGAAACTTGCCTCGCCGTCCGCGAGCCGGGTCTCGTCGCCGGTCGCTCGATCGGTGACGAGGATGGCACCGTCATCGGCGAGGACGAAACCGAGCGGCCAGGTCTGGGATTGCGCCTTGTCGGGCAAGGGGGCAGAGACGGACTCGATCCGCCACGATGCCCGAGACTGCGGCAGCGGCGCGACACCCTGGGCGATGACCTCGGCGTGACCCTGGGCGGGCGACGGACCGTTCGGCCCCGTGGCGGCCAGCGTCGCCAGGACACCGAAAGGGAGTGCGACGGCGAGCGCGAGCAGGACGACGACGAGTTCGCGGGGAACCGGATGACTGTTGGCTGTCCGGCGCACGAGCGCCCGGACGCGACGAGCCCTTGTCGACATCACAGCACCTCTGTCTGCAATTGACCGGCCGCCGATCTGCGGCGACGAGCGGCCACGCATCGAGGATGCCGCGGTGGGCTACAGGGGAGCCAGAAACCGGGCGATTTTGCCCGAATTTCGGTAGCTGCTGAGACCTTAGGTACGAGCCGGTGTGTTGTCCTGGCGACGGCGGCCGGCCTGGGACGAAAGGGACGCTAAACCCGGATCGCGCGGCGACGCGAGGCGGCAACAGCGTCGACTGCCGCCCAATACGCGGTCTCTGGCATATCGTGCGGCGTGCCATCCGTCCAGGCGCGGCCATGGGGCAGGTCGACGCCGGCGGCATCGACTTCGCGCGCCTCCCACACGTAGGACGGGAGTCCCCGTGGTCCGTCCGGCCAGGTCTTGCTCACGGTGACGTGGACGCGGCCGCCGCGTCCTGGGGGGCGGACCGTGACCGCGGTGAGGTCCGGGTGCTCGCGCAGGTCGTTGAGCGGCCGGAGGACCAGCTCGGCGAGTTTCAAGTGGATGCGATCGAAACACTCGACCATTCGCGCCCCCTCCCCGCACGCGGCGTCGTGCACGCCGTCATTGTAGCGAGACCGGTCCGGGCGTTGTCTCTGCGACACGGCACGACTACACTGACGAGCGTTCCGGGTGGAGCGGGAGACGACCATCGGTCGGGTCGGAGGAGGCGCTGGGTTGCAGATCACGTTCATCGGCCATGCCGGTCTCTACGTCGAGACGAAGCACGGCAGCATCCTCTGCGATCCCTGGTTCAACCCGGCCTACTTCGCCTCCTGGTTCCCTTTTCCGGACAACTCCGGTATCGACCCCACGACGATCGGCAACCCGACCTACCTCTACCTCTCCCACGTCCACCACGACCACTACGACCCGGTCTGGTTGCGCGATCACGTCGCCAAGGACACGACGGTTATCCTGCCCGATCATCCGCTGCCGCTGGTCGAGCGCTACCTGCGCGACCTCGATTTCGCCAACTTCGTGCAGACGAAGAACGGGGTACCGCTGGACCTCGACGGGTTGCGGGTGATGACGACCTCGCTCGTCTCCCCGGCCGACGGACCGCTCGGCGACTCCGGGCTCTCGCTCGACGACGGCGAGGTGCGGGTCTTCGACCAGAACGATTCGCGGCCGGTCGACTTCGATGCCCTGACCGCGTTCGGACCGTACGATGCCCACTTCCTCCAGTTTTCCGGCGCGATCTGGTACCCGATGGTCTACCGCTTCCCCGAGGCGGAGAAGCGGGCGCTCGGACGCCAGAAACGGACGACGCAGATGGCACGGGCCGTCCGCTACGCGCGGCAGATCGGCGCGACCCACATCGTGCCGATGGCCGGTCCGCCCTGCTTCCTCGACGACGAGTTGTTCGACTTCAACGACGTCGACCGCGACCCGGTCAACATCTTTCCCGACCAGACCGTCTTCCTCGAATTCCTCCAGGAGCAGGGGTACCCGCCGGATCGCGGGCACCTGATGATCCCCGGCAGCGTCATGACGCTGACGCCGGATTCGTGCTCCGTTCGGCACCCGATGCCTGCCGAAGAGGTGCGCGCGATCTTCACCGATAAGCACGCCTACCTCGAACGGATGCGGGAGCGGCGACGACCGCAGATCGCGGCGGAGAAGGCGACCTGGACGCGGGGGGAGATCGAGATCCTGCCGGTGCTCAAGGAGTGGTTCGAACCGCTGATCCAGCAGGCCGACCGGACGGCGGAAGGGATCAACACGCGGGTTCTCCTCAACTTCGGGGAGGCGCAGCCGTCGGTCGTGCTCGATTTCCGGCGGCGGCGGGTGCGAGCCTGGCACGGGGAGACGTGCGAGTACCGGCTCTTCCTCGACCCCGCGCTCGTCGAGACGTGCATCAAGCGGCACGACGAGGACTGGGTCAACCAGATTTTCCTCTCCTGCCGTTTCGCCGCCGAACGCGACGGCCCCTACAACGAGTACGTCTACAGCTTCTTCAAGTGCCTCTCGCCGGAGCGGATCCAGTACGCCGAGGGGTTCTACGCGGAGCAGCAACCGGAGCAAGAGACCTGGGAGTGCGGCGGCTACCGCATCCAGCGCCGCTGCCCGCACCTGAAGGCCGATCTGACCCGCTTCGGCCAGGTCGAAAACGGCACCCTCACCTGCACCCTCCACGGCTGGCAATTCGACATCGCCACCGGCAAATGCCTGACCAGCGACGATCGCCACCTCCGCACCGAACCGATCGGGGCGAACGGGGTGGCGGCGAACGGTCACGAGGTGGACTGTCCGGCAGCAGTGGCGACGATGGGTATCGGTGCGGGGAATCGGGGCGATTGACAGAGGCGGTCAGGCGTCGCGACACGCGAGATCGTAGGGGCGGACCGGGTGCCCTCTGGGCGCTGTCCGCCCTGCCGCGTTGGCGCTCATGAAGAAGGGCGGACACGGCGGTCCGCCCCTACAAGGCGTTTGCCGTATGGGTGGATCGCGATGACGAACACCCCCCCCCACCGCCTCGGTGAGGTCCCGCTCTTCGCGGGTCTGCCGGCACAGCTCCTCGATGCGTTGGCGCGGGCAAGCCTGGTGCGCTCCTATCGCGATGGTCAGGTGCTGTTCAACGAGGGCGATCCGGGACACAGCCTGGTGGTGTTGGAGGATGGCCACCTCAAGGTTTCCAGGTACGCGACAACGGGGCAAGAGGCAGTGCTTGCCGTCGTGGAGGCGCCGGCGGCACTCGGCGAACTGGCCCTGCTCGACGGGAAACCGCGTGATGCGACCGTCACCGCCCAGGGCCCGGTCAGGGTCCGGTTCATCCAGCGATCGGACTTCCTCGAACTGCTCCGGAACGAGTTCACCTTCGTCGAAGGGTTGCTGGCAACGCTCGCCGGTTGGGTGCGACTTGCGAACGCGCGTCACGCCGACCTGATGGCGTTGGACGTGCCGGGACGGCTGGCGAAGTGGCTGCTGACGCGCGCCGAACGCGAGGGCAGTCGGACCTTCAGGCTCGGTCGTAGCCAGGGCGAGCTCGCCGCGGAACTCGGGACGACCCGCAGCACGTTGAATCGGGCACTTCAGGAGTTTGCGTCGCTCGGCATCCTCGGGATCGAGGGCGATCGCATCTCCCTTCTGAAACCGGACGCGTTGCGCGCGTACCTGGGATGAATCGCCCCGTTGCACGCCCGATCCGTGAAAGCTACACTCGCGACGCGCTCGACACCTTTTCACCGCTCCACACCGTTGCGGTTCGAAGCGGCGCGGCCGCTGTCCCTCACGCTCCGACGATGCCGACGATGCCTCAGCGATTGACGGACGGCCATCGATGACTCTCCGACGGTACCTCGCCCGCCGGTTGGCGTTGTCGGTCGTCACGCTGCTCGGCGTGATCGTGACCGTCTTCGTCGTTACGCGTGTGCTGCCGGGCGATCCGGTGCTCGTCAAGGCGGGGGCGTACGCGACGCCTGAGGTCCGGGCCGCGATCAGCAAGCAACTCGGTCTCGACAAACCGTTCCTCGTCCAGCTTGGCGACTACGTGGGCAACGTGGTGCGGGGTGATCTGGGCGAGAGCATCCGCTCCGGTCATCCCGTCCGTCAGGATCTGAGCCACCGCTTGCCGGCGACGATCGAGCTGGCGTTGGCTGCGCTCCTCTTCGGCGGGGTGCTCGGCATCCCGCTCGGGATCTGGGCAGCGGTGCGGCGCGGGAGCTGGCTCGACGGGCTCATCCATCAGGTGGCGATCGTCGGCGCGGCGACGCCCCTCTTCTGGTTCGGCCTCGTCCTGATCTACCTCTTCTACCACCTCTGGAACATCGCCCCGGCGCCGGTCGGCCGGCTGTCTACCGATGTCGCGCCGCCGCAACACCTGACCGGGCTCTACACCATCGACGCACTCCTGACGGGCAATTGGACCGCGCTACGCGACGCGCTCGCCCATCTGGTCTTGCCGACGCTCGCGCTCGGGTTCGTCGTCATGTCGCCGTTCATCAAGATGTCGCGTTCGGCGATGCTCAACGTGCTCGGCAGCGACTACGTGCTGGCGGCGCGCAGTCTCGGGCTCTCCGATCGCGAGATCGTCCGCCAGGACGCGCTGAAGAACGCGCTCGTCTCGCTGTTGACGGTGGCGGGGATCGTGCTTGGGTATCTGCTGGCCGGGAACGTGCTCGTGGAGACGATCTTCTCCTGGCCGGGGATCGGGTACTACGCCTGGAACGCGATCACCGGCAGCGACTACGACGCGATCAACGGCTTCGTCCTCGTCGTCGCCATCATCTACGTGCTGCTCAACCTGGCGATCGACATCGCCTACACCCTCATCGACCCCCGCATCCGGCTCGGCTGAGGAGTTCCTCATGGCAGCGACCGCCGGCGACGTCAACCGCCCCCTTTCCCCCGGCAGTCTTCCGCCGGTGCCGGTTTACGAACCGGTCGTGGTGGGGACCGGTCGCGCGTCCTGGTGGCGGCGGGTTCGCCGGACCCGCGCCTCGGCGATCGTCGGGTTCTGTGCACTCGGGCTGATCCTCTTCCTGGCGGTGGCCGGGCCGTGGCTTTCGCGCTACGACCCGATCACGCCCGATCCGTTCGCGGTCACCGCCGCGCCTTCGCGCGAGCACCTGATGGGCACCGACCAGTACGGGCGCGACGTGTTCGCCCGCGTCATCGACGCCGCCCGGCTCGATCTGATGGTCGCGATCGCGATCACGGCGCTGGCGCTGACCGCAGGGGCGGCCATCGGGGGCGTGACGGGCTACTTCGGCGAGATCGTCGACGACGTCGCGATGCGGATCGTCGACGTCCTGCTCTCCTTCCCGGCGTTCGTGCTGGCGATCGGGATCACGGCGATGCTCGGCAACGAGACGAGGTACGTCGTGGTCGCGGTGGCGGTGGCCTACACGCCCTACTTCGTGCGGATCGTGCGGAGCGAGATGCTTTCCTTGCGGGAGGCCGAGTACGCCGCCGCCGCCAAGTGCGTCGGCAACCGCCGCCTCCGCATCCTGGGGTACCACCTGTTGCCGAACGCGTTGCCGCCGGCGCTGGTGCAGGCGACGTTGACGCTCGGGTGGGGCATCCTCGACGTGGCGGGGCTCAGCTTCCTCGGTGTCGGGATTCGACCGCCGACGGCCGAGTGGGGAGTGTTGGTTTCGGACGGGGCGCAGTACATCAACTCGGGGCAGTGGTGGATCTCGGTCTTCCCAGGGATTGCGATATTGATCGCGGTGCTGGGATTCAATCTGGTCGGGGAGTGGGTGCGTGATGCGGTGGTGGGGAGATGAGAAGGCCCCCTAACCCCCCGGCCCCCTTCCCCCCGACCGTCGGGGGGAAGGGGGAGGACGCGGCTCCGCTGGTTCAGATCCAGAACCTGACCATCGCGTTCCCGGACGAATCAGGAGAGCGACTCATTCCTGTGGTCAACGATGTGTCGTTCACGATCCGGCGGCACGAAATTTTGGGGTTGGTGGGGGAGAGCGGGTCGGGGAAGACGCAGACGGCACTATCGATTTTGGGGTTGACGCGGGCGCCGGGGCGGGTGGTTGGGGGGCGGGTGGTGGTCGACGGCGAGGACGTCGTCGGGAGGGACGAGGCGGGGTTGCGGCGAATTCGGGGGAAGAAGGCGGCGATGATTTTCCAGTCGCCGCGGACGTCGCTCAATCCGCTGATGACGGTCGGGGACCAGATCGGCCGGGTCTACCGGCGGCAGCGAGGGGTGGGGAAGGAGGAGGCACGGGCGGCATCGCTGGCGATGCTGCGGCGGGTCGGGGTCGCCGGACCGGAGCGGGTCGCCGCCTCGTATCCGCACCAACTCAGCGGCGGGATGGCACAGCGGGTGATGATCGGGATGATAGTCGCCTGCGGCCCGGAGTTGCTGATCGCCGACGAACCGACGACCGGGCTCGACGTCACGATCCAGGCGCAAGTCTTCGACCTGATCGCGGAGGTCCAGGCGGAGACGGGGATGTCGGTGTTGCTGATCACGCACGACCTGGGCGTCGTGGCCGAGACCTGTCACCACGTCGCCGTCATGCAATCGGGCCGCATCGTCGAGGTCGCACCGGTCGACGAGTTGTTCGCCCGGCCGCGCCACCCGTACACGATCCGCCTGTTGGGTGCGATGCTCCGTCCGGACCGGCCGCCCGACGCGACGACCGACGCGGCGCCGATTGCGGTCGAGGAGTCGATCGAGGTCGGGGACCGGCGGTACCGCGCGGTGTCTGTCGATGCCTGGGCGAAGGCAGGAGTGACGGCACCGGAGATGGTCGAGGTTGCGGTGGAGCATTCGGTGTTGTGCCATCCAGTGGAGGTGCGGCAGGCAGTCGGTGCGGAGGCGGCGGGATCATGATCTGGTCTGCATCTCTGCCAACTTCGACGATTGCGCCGGCGTCGCCCGGAGCGAAAGTCTCCGGGCTCACCCAGATAAGCCCGCTCAAGCGGGCTGGGGAAATCGTTGTTAGCAGCCTCCTTCAGGGGGCTTATGGAGGTTCCGCGCGGCGGGTGCCCTCAGGGCGTCAGCCCCGCGCGACGCCGGCACGACATCGGCTCATGAGAGCGGATCGACCATGACGAACCCACTTCTCGCGGTACACGACCTCAAGAAGGTCTTTTCGGCGCACGGCGGTCGGGTCTACGCCGTCAACGGGGTTTCGTTTCGGATCGAGGCGGGGGAGGCGGTCGCCCTGGTCGGGGAGAGTGGGTCGGGGAAATCGACGGTTGCGAAGTGTCTGGTTCGGTTGATCGATCCGAGCGAGGGGCGGATCGTCTTTCGGGGCCGGGACGTGACGACGCTGAGCGAGGGCGAGTTCCGGCCGTTGCGCAGTCGCATTCAAATGGTGTTTCAGGACCCGACGATGTCGCTCAACCCGCGGCTGACGGTGAAGCAGACGCTGAGCGAACCGCTGAAGCTGCACGGGGTCGCGCGGAACGGCGATCTCGCCGGGCACCTCGGCGAGTTGATGGATCTTGTCAATCTGGACCGGCGTCTCCTCGGGCGGCGACCGCACCAACTCTCCGGAGGGCAGAAACAGCGGGTCGGCATCGCGCGGGCGATCGCGACCCGTCCCGACTTCGTCATCCTCGACGAACCGACCTCGTCGCTCGATATGTCGATCCGGATCCAGATCATCGGTTTGCTGCGGCGACTCCAGGCCGAACTCGGGATGACCTACCTCTTCATCTCGCACGACCTGAGCACGGTCCGCTCCCTCTGCAGCCGCGTGATCGTGATGTACCTCGGCACGATCGTCGAGGAAGGCCCGGTCGAAGCGATCTTCGCCAACCCGAAGCATCCCTACACGCAGGCGCTACTCTCGGCGGTGCCCATCCCCGACCCGTCGCGCCGTCACGAGCGTCGCCGGATCGTCCTCCCGGGCGAAACGCCGCACTTGACGGCACCGCCCGTCGGTTGCCCGCTCGCCGATCGCTGTCCGTACGTGCAGCCGTCTCATCGCGAGGGGACGAT
>DATBFX010000569.1:0-32810 GCA_036558305.1 Thermomicrobiales bacterium | reverse complement strand
TCAAGCAGAAGTAGGCGGCGAGGCGGCGAGGCGGCAAGGCGGCAAGGGACAAACGGGAGAGGCGGGGAGTCGAGAAGGCGAGAACTGGTCGTTCCTTTCCTTGCCGCCTCGCCGCCTCGCCGCCTCGCCGCCTCGCCGCCTCCGGAGGGTCGATTCGTGCATCTCACGCTGGAAAAGCGGCGCTGGCTCTGGGCGTACGCCTTTCTCGGGCTTCCGCTCGTCTTTTTCCTGACGATCCGGATCGCGCCGGCGCTCTACGCCTTCTGGGTCAGTCTCCACAAGTGGGATCCGATCGCGATCGAGCAACCCTACGTCGGGCTCGACAACTTCCGGCGGATGGGAAGCGACGAGGTCTTCTGGAAGGCGCTCCGCAACACCTGGGTCTACGTCGTCGTCGGCGTCCCGGCCGGTCTCGTCCTGAGTCTGGCGGTCGCGCTCGGGTTGCAGCGGCTGACCCGCTACGTCGGGTTCTACCGGATGCTCTACTTCGTCCCGTACGTGACCTCGCTCGTCGCCGTCGGCTGGGTTTGGCGCTGGATCTACACCCCGAACGGGGTACTCAACGAAGGTTTGGGTCACCTCGGGATCGGTCCCTTCAAGTTCCTGCAGAGTCCCGACATGGCGATCTATTCGATCATCGCGATGACGGTCTGGCAGGGACTCGGATTCCAGATCGTCATCTTCCTGGCCGGACTGGAGGGCATCCCGGAGACGTACTACGAGGCCGCCGCCCTCGACGGCGCCGGTCCGCGGCGGCGGTTTGTCGACATCACGATCCCGCTCCTCAATCCGACGATCGTCTTCTTGACCGTCGTCGGCGTCATCAGCTCGCTCCAGGTCTTTACCCAGATCCGGACGATGACCTCACAGGGGCAAGGGGGCCCGCTCAACAGCACCCTGTCCCTGGTGCTCTACATCTACCAGCAGGCGTTCGCCAGTCTCCCCTCGAAGATGGGCTACGCCGCGGCGATGACCTTTGCCCTCTTCCTGATGATCCTGGCGATCACGATCGTCCAACTCAAAGTCCTGTCGAGGCGCTATGAGTACTGAAGCCCGCTCCGCCGTCGCCAAACCGACCGCGGGCCCGCTGCCGGCAACGCGACCGGTCGCCGCCGGCGGCGCCGTCGTCGTCGAGAGCCGCCGCGACTGGCGGCGGACGGCGGCGCGCGGTCTGCTCTACGTGATCCTGTTGCTCGGCGGTCTGGGGATGATCTTCCCGTTCCTCTGGATGATCTCCTCCTCGCTCAAACACGCCAAGGACGTCTACGGGCTGGCGTTGCTACCGCCCGACCCCACCCTCGACAACTACCGGCACGTGTTGGAGGACACCGACTACGTCCGCTGGTTCGTCAACAGCCTGATCGTCGCCACGATCACCACCGCCAGCGTCGCCTTTTTCGACTCGCTGGCCGGTTACGTCCTCGCGAAATTCCGGTTTCCGCTCCAGAACGTCATCTTCGTGCTCATCCTCAGTACGCTGATGGTCCCGACCGAAATGCTGGTCATTCCCTGGTACCTGATGTCGATCAAGCTGCACTGGGTCAACACCTACTGGGGGATCATGTTCCCGGGTGTGATGAGCGCCTTTGGCGTGTTCCTGATGCGCCAGTTCTTCCTGACGGTGCCCAACGACCTCCTCGATGCCGGTCGCATCGATGGGTTCTCCGAATTCGGGTTGTTCTGGAAAGTGGCGCTGCCGCTGGTCAAGCCCGCCCTGGCGGCGCTCTGTATCTTCACCTTCCTCGGCAACTGGAACGCCTACCTCTGGCCGCTGATCGCGATCCGCTCCGAGGGGATGCGAACCCTACCGGTCGGCATCGCCTTCTTCTCCAGCGAAGCCGGCAGCCAGTACGAGTTGATCATGACCGCGGCGGCGCTGGCGACGATCCCGATCCTGGTCGTCTTCGCCATCTTCCAGCGCCAGATCATCCGTGGCATCGCCCTGACCGGGATCAAGGGATAACGTGACCGAAACTGCCGGTACCTTTCCGCACCCCGTCTACGCCGAGCACGTCCTCCGGCCCGCCTTCGACGATGCGCGTCGCCTCCTCTTCGCGCCGATGCTGGCGGCCAACGCCGCCCACCTCGTGATGCTCGCCGAGACGGGGATCGTCGCCGCCGCGGAGGCCGGGAAGGCGCTCGCCGCCCTCGGCGCCATCGCCGCCGAGGGGGACGCGGCGTTTCGCTACGCGCCCGCGGTCGAGGATCTGTTCTTCGCGGTTGAGCGCCGCCTCATCGAGCTGGCGGGACCGGACGCGGGGGGAGCACTGCAGACGGCCCGCTCCCGCAACGACCTCGACGCGGCGATGTGCCGCCTGATGCTGCGCGAGCTCGTCCTCGACGCGATCGACCGGGTGCTCGGCCTGCGGGCGGCGTTGCTCGACCTGGCGCGGGCGCACCTGGCAACCCTGATGCCGGGAACGACCCACACCCAACCCGCCCAACCGACGACCTTCGCCCACTACCTCGGCGGCGTCCTCGGCCCGCTCGAACGCGACACGGCGCGTCTTCGCGAACTCCACGGGCGGGTCAACCAGAACCCGCTCGGTGCCGCCGCCTTCACCACGACCGGATTCCCGATCGACCGCGCGCTGACCGCGCGCCTGCTCGGCTTCGCGGGGGTGGTCGAAAACGGCTACGACGCGGTCGGCGCGGCCGACCACATGCTCGAGGCGACCGGCGCCCTCGTCACGGCCGCGGCCAGCCTGTCGCGCTTCGTCCACGACCTCCTGATCTGGACGAGACCGGAAGTCGGCGTCGTCCGGATCGCGGATGCCTTCGTCCAGATCAGCTCGATCATGCCGCAGAAGCGCAATCCGGTCGTCCTGGAGCACGTGCGCGCCCGCGTCGGCTACGTCTACGGCGACGCCGCCACCGTCGCGACGATGGTCCACAGCAGCGCCTTCGGCGACACCGTCGACGTCGAGGACGAGATCTATGTTCCCCTCGCGCGCTGCTTCGGTGCGATGGCGTCGGTGCTCGACCTCCTGACCGCGGTCGTCGCCTCCCCCCTCGCGGTCGACGCGGATCTTCTCGCCGCCCGTGCCGGCCGGGGATTCACCACCAGCACCGAACTGGCGGACGCGCTCGTCCGGGTGTGCGGCCTTCCCTTCCGCACCGCCCACGCAATCGCTGCCCGCGTCGTGCACGACGCCATCGCCGCGGGTATCGACGCGACCGCGATCGCGCCCGCGATGGTCGATGCGGCAGCCCGCGCCGTGACCGGTCGCCCGCTCGGCCTCGCCGCCGAGACCGTCCGCACCGCGCTCGATCCCTGGTCGTTCGTCCGCGTCCGGACCGTCCCCGGTGGTCCGGCGCCGGAGACGATGGACCGGGCGCTCGCGGAGGCAACCGGCCGCCTGGACGCCGATCGTGCCTGGCTGGCCGAGACGCGCGCGCGACTCGCCGCCGCGGCGTCCGAACGCGCGAGCCGGGTCGAGCGCCTGATCGGCGGGGGCTGACGCGGTCGTCGCCGCGGCCGGGGCCGCGGGAGATCAAGTCAACTCCGACGTCCGCAGCCTCGCCTCGCCGGTCCGCTCGATGCGGAGGATCACCCGCTCGTCGGGATCGGGGCAGGCCACCAGACTGTCTTGCCACAACCAATCCGCCGGATCGAGCGCCCGCATCTTGGCGGGGAGCAGCGGCAGCACGGCGGCCAGGGCAAACAGGCAGAAGTGCTTGCCATCGGGAATCCGGAGGCGGCTACTCTCCGTCACCTCGAAGAAATCGCCGACGTTGAGGCCGCAGACCGAGCGGCCCTCGATCGCGACCACGGTCACGCGGAGATTGGCGAGACGAAACCGATCGGCTGCCATGAACCATCACCTTCGAACGTTCCCTGCGGGGCTGGCGTTCGGAATCGATTGTGCCAGAATCGCGCCCACCGTCGTCGGTGCGCTGAGGCCGAGCCGAAAGAAGGGAGCGATGACCAGGCGACGCGAGGTCTCCGTCGCGTTTCAAGGCAACAAAACGCTCGCCGAGTACGCCGCCCTGGCCGAGCTCGCGGAGCACCTCGGCTTCGACGCCGTCGGTGTCTACGCCGATCTCGGTTTCCAACCGGCGATCGTGCCGCTCTTGGCGATGGCGCGCGCCACCCGACGCGTCCGGCTCGGCCCGGCCGCCCTCAACACCTGGCTGCTGCACCCCGTCGAAATCGCCGGCCAGCTCGCGGCGCTCGACGCCGCCTCAAACGGGCGGGCGTACCTCGGCCTCGCCCGCGGTGCCTGGCTCGAAGCGATCGGGATCGAAGAGCGTGCACCGGTCGCCCGGCTGCGCGAGGCGATCGGGGCGATTCGCCACCTCCTCGCCGGCCGAGAAGACGAGTTCGCGAGCGATCTCTTCCCACTCCCGGCCGGTCGCCTGCTCCGGTACGAGGTGGCGCGCCCGGACATCCCCCTCCTGATCGGTACCTGGGGACCGAAACTGGCGGCGCTGGCGGGCGAAGTCGCCGACGAGGTCAAGATCGGCGGCTCGACCAATCCGGCCCTGGTCCCGGTCATGCGCCGCTACCTGGCGATCGGTGAAGCGCAGGCACGCCGCCCCCTCGGTACCGTCGGCATCGTCATGGGCGCGGTGACCGTCGTCGACGAGGACGGACCGGCCGCGCGAACCCGCGCCCGCCAACAGGTCGCCCGCTATCTCCCGGTCGTGGCCCCCCTCGATCCCACCGTCGACCTGCCGGTCGACCTCTTGCGTCGGATGGCCGCCCTCGTCGCGGCGCGTCGTGACGACGAAGCGGCGGCGATGGTGCCGGACGACGTCCTCGACCGCTTCGCCTTCTCCGGCACCCCCGATCAGATCGTCCGGCAGACCGAAGCCCTCTTCGCCGCCGGCGCCACCCGCGTCGAGTTCGGCACCCCCCACGGCTTCACCGACGCGGCGGGTGTGACGCTGCTCGGTGAGCGGGCGCTGCCAGCCCTGCGCGAAACGCTCAATCGAGCGTAGCAAGCCGCAATGCCCCAGGGCCGGTGAGGACGGCGGCGACCTGGGCAAACGCCGCATCCCGACCGGCGGGCAAACGCCGTGGTAGAGTTGGGCATGCAATCGGCAAACAGCATCGATCCCCTCGCCGTGCTGACCGCGCTCGGGCTCGGCTCCCCGGTCTCGGTTGAGCCGGTGCAAGGCGGTGTCGACGCGGCGATCTGGCGCGTGAATAGCGTCGGAGAAGACTACGCGCTCCGGGTGCTCAGACCGGACCAGGTCGATCAGGCACGACGAGAGATCGCCGCGATGACGGCGGCCACAGACGGGGGCTTACCCGTCCCCCCCGTTGCCGCGACGGCGACCTGGCAGGATCGGCCCGTTCTCTTGCTCTCGTGGTGCACCGGTCGCCCGCTCGCCGAGGTGTTGCTGGGCGATCCTTCGGATCGACCGCGCATCCGCGACCTCGGCGTCGCCTTCGGGCAAGTCCAGGCAGCCATCCATGCCCTGCCACCTCCCACCGATCTCCCGACTCGTGCCTCGCTCTGGGACGCGTCGGCGGTGCCCGACCCGACGCTCGCCTCGTGTCTGGCGCGACAGCCGGCGCGGTCACCGGCGCTGATCCATCTCGATTACCATCCGCTGAACGTCCTGGTCGAGGGGAACCGCGTGACGGCGGTGCTCGACTGGGCGAATGCGCGCTCCGGCGATCCGCGCGCCGATCTTGCCCGGACCCTCTCGATCATCAGGCTGGCTCCGCTGCCCGACGCGCCTACCGTCGAGACGGGGCGGGCGATGCGACGAGCCTTCGAGGCGGGTTGGCGACGCGGCTACGAACAGGCCGCGGGGCCGATCGGGGACCTGGCACCGTTCTGTTGGTGGGCCGGGGTGCTGATGGAGCGCGACCTGTCGCCGCGGCTCGGACGCGCGGACATTCCCTGGCTGACGCCCGCGTACCTCGATCGGGTGCGGCGCTGGACCTCGGGCTGGCGCGCTCGGGCGCGTCGCGGGTCGCCTTGACAGCACGAGGCCCGGTGGTCAAACTGCCGAACCGGCTCGGGCGGAGTGCTGTCCGCATTCCGCCCGCTTCGATCTCGATTCCGCAACGACGACTGCGTGCGCGAGCGCGCGAGGAGGGGCATCCGTGCGGTGGGTGACGCGGGCAGGGGCACGGATGGATCGCGCCTCGATGATTTGGCTGATTCGCCGGATGATCGATCCCGACGCGGAGATCGCCTTTCTGCCCGAATCCCAGGTGATGGCGGAGGCAGAGGCGACCGGCGCCACGCCCTTTCATCATCCAAAAGCGGAGTTGCGGCACACGGGCTTCCGCACCGGCTTCGATTCCCTGGTGACCCACTACCAGTTGACCGACCCCGCACTCGCAGTGATGGCCCTGGCGTTGCGCGGTGCCGAGACCACCGACCGGCAACTGACGCCGTGGTCGGTGGGGCTGCGCGCGATCGGGTCGGGAATCCGTGCCCTCCACACCGACGACGCGGCGTTCGTCGCCGCGATGGCGCCGGTGCTCGACGGGCTCTACCGCTTCTGCCAGGACCTGCTGGCGCCGGTCGCCACACCCGAGCGATCGGGGACGACCGAGCGCGATTGACGCAAATGGTCTACAAGGAGGACAGCGCCGACGCGGCTGTCGCGTCGTCCGCCTGAGCGGTTTCTCCGGTCTCTCCTGTATCCGCCGTGGCTCCCACCTCGGCGGGGCGTGATTCGACGACGCGATCCTCGCCCCCTTCCGGTCCTTTCATAGCAGCCTCTTCCGCTGCCGGTTCCTCTTGCTGCGCCGGTGCCGATGCGCGATCGGCAAGCACGACTCCGGCCACGACACCGGCGGCGGTCAGGGCGGCGAGGGACTTCGGAACGCGGATGCCGAACAGGTGATCCAACGAATAGCGCCCCGGTCCGGCCAGGCCGACTGCCATGCCGATGGCCGAGTAGAGCACGGGTTCCTCGGCCCCGCCCGCGGTCGTCCAGATCGGTTTGCCCCAGTGCACCGTGCGTGCGGCCGTGACCATCGAGCCCTGAAGCATGACCGGACCGATCGGTCCCCCCAACCCGAGCGCGGTCAGCATGCCGCCGCCGAACTCGGAGAGACCGGCTAACGCCGCCCAGGACTTGCCGGGCCGCATCCCCATCGATTCGAGCATCCCCCCCATACCTTCCAACCCGTGTCCCCCGAATGCGCCGAAGAGTTTCTGCGCCCCGTGTCCGGCGAGCAGTCCGCCGGCGGTCATTCGCAACGCCAGCAGACCGAGGTCCGCCGTCCGGGTCCGTGCCTCCGGACACAACCGTGCCTTCACGTCGTCGAAGTCTGCCATCTGCGTCTCCTTTCCCGGTGTCGCGGCGAACCCGGTCAACGGACGATGTGCCGGTTCCGGCGACCGTCACCGGCCCGCCCGCAAACGATTCGCAGAAACCTTGCCGACGTGGGGAGCCCCCGTCGTTCCGAGCGAAGCCGAGAGCCTGTCCTGAGCTTGTCGAAGGAAATCTCCCGGAGCGCAGCGGAGCCGTTTCTTCGCCGGCACATTGCCTCTTGCGGAAAGAGATGCATCGACAAAGCTTCGCAGGCTCGGGAGGAATGACGGGAGAGCGTCTGGTCGTGTGCCCCGCCCCTCCGTCAGTTGGTATGCTCGCGGCGTCACGATTGTCGCGGGTGGGCGGTTTCTGCTCGCCGGGTGAAACGGAGCGTCACGGTGCAACTTCTGCGCGACCACGACGATTTTCGCCGGCTCTGGATGGCGCAGACGATTTCGCAACTCGGCTCCCAGGTCAGCTTCCTGGCGATTCCCTTGACCGCGGCGGTGATGCTCGGGGCGACACCGACCGAGATGGGCGTCCTGTCCGCGATGGGCTCAGTGCCGTCGTTGCTGGTCGGACTCCTGGCGGGCGCGATCGTCGACCGCCGTCCCCGCCGGCCCGTTCTCGTCTCGTCCGATCTCGTCCGCGCCGTACTGCTCGGCGCGATCCCGCTCGCCTGGCTCGTCGGCGCCCTGAACATGCCGCTGCTCTACCTGGTCGCCTTCCTCTCCGGCGCCTGTGCCCTCTTCTTCGACGTCGCCTACCAATCCTTCCTCCCCTCCCTGATCGAACGCGATCGCCTGGTCGAGGGCAACAGCGATCTGGAGTTGAGCCGATCCGCCGCTCAGGTCGCGGGGCCGACCCTCGCCGGCGGGCTCATCCAACTGCTCAAGGCACCGCTCGCCATCGCCGTCGACGCCTTTCGTTCCTCGCCTCGGCAGCTTTGATCGCCCGCATCCGCACCCGGGAGCCGGGACGGGTCAACACCGGGAGGCGTTCTTCGCTCTGGACCGATGCCGTCGAAGGGGTGCGGGCGGTCGGACGTGATCCGACGATCCGTGCCCTCGCCGTCGGTTGGGCCGCGATCGATCTGTTCAACGCGATGCTCGAGGCGGTCGTCATCCTCTACCTGACGCGCTCGATCGGTCTGCCGGCCGGGATTCTTGGCGTGGTCTTCGCCGTCGGCGGTGTGGGATTCGTCGTCGGTGCCCTTTTGCCCGGACGGATCACGAGCAGCATCGGCGTCGGGCCGACGATGGCGGCCGCGGTCGCGGTGATCGGTCTGAGCGATTTGGCGTTGCCGCTGGCCGGGCACGACCTGGTGGCGGTCGCGCTGGCGGTCGGGTTCGGTCAGTTCTTCTTCGGATTGGGGCTGACCGTGTTCAACGTGGCCCAACTCAGTCTGCGCCAGGCGATCGTCCCCGACGCGCTGATGGGTCGCGTCGGCGCCACCCTGCGCATCGCGAGCGCGATCCCGGTGCCGGTTGGCGCCCTCATCGGCGGCGTCCTCGGCCAGACACTCGGGCTGCGCGAGACGCTGGCCCTGGCCGCGTTGCTCGAAACGGCGACGGCTCTCTGGATCCGGTGGTCGCCGCTGTGGTCGCTCGGGAGGATCGACGTGCTGCCTGAGGAGAGCTGAATCCGAACGACGGAGAAAGTTTCGATCGGCAATGGATTCGACGAAACACTCGGGGGCGCGGTTTACCCCCCGGCCGAGCGGGACAAGGACGAATCGCAACCAAACAAGATGGTCGTGGTCCAGCGCTATGTGGGGAGCAGCACCAAGGCACCACCGCCGCTGTCAACGGCGTCGGCCGAGATCCGCCGATCGAGCGTGGCCAGCTTGCCGCCGTTGCGAACCGCCAGTCCGAGCAAGTAGAGGTCCGTAACCTGCGTATGCGTAATCGCTGTGCCGGATTTGAGGAGGTCGCGAATGCTGAGATCGGCCGCCCAGAAACGGTGCTCGTCCGCGGCACAGAATTGGCGCAGAATTTCCAGCACCGCGGCGGCATCCCCCGGCCGGTTCGGATAGGACGGATGGCTGCCCACGCGGACGAATCCATTCTCGGTGATCGGGCAGGTCGCCCAGGCGAACCGTCCAACAGCGGCGAACCAGCGATGAGTAGCCTCGTGGTGAACGTGCATCGGATCGCACAGGGCGAGCAGCACGTTCACGTCGAGGAGATGGTCGGTCACGGAAACTCGTCTCGCAGTCGGTTGATCAGTTCCAAAGTGACGATGCCGGCGCCTTGCTGGACCGGGAAGAGCGGCACGCCGTTCCGCGTCGTCGCACCATCGTGCCGGGACAACGCCTGCCGGGCCAGCTCGGACAGGATTTTCCCGGTCGACAGACCCCGCTGGCGGGCGATCTCTTTGGCAGCGATCAGCACATCGTCTTCGAGATCGACGGTCGTGCGCACATCATGCTCCATCGTGATGCGGCACCGAAGCCGCTCTTAAATGGGATGCTAGCACATCATGGCATTGATGACATCGCATCAATCAGAGTCTCATGGGCCCGCGGTCCTGCAGCCGTTCCGCGTCATGCGGGCCCACTCGAAACTGGCCCGCGGTTCCGCACGTAGTGGTAGGTAGTAGACGATGTCCTTGACAGCGTAGGGAGACGAGAACAGATCCGCAGGATGGCGCTCGTAGCTGGGGAGTCAGAAGGCGATTGACACCCTTCGAAACAGCGGCGTAGGATTCGGGGTCGTTTCCTGCGACGTTCAGCCGACCCTGACGCGCCGCCCAGCTATCTCTACCGGTTGCGGTGCCGCCCCGCCGCATCGTTTCAATACGGCGCCGGCCGCCTCGCCGCGGAGACCATCACCCATGTTCCGCTCGCCCCGCGTCGCCCAACGGCGCTGGCTCGTTCCCTTCCTCGTCGTCCCACTCCTGATCGTGGGTTTTGCCCTTGGTTCCGGTTTGTCCGCCGTCACACTCGCCCAAAGCGTCGACTGCGCAACCCTGGCAGCCGGTGGTGCAGGCAACGGGACGGCGACGACTCAGTCGGCCTCGGCACCGGGCGTGACGCCGGTCTACGACTACGTCTTCCTCATCGACATCAGCCGCTCGATGAGCGGCGGGGGCGGCAACCAGAACATCTTCCCCGCGGTCAAGTCCGCGATCATCGACTACCTCAACTCGATCCCGGCCGGCGTCAACATCCGGATCATGCCCTTCTCCGGGCAGATCAACGACCGCACCATCCTCAAGCTCACCCTGAACACCGACGAGGATCGCCAGAAGGCGGTCGACTACGTCAACGGTTTGGTCGCCAACGGCCAGGGAACCTGGATCTACGATGCGGTCGACGAGGCCCTCGCCGCCCTCAAGGACATGCAGGGCAGCGATGCCACGCCGCACATCCAGTCGCTCCTGCTCTACACCGACGGCCAGGGCAACGGGCCGAACGACCGCCCCGTCTCGACCCTGGTCGACCGGCTCAACGTCGCCCGCTCGGACCAGCAGTACCTCTACGTCAAATACATCGCCCTCGGCACCGACGTCCCCGGCGAATCGGAGCTTAAAGACGGTGGCGTCGACGTCGTCAAGGTGCCGCAAGGCGTCGCGCCGTCGCCCGTACGCGAGGTCGGCGTCGCCCCCTCGGCGGTCGATCTGGGCGCGGTCATGGCCGGTCAGTCGGCCGGGGCGGCGCGCCAACTCTGCACCATTACCCGCGTCGGCGACGCGAGCGGCGTCAAGTTGAACGTCGCGGTCGATGACAAGAGCCTCCCGGCCGGCGTCCAGATCAAAGTCGAGCCGGCATCGATCGCGATCGGCTCCACTCCCAGCGACGTCCAACTGACCATCGATGCCGCCGCCGACACCGCCCCCGGCACCTACCGCGCCCAACTCAGCCTGAAGGCGGCCGATGCCAGCGACGTCGTGCTCGTGCCCGCCGCCGTCAGCCTGAACTTCGAGGTCAAACCGGGTGTCCCCCCGACGCCGACCCCGACCCCGACCCCGACCCCGACCCCGACCCCCGGCGTCACCCTCGGTCAGACCTTCCCGCTCGATCTTGGCAAGCAGAAGGTCAACGTCGAGGGCACCGACGGCGGGGAAGTCACGCTCTCCGGTCAGGTGAACGGCGACTTCGCGGGCGGCGCCGCGCTCAACGTCAAACTCGACGCGCTCGACACCGGCAATCCGTTGCCCCTCCAAATTCCGGCCGACGTCTTCCTCCGTTCCGGCGAGGTCGATGGACTGACGGAGGTGCAACTTGAGGACGGAAGCGGTTCGGTCCAGGTCGTCGCCAAAGTCGATCGGGCGCAGGCGCGTGCGCTCGGCAAGGGGACGTACCAGTTCCATGGGCAACTGCGGGCCAACGCCGGTCAGGCGGCATTCGTCCCGGAAGGAGCCGTGCAGCAACCGGACGGCAGCGTACTCTTGCCCTTCGTCTTCACGGTCGAGGTCTACGAACCGTTCGACCCGATCCCCTGGCTGATCGGCGCCGCGATCGGTCTGGCCGGGTTGTTCCTGCTCGGTCTGGTCTGGTCCAGTTTCCCCCGGCTGCCGGCCGGGTCGGCGTTGCTGATGCCGGATGGTCACGTCGAACCGTTGCGCGATGCCCAGCGGAGCCGCCTCTGGGGGCGTCTCTTCGGTGGCGGTCTCTCGATCGGCGGCAACGGCAGCGACGTCAACCTCGGGCTCGACGGCACCGCCGGTGTCGCCCGCGGCACCTGGTTCTGGCGCAAGCGGACGCTGTTCGAACCGACGCGCGACGACATCCGCATCGACGGCGAGACGCTCGAAGAGGGGAAACCCCGCCGGCTGGAAACGAGCGAGCAGCTACAAATCGACCGGCAGACGTACACTTATGTCGAACGTCGGCAACCGAGCAGGACCGGCCGGGAGGACGAGGACGAGGACGAGGGGTATGCCGCGGCGACAGAGGCGTCGTACGACGACTACGCCCCGCCGCGACGCGGTCGGTTCTCCCGCCGGTCGCGCGGTTACGACGAGGACGACGATTACTAGAGTGGCAAGTCGCACGGGGCAGGTGACAAGGTGACGGTGTAGGGGAGGGCCCCGTGCCCTCCCGCCCTCATTAGGGCGGCGTACCGATCGAGGCGGGCATCGCACAGCCCGGATCGGGAGGGCACAGGGCCCTCCCCTACGCCACGGCGCCGAGCACGACGAACTCGCCACTTGCAACTTGACACTTGCCACTCGCGACGAAGGAGCACTCTGCACGATGTCATCGGCCATCCTCATCGGCATCGGCGGCGCCGGCGGCAGCATCGTCTCCAATGTGCGCACCAACGTCGCGCTGCGGGTGGCGCGGGCCGGGAATGCGGCGCTCTGGCAGGCGGAGGCCAACCAGATCCGGTACCTGCTGGTCGACACGCGGGAGGAGCCGTACCACGGCTTCTTCCTCGACACCGAGAAGTTCGTCATCCCGCGCGGTCTGCACCGCTTCCGCGTCAACGACCAGATTCGCGCCTGGTACGAATCGGACGATCCGAGTTTCCGCGAGTGGTGGCCGAAGGCGCGCTCCGGTGCCGGCCCATTCCAGCCCGACGATTACGACGAGGGGGCCGGTCAGGTCCGCCCGAAGGGACGCCTCGCCTACCGGCTCTCCCTCGACGGCGAGCGGCAAAAGCAGATCGTCCCGGCCGTGCTGGCGCAGGTCGCCAGTCTGCAAAACGCGCTCAACCTCCTGGCCGATCCCAACCGCAAGATCCGCATCTATCTGATCTGCTCGCTCGGCGGCGGCACCGGCAGCGGCATCGTCCTGACCCTTGCCCAGCACCTGGCGCAGGAGTTGCCGCCGAATTGCGCCCAAATCGGCGTCTTCTTCCTCGGCAGCGCGACCGAGATGGCGGCGGAACGTGTCTACCAGACGAGTATCTGGGCCAACACCGATGCCGCCCTGCGGGAGATCGACTTCTTCCAACTCCCGTCGTCCGAACGGCAGGCGCAGGTACGGCCGTTCCTGGCCTGGCCGGGTTCGGGCAATCAACTCATCGGCGACCAGCGGACCTTCGAATACGTCTATCTCTTCGGCGCCGCCAACCGGAACGGCAAACACCTCGACGAGTTCGGTGACTACGTCCGCCTGATCGCCGAGTGCCTCACCACCGAACTCTTCTCCGACATCGCGACGGCCGTCGGCGGTTCCCATTCCAACTTCATGGCCGTTTTCCAGAACGTCCAGGACATCGGCCGCCGCTCCGTTCGCTACGCCAGCGCCAGCAAATCCGATATGCGCTACCCGATCGAGCGGATCTCGCTCCACCTCGCCCGTCGCTTCGGCATCCGCACCATCCGCGACCGCCTGTTGACCGCCGGCGGCACCGACGACGCCCGCCTCGCCGGCATCGAAGCCGCCGACAAGTTCCTCCAGGACCAGCAACTCCTCTGGACCGGCCAACCGAGTCTGCGCCAGGCGATGCTCCAACCCTTGCCCAACGACGAGGCGTTGCAACCGGCGCCGGCGCTCGACGACGCCAAGTTCCAGGCCGCCCGATCGGATGCCGCCGCAAACCGGATCACCCAGACCCGCCAGCGCTGGGACAACTGGCGCGACACCCGCCTCACCCGCCACCTCGAATTGCAACGCGACGCCAAGCTGTCGACCTTCGACGGCGTCGACGGGGAAATCCTCCGCTTCGTCGATCAGCAACTGGCGACGAAGAACGGCGACGGGTTCGTCCGCGGCCGTGCTGCCGCCGAGGAGATCGTCAAGCGTCTCGACGCCGAGGTGAAAGCGATTCGGGCCGAGATCGTCGGCGAGCCGGACGCGCCGCCGGAGAAGCGAGGTCTGAAAGCGCGCGTCGAGGACCGCCGCCGCCCCGAAGCCTGGGACCGCTCGCTGCGCCGCTTCAACGAGGGGTTCGGTCGCTTCTTCAACCGCGACGGCGAGGATGCCAAACGCGAGTTCCTCGACCGTTGGTGGAACCGCTACACCGGCGACGAACGCAACCTCCGCATCGCCGAGACCAGTCTGGAGATGCTCCAGCAACTCTTGACGTTCTCTCGCCGCATCGCCGGGGCACTCAACGAGATCGCCGTTCTGATCGAGGCGACCGCAGCCGCGATGGCAGCGGCCGCCTCCGACGACCTCGGCGAGAACGTCCGCGGTGGCGTCCTCGACCTCGGCGTCATGGACGACGTCCGGTTGGTCGATCACCACTTCCGCGGTACCGTCGACCGCTTCTTCCAGAAGGACCGCGAGGCGGCGATCGTCGATCCCGCCGCCGGGGTCGCCGACGAGGCCGTCTCGGCACCCGGCGCGATCCGCGCCATCCTCCGCCGCAAGCTGGAGTTGAGCGGACTCGGCGGGCAGGAGCAGTTGAACGACAACCTGCGCACCGCCGTCCAAACCGTCATCCTCGGTCAGGGCGAGCGGATGGTCCGGGAGGACGTCGAGCGGCTCAGCGTCTGGGACGCCCTCGCCCTCGAATGCCAGTTGCGCCAGGAACTCGACCTACCGGAACCGCCGCTGAAGGAGGCGCTGACCTCGCTCCGCCAGCACCAGGCCGATCTGGAGCGGGCCGGACTCTCGCTTGAGGACAGTCTCGGTTATCTGCTGGAGAAGTACATCGCCCGCAAACTCGACATCTGTCGCGAGCGGGCCGAACCGTTCTGGCAGCTCGACGACGTCATGCTCCGCTCCTACACGCGGCAGCAGTTGCCCCACAACCTCAAGGTCCTCGCCTACGACAAGAATGCCTACGACGACTTCGTGATGAAGTACCACCTCGATGCCAAGATGATGGAGAACGTCGCCCGCACCCTCGGCATCGAACCGACCGGCGGCGTCGGCCGCGACACCATCTCCATCTACACCCGCGAGGGCGTGGTTCCGCTCCACTTCCTGGACGAGGCCGAGCGCCGCAACCTCCGCAGCCGCGCCGCCCAACTCGGCGACCAGCGGCAGTTGCACGTCGACCAGCGCTACTACGACGCGATCGATTCCTTCATCGCCCCGCGCGACGAACCGGACCAGCGCCGCCGCTACGTCCTCGTCAGTGCGAACCACTTCGGCTTGGCACGGGTCGACTACAGCGACCCGGCACAGGCGGTCAGTCTCTCCCTCAACGGCACCAGCCCCCAGGTCTACCGCGGCATCATCGACGCCGATCTCTGGCTGGAAAACGAACCCGCCGCCCTCGACCGCCTGGCCGGGGAGATCGACGCCCGCTGGCGCCGCCTCCGCGAGGAGTTGCACGGCGCCGAACTCGCCAAGATGATCGCCTTCGCCGAACGCCAGGTCGCCGCCGCTCCGACCACGATCGAACAAGCCTGGTGGAGCGATGCCGCCGCCGATCTCCGTGGCCGGGCGCGGCACGAGCGGTATCTTGTGGGACGTTAGATTTATGACCCTCACCCCCTGGCCCCCTCTCCCGGTGCGCGGGAGAGGGGGAAACGCTCCGCGCCGCCGTCTCCCCTCTCCCGCGCACCGGGAGAGGGGTCGGGGGTGAGGGTTGCTCGGCGATGCCCCTCTTGCTGCGGGTCAACGCACCCCCCGCGGCTCCACCGTCTGGCTCGCCCTGGACACCTTCGGCGCCGATGTCCTCGCCTCCCTCGCCCCGTGGATCGGCGGCGCGGAGCACCTCGGCGAGTTGACCGACGCGAATCGTCTCCTCGCCGTCCTCGGCGCGGACGGCGGGACGGCCGGTCGGGGCATCACCGCGCTCACCGCCGCCGACGAAGCGCCCGCCGCCGTCCTGGCGGCAATCGGCTCCCTCCTGGCCGGCCCCCATAGCCGCGCCGCGCGGAGCCGGGGTGCGACCGGGGCGCTGATGCTCGTGCCCCACCTCTGGGTCGTCTACGACTTCGCCTCGCCCGCGGCAGACTGCGCGGTCAGCACGATCGAGGCGATCCTGGAACGGTTGGAAGCCGAGGGCATTTTCGTCCGCCTCTATCTGCTGGCCCGTAACGTCACCTGGCAGCGGGATGAGGCGACCAAAGACAAGGTCGTCGCGCATGCCGGCGCGATCGTCGATCGGCTCCTGGCCTCGGACCGGACCGCGCACGGCCGGACGATGGTCTTCGTCGTCTCCGACTTCGACGGCGTCAACGGCCGATACGAACCGGACGAGTGCACGGCGGCGGCGCGCAACTTCGCCGAGTTCGTCCTCGTCACCGATGCCCCGCGCTCCCGGCTGACCGGAATCGAGCAGGCGTTCGTGCCACCGGCCGACGAGGCGGGAGCGGCCGTCGGCCGCGTCGCCCACCGTGCCTTCGCCGCGATCGGGGCGCTTGCGCTGCACTACCCGGTCGCCGAGGCGCTGGCGGCGCGGGCCGCCGCGCGGCAACCGCGCTTCTACGCGGAGATGTCGGAACCGGCGGCGGCCACCTGGCAACCGTCGCGCATCCCCCACCTCGAGCGGCCGGATGCGAGCGCCGGACCGCCCTGGACACCGCTCCGTCTCCCCCGCTGGCATCCCTCGCTCTGGCGGCGCGACCGCGTCGCCTACCGTCAGGCCGCCCGCGCCCTGGACGAGTGGCTGAGCGAAGCCGAGCGGTGGCGGCATCAGGAGATCGTCACCTGCATCCAAAAGCGGGACCGGATCTGGAGCGAGAGCGGGCAGGCGATCGCCGACTACCGCGAGGAGTTGGAGGGCGAGTGGCAGGCGATCCTGGCGGCCGACGAGCACCGCGGCATCTTCGCCCCGCTCCGCCGCCTGCTGGAGCGAACCCAGGCCGACCTCGCCGTCACCCGCGCCGAGACCGGCCCCCCGCCCTCCGAACCGCCGCCGCCGATCACCGAAGAGGGAGTGCTGGCGACGATCCCGCCGCCGGAGAAGGCGCTGCCGGCCGCCGATCAAGAGTTGGCGAAGGCGATTGAGCGGCGGACCAACGCCATCCTCGTCAGCATCGTCGCACTCGTTTCGGCGGCGCTCGCCATCTTCTGGATCATCCGCATCGCCAAATCGTTCCAGGACTCGTTCGTCGGCTGGTTGCTGAACAGGATTCCGGTCGCCCGCTTCCCGTCCTGGCTCAGTTGGTTGGGCGATTGGATCGTGCGCGTCCGCAACTGGCAGGCCGTCGATACGACCAAACTCGTCTTCTGGACCGTGACGCTGACCCTCCTCTTCGTCGGCGGCGCCGTACTCCTGATCTTCCTGAAGGAACGCGCCGCCCTCGAGCGCTCCTTCGACCGCCTCTACCGCCGCGCCCGCGGTTGGCGGGAGTCGGCGCGCAAAACGCTCCCCGACGCGCTGGAAAAGCTGGCCGAATGGCGGTTCCACGAAAACCTCGCGAGCGCGGAGCAGGAACTCCGCCTTCGCCACGACCGCCTGACCGCCCTTCAGGAGTGGGGACAGGCATTCAGACAGCCGGAGCCACCGACCCCGCCGCCGTTCACCCGCCTCGTCTATCCGCACCTCGATCCGATCGCCCCGCTCAGCGATGCCGACGTTCATCACGTCCTGATGGGCTTCCGCCGCGGCGCCGCCGCCGAGTACTGGCTGACCGCGACGCCGGCCCAGTTTTTCGACATGCTCCTGACCGAAGCGGCGACCTACGCCGGCGACCGGGAGCCGGATGCGCGCCTGGAGATCGCCCGCCTCCAGGAGGAACTCGCCGCCGCGCTGCCGGGGACGACCGGAGTTCTGGCTCGCCCCCGTCCCGGACCGCAATCCAATGCCTACTGGCACTTCAGCCAGTTCGCCGCCGTGCCCGCGCGTCTGGTCGACGACTTCAACCCGGCGCGCGCCGGCTGCCCGGTTCTCCCCGTCCCGGCCGGCGAACGGCTCTACGCCGTCGCCATCCAGAACGGCCTCAATGCCGCCGAACTGTTCGGCTAGCGCGTTCCGAAGGAGTTTGCCGTGCTGCGGTTCCTCGCCCTGATCTGCACCGTCGTGATGACCGGTCTCGCGGTCGTCGCGCAGCGGATCGCGGGCGGCGACGTGCCGGTTTTCTCCCCGCTCTTCTCCGCAGTGCTACCCGGGGAGATTCACTCTCGCACGATCGGCGTCATCGTCGTCGTCGCCCTGCAGAGCGCCTGCTACGCGGTCTGCCACTTCTACTTGAAGCGCCTCTACGGCTACGCCGCCGGCGAGACCGAGGCCGCGCCGCGCACCCTCGCCGCGGTCGCCCCCAAAACCAAAACCGGCCAACCCGCGCCGCCCGTCCGCTGGCGGTTGCGCCGCCCGACCGAAGGCCCCGTCTGGTCGGCCATCCAGCGCCTCTTCGCAACCCCGACCGGCCGCTGGCTCGCTCCCTTCGCCATCCCGATGACCATCATCGTCTTCATCGCCGCCCCGCTCGCCTTCACCGGTCACGTCCACGCCACCGTCTGGGGCCTCAGTCTCCTCTACGCCCGCACCCTGATGAACGTGATGCGCAACCCCGACGCGCCGGAACCGCTGCTGGAACCGGAGCGCGCGGGTGGGGGTGCGTGAGTGCAGATGAGGAGGGTTAGCAGTCTGCAAGGGCGCAGACACCGGCTCTACGAAGCGTTGCTGAAGAGTCGGGTTTCGGCGTGTGTAGGGGCGGACCTCCGTGTCCGCCCTCCTACCGATGCGCAATCGACGAGGGCGGACACGGAGGTCCGCCCCTACGACACCCACGCGGGAATCTCATCCGCAGGCTCCGCAAAGGTCTTGCCGGTCTGTTCTCCAGTCCTCCGCGTACTGAGAAGAATGTCCTCTCGTTGTGTGCCATCAAGGCGATTCTGATTCATGTTTTGCTCCGCCAATATGTTGACTCATATCCGATTTTTCCTTGAGGAGTGCTATGTATGGACGGCAAGGTTGGAAGTCAGATTCGGGTGTTCTTCCATGTGTCAAGTTGTGCAAATGGAGAATTAGGCGTCTCGTCAGAGAGTGTCGAAGTGGAACCACTGCGCGACGAGCGGTATCGAATCCAAGGCGTGCTGATCTTTTCCGAGGGTGTCAATGGATCGTGCGATGCAGCCATGCCGTCGATCCCTTTCGTTGCCCATAGATGGTATCACCCGGTTATGTTCGGGGTGTTCCATCAGACGTCCGCACGGTCCCGAACATGCTGAACGCTGCGAAGGCCTCCGCCCTCTCTCGGTTGACTCTCCAAACACCGCGGCTTATGCTGACCTCGCGATCCGATAGCATGGCTGACAGTTCGCAAAGACCCACCCGTTCACCGATCGGGGCGAGGGTTGGAGGCCGATTTGATGCTCACGGCAGAACGCGCGCCCACGACGACCGGCGAGGACTTGGTCGCCCGGCTGCGCGCCCATCAGGTGACCACGGTAGACGAGCTTCACGCCATCAACGGCGACCCGACGCCGGCGATCCTTGAGAAGCACACCGGCTACCTCACCCCGCTGCTCGAACGGTTCATCGCCGCCGCCCCCTTCTTTCTGATCGCGACGGCCGATGCCGCCGGCAATTGCGACGTCTCGCCCAAGGGCGACGTGCCGGGCGTGGTGAAAATCCTCGACCGCCGGACCATCGCCATCCCCGACCGGCTCGGCAACCGCCGCATCGACGGCCACCGCAACATCATCGCCAATCCCCACATCGGCCTCATCTTCATCATCCCGAACGTCGACGAGACGGTTCGCGTCAACGGCCGTGCCTTCATCACCACGGAGCCCGAATTGCTCGCGTCGATGACGGTGCAGAACAAGACTCCCAAACTCGCGACCATCGTCGAGATCGACGAGGTCTACATGCACTGCGCGCGAGCCTTCCTCCGCTCCGGTCTCTGGCAACCGGAGACCTGGCCCGACCCCGACACCATCCCCACCCTGGGCGCCATCTGCTCCGAGCAAAAGAACCTCCCGCCGCCCGACGAATCCCAGGGCAAACGGCAGGAAGCGTACCGATCGACGCTCTACTGATCGCTCGAATCGACGCACGAACGCCCTGCTCGATCGAGCAGGGCGTTCTTCGTACCGGCGGCCCAGACAAAGGAGCCCTCGATGACCCAAAAAGGCCATCGTCCCATCGTCGAAATCGGCAGCGCCCGCGCGGAGCGCGGTCAACGGGCCGAGGGCTGGCTGGAGATCGGACGCCGCCCCGACAACTCGGCGATCGGCACGCCCATCATCCTCGTCAATGGTGCCGAGGACGGACCGGCCCTCTGGATCCAGGCCGGTCTCCACGGCGACGAGTACGACGGAACCGTCGCCATCTGGCGGGCGTTGGAACACGTCGATCCTGCCTCCCTCCGTGGCACGTTGATCCTTTTCCCCGCCCTCAACAGTTCCGCCTTTGAGGCGGCGTCCCGCGTCAGTCCCATCGACGGGCTCGATCTCAATCGCGTCTTCCCCGGCGATCCCAGCGGGACCTACACCCGGCGACTCGCCCACCTGGTCGAAAACCTCGTGATGGCGCACGCCGACTTCATGGTCGATCTCCACGGCGGCGGCAACGAGTTCGGCGTCGTCTACTACACCCTGTTCCACGCGGCGCCAAACGAGGCCGGCCGCGCGTCCGAACTCTTGGCCAAGGCGGCCGGGAGCCGACTCGTTTGGGCCAGCAACGACGAGTGGTTGCGTTCCGGTCTCTTCACCCGCGTCACCCGCGCCGGGATCGGCGCCATGCTCGTCGAGTGCGGCGGCGAAGGTCGCCTCCACGAGCAAAACGTCGCCGACCACACGCGCAGTCTGGTCAACATGTTGCGCCATCTGCGGATGATCGACGGCGAACCGGACGCCCCCGCCGAGGCCGACTACGTGATGATGCGCAGCGCCGACTTCTTCCAGAGCACGTTCGGCGGCGTGCTCACCCCGCTCGTCCGGCTCGGCGACGAGGTGCAGCGAGGTCAACCGTTGGTGCAGATCCGCGATCCCTTCGGTCGCGAGGTCGAGGTCGTCACCGCACCCGCCGGTCCCGCCATCCTCCTCGCGATCAAGACGTATGGAACGACCAACGGCGGCGCCCCGCTCGGCATCCTCGGTCTGCGCCGTTGACCTTATCGCCCCAATGGGCATCGACCCTCGCTTGGCACAGGGCACCCGACGCTCTCCGAACCGCCGTGGTATAAATCATGCTTCGGAAAACAACTGGGCGCTTCGACGCGCCGCGGGAGTCTCGTCGATGGCGAGCCCGCCATTCGCGGGTTCCTCACCGACGTCCTAACCGACGCCGGCTACGTCGTTCGCACCGCGCCCCACGGTCGGGCAGCGCTGACCGAGATCGAGACCGCCCCGCCCGATCTCGTGCTCAGCGACGTTTTCATGCCGGAACGCGACGGCTGGTCGCTGTGGCCGCCGACTTCCGGCGGCGCTTCCCGACGGTGCAGGTCGTGATGATGAGCGCTTACCGCCCCGACTTTGCGGTCGACCACCTGCGCTTCATCGTGGTCGTCGGCGCTCCCGAGGCGCCGGCGGCCTGCGGCGAGATCGCGGGCGACGGCAGCGACGTGTACGTCCCGGTTCCCACCCGGTCGGACGCCGAGCTGGGTCGCATCGCCTGGTTGCACGTGCAGGACGACCGCCCGCAGGTGAGTCTGTTCGTCGGTGAAGGATGGGGCGGCGCGGCGAATGCCGCATCGACCGAAGCCCCCTCCTCGCCGCCCGAACCGCCGAGCGACGAGACCTCGACGCCGACGGCCGGCGAGACCGAAACCTACACCTCGCCCAGCTACGGCTACGCGATCACCTACGGCAGCGCGTTCTGGGGCGATCTTCCGGCGCTCACCAATCCGGCGGCAGACGGTCCGATCGATTCCGTCGTGCTGAGGGCCAAGGAAGGTGGTGTACAGGCGGAACTCGACGGCCTTCCCCGTGACCCCTCCGTGAGCGCGCTCGACCACATCGAACGGGTCACGGAGATCTTCCTCACCTCCGATCGATTCGAAGATGACGCGATCCGGCGGGACGCCGACGGCAAGCAAGTCGGCGGCGACGACCGCGCCTGCGTCGTGCTCGACCTCGCCCACAAAGGCAGCACCGCCAACGGCCCGATCTTGACGTACTACGTCGAATCCTGAGCGATCCCCGGGCGAGGCGGATTTCTCTTGATGACCTACCAGACCCGGCGCGACGAATACGACGCCTGGGTTCCGGCACGCGAGGCGCTGGAGCAAGGTATTACCTTGCCGGGCTAACGTGCCCTTCCCAACCGCGGCTCAACCCGGCGCCGCCCGCGAAAACGGCAGCCGCTACGTCGATCGACGTAGCGGCTGCGGCGTTGTCGCCCTCCGGTTACGTCGGATACCCGATGCAATGTCGCTGCCGCTACCTCATGCTTGATGTCGGGCGATGTGCCGCTCATCGTGGAGGAACGATCGGGAGGGATGGAATGGCGATGCGGAGAAGATACTTGGGAAATGCCTTTGTGCGCTGCCTGGCAATCGTATTCCTGGCAGCCGGCCTGGTTGGCGCTGCCGTCCGACCGGCGAAGGCGCAGGACGAATCCGCGGTTGCGATCGTCGCGGGCTCGTGTGCCGCCCCCGGCGAGGTCGCCGCCGATCTGCGCCCGCTAAAGGCTGCCGAGGGCGGCGCCCAGACCAGCTTCACGACGATCGACCTGGCCATCGACGAATTGACCGGCGGCGGCTACGCCGTCGTCGTCGGCGCTCCCAACGCGCCGGCCGCGTGCGGTGAACTTGCGGGCGAGGGCACCGACGTCTACGTGGCGGTCACGTCGCGTGACGCCGCCGGTCTCGGCGGCGTCGCCTGGTTGCATGCGCGAGGCGAGCGGACCCAGGTCAGCCTCTTCGTCGGCGCGGGGCTGGGCGCGGCATCCGACCAACCCGAACCGCCGTCGGACGAAACCCCAGCCCCGACCAAAACGCCGAAAGCCGCGGCCGCAACCGCGACCTACGCCTCGCCCAACTACGGGTACACCGTCACCTACGACACCAAACGCTGGAAGGTCGGGGAGGAATCGTCGACGCCGCTCGAAACCGGTCCCTACGACTACTTCGTCCTCGACGCCGGCGGCGGCCGGATACACGTGGAGATCTCCGGTCTGACCTTGGCCCAGGACCCTCCCGCGACCGAGTATCTCCAGGTCCTCGCCAACATCTTGAACGGCGATTCCCACCGCTCGCAGATCGCGACGAGGACCGACGCCGACGGCAACCCGATCGAAGGGGGCGACGAGACCCACGCCTTCGTGGCGACCACCTATCTCTACACGACCGACGACGGCGACCGACTCCAGCGCAGCCAGTACCTCGAGTGCTGGCAACTGCCGGAACCCGGCACCTTCCTGGTCCTCGGCTACACGACCGACGAAGTACTCTTCGACGATTGGATGCCCGAGATCGAGAAACTGAGAGACGGCATCACCTTCCCGGACGAGTAGAGCGGCAGACGAACCGGGGTGCCTTCAGCGAGGTGGGGCATCCGCTCACGTCGTCGACACCTTCGCCTCCGGGGCGTTCTCAACCCGGTCCGTCACGTCCTGCGTCGAGACGGGGGGGACCGGGTTGAGAACGCTCGTGACCTCCCGCGATCGCGCCAGGTCGGCGACCGACGTGTCCTCCATCAGCGCCGCCATCCGCGGTCTGACCTGGCGCCAGAGCTCGTGCATGACGCACGGTCGGCTATCCGAGCAGGCGTCGCTCCAGAACACGCAGCGCTCGAGCACCTCCGGCCCTTCGATCGCCTCGACGACCTCCCTGAGGCTGATCGTTGCGGCCGGCCGCGCCAGCCCGTAGCCGCGCGAGCGGCCCCGATAGGACCGCAGAATCCCTCCCCCCACGAGCCGATGGCAGATCTTGGCCAGAAAGGGGTAGCTGATACCGGTTACGTGCGCGATCTCGCCCACGTGCCGGACCGCCCCCTCGGGTTGAGCGGCAAGGTAGCGCACGCACGTCAACCCGTATTTGCTCTCCCTGGAGAGTTTCACAAAACCTCCCCTTTCCCACCGTCCCGAATGACCCGGCAACGACGGCCCCGGCAGACGCCCGCGGTCCGTCCGCTGCGGGTCGCGGGCGGGTGCCCAAAAATCGGATCATGCTTGTCCGGTTTGTTGCGGTATTGCAACGCCGGTCCGCCGATTGTCATGCCCCCCCGATGCACAGAGCGGTAGCGTGCGCGTGTAATCGCGGCAAGCGTCACCGGGCCACGGCCCGTCGCCGTGCGTCTTTCTTGGTCGTCGATCTGGCGTCCCTCAAGGAGGAGGAAGGTATGAAATCGCACCACGATCCTCGATTCCGCGTCGACCGGCGGACGATGTTCAAAGGGGCCGCGGCGGCGTCGGTGGTCGGCGCGGCCGCGGCGGCGCCGTTCGTCCGGCCGCACGGCAGGGCGGCGGCGTTCGACGGGGAGGAGGTCGCCAACGCGCGGGGGCTAACGCCGGAGGACGTCGAGGCCGCGCTCAAGACCTACGTCCCGAGCGGCAAGTACGACGAGTACTACATCTTCGCCTCGGGCGGGCACTCGGGTCAGGTCCTCGTAATCGGCGTCCCCTCGATGCGCCTGCTCAAGGTGATCGGCGTCTTCACCCCCGAACCGTGGCAGGGCTACGGGTTCTCCGACGATACGAAGACCGTCCTCGCCGGCGGCAACGTCGACGGCAAACCGGTGACCTGGGCCGACACCCACCACCCGGGTCTGTCCGAGACCAACGGCGAGTACGACGGTCAGTTCCTCTTCATCAACGACAAAGCCCACGCCCGGATCGCGGTCATCGATCTGCGGGACTTCGAGACGAAGCAGATCGTCAAGAACCCGCACATCATGAGCAACCACGGCGGCGCCTTCGTCACCCCGAACACCGAGTACATCATCGACGGCGCGCAGTACGCCACCCCTTTCGGCTGGCAATACGCGCCGCTGTCCGACTACAAGAACTCCTACCGCGGCGCCATGACCTACTGGAAATTCGACCGCAACGCCGGCCGCATCGACCCGGCGCAGTCGTTCACGATCGAACTCCCGCCCTACTGGAACGACCTCTCCGACGCCGGCAAGGGCCCGAGCATGGGCTGGTCGTTCTCCAACACGCTCAACACCGAGATGGCGACCGGCGGGGTCCTGCAGGGGCAACCCCCGGTCGAAGCCGGTGCCTCGATGCGCGACATGGACTACCTGACCGTCATCAATTGGCAGAAGGCGGCCGAGGTCGTGGCGGCGGGTAAGGCCGAAGACGTCAACGGCATGAAGATGATCCGGATGGGGACGGCCGTTGCCGAAGGCCTCCTCTACCAGGTGCCGGAACCGAAGAGCCCGCACGGCGCCGACGTCACGCCCGACGGCAAGTACATCGTCGTGGCGGGCAAACTCGATCCGCACGTCACGATCTACAGTTTCCAGAAGATCCAGGACGCGATCGCGGCCGGCAACTTCCAACCGGACGAGTTCGGCGTTCCCGTGCTGCCGTACGAGGCGTGCGTCGAAGCCCAGGTCGAACTCGGTCTCGGCCCGCTCCACACCCAGTTCGACAACACCGGCTACGCCTACACCAGTCTCTTCCTGGACAGCGCGCTCGCGCGCTGGAAACTCGGCGGCGAAGGGATCGACGGCGGTTGGACGCTGATCGAGAAGATCCCGATGAGCTACAACATCGGCCACCTGAGCGCCGTCGAGGGCGACACGACGACGCCGCAGGGCAAGTTCGTGATCGGGCTCAACAAGTGGGCGATCGACCGCTTCGCACCGGTCGGACCGCTCCACCCGCAGAACTTCCAGTTGGTCGACATCTCCGGCGACAACATGAAACTCCTCTACGACATGCCGATCGGCATCGGCGAGCCGCACTACGCCCAGACGATCCGGGCCGAGAAGATCAAACCCTGGCCGATTTACCCCGAGGTCGGCTGGGACCCGATCGCGCAGGCGCCCTCGCCGATCAAGGTCGATCCCGGTCAGGAAGGGGTCACCCGCGACGGCGCCAACGTCACCGTCAAGATGACCTCGATCCGCAGCCACCTGACCCCCGACATCGTCGAGTTGAAGGTCGGCGACGTGGTCACCTGGCACATCACCAACATCGAGCAGGCGGAGGACGCCACGCACGGGTTCGCCCTACCGGGTCAGAACATCAACCTGAGCATCGAACCGGGCGAGGCGACGACCATCTCGTTCATGGCCGACCGCCCCGGCGTCTACCCCTTCTACTGCACCGAGTTCTGCTCGGCGCTCCACCTGGAGATGATGGGCTACCTGCTCATCGCCCCCCAGTAGCGCCGCTCTCGACCGACCGCCGGGGTCTCAGCGAGACCCCGGCGGTTGTCGCCCGGCCGTGCCGCTGGTCGGTGGCCACGTTGGCGTGGGTCGGGGTCACGGTTTGGCCATAGACCAGCGTCTATCCGCTTCCGGGTGGGACTTGTCATGGCCGACCCAACACCCGCCGACCGCGCTCGCATCCAACCGATCATCCCGGTTCCGTTCTCGGACCGGGAGCGTCCCACACCTCTCCTCCCGGTTCCGCCGACCAGCTTCGTCGGTCGGGAGCCTGAGGTCGCCGCGATCGGCACGCTCCTGCGCAGGCCCGACGTCCGCCTCGTTACCCTGACCGGCCCCGGCGGGGTGGGCAAGACCCGCCTGGCGCTGCGGGTGGCGGAGGAACTCGTCGCCGACTTCGTGGACGGCGTGGCCCTTGTGGACTTGACCCCGGTCGCCGGACCCGACCTCGTGGCGCCGACGGTGGCGACCGCCCTGGGCGTGCGAGACACCGGTGGCCGTTCCGTCGCCGACCGCCTGGTCGATGCCCTGCGGGACCGGGCGCTCCTGCTGGTTCTCGACAACTTCGAGCACGTCGTTTCCGCGGCCCCCGTGGTCGCCGGCCTCCTCGGCGCCTGTCTTCGCCTTGCCGTCTTGGTGACCAGCCGCGAGGTGCTGCGCCTGGCGGCCGAGTGGGTCGTCGCCGTGCCGCCGCTGACCCTGCCCGACCCAACCCTGCCGGCCCAGGAGGTGGCCGCCTCCGACTCCGTGCGGCTTTTCGTGGTGCGTGCCGAAGCAGCTCGGGCCGACTTTGCCCTCACCGCCGAGAACGCCCCGGTCGTCGCCGAACTGGTCCGTCGGCTGGACGGACTGCCGCTGGCAATCGAGCTGGCGGCGACCCGCGTCGCCCACCTGCCGCCGGCGGCGCTGCTGGCGCGGCTGGAGCGACGGCTGCCGCTGCTGACGGGCGGCCTCCGCGATACGCCGGCGCGCCAACAGACGATGGCGGCGACCATCGCCTGGTCGCACGACCTCTTGTCCGCCGAGGAGCGGGCACTGTTCCGCCGCCTCGCCGTCTTCGCCGGCGGCTGCACCCTGGAGGCGGCCGAGGCGGTGGCGGGGGATGCGGGCGTCGACGTCCTGGACGGGATCGCCGCGCTGGTGAGCAAGAGCCTGCTGCTCGCCGAGGAGGGTCCGGGCGGCGAGCCGCGCTATCGGATGCTGGAGACTGTGCGCGAATTCGGGCTCAAACTGCTGGCCGAGGCCGGCGAGGAGTCCGCCGTCCGGGACGCCCACGCCGCCCATTTCGTGGCCGTGGCCGAGCAGGCAGCGCCGCTGATCGACGGCCCGGAGGAGGGACTCTGGCTGGCGCGGTTGGAGCGCGACCACGGCAATCTGCAGGCGGTCCTCGCCTGGTTGGAGCACGCCGGCGATACGGCGCGGCTGCTGCGCCTTGCCGCGGCGCTCGGCTCGTTCTGGGACCTCGCCATGCATCTGGCGGAGGGAAATGCCTGGCTGGAGCGGGCGCTCGCCGCCGAGACGACTCCCTCACCGGTTCGGCTCGAGGCGCTCCTCCAGTGCGGCACGATCGCCCACTACCGGGGCCACCACGAGCGGGGCGCGACGCGGCTGGAGGAGGCCGCGCGCCTGGCCCGCCGGCTCGGTTCCGACCGGCTCGGGCGGGTGCTGATGTACGCGGGGACGGCCGCGGCCGACCGGGGTGACTACGATGCAGCCGGGGCCCTCCAGACCGAGGCGCTGGCGGCGGCGCGGGCCGTGGGTGACCGCTACGTCGAGGCGTTCGCGCTTGCCCACCTCGGGATCGTGGCCTGGGGGCGCGGCGACCCCGATCGGGCGACCGCGCATCTGGAGGCGGCGCGAGCGGTCGGCCGAGCGGAGGGGTATCCGCTGCCGGTCGAAGCCGCCGCCCGCTACCTAGCCCACGTCGCCTGTGACGCCGGCGACTACGCCCGGGCGACCGCGCACTTCCGCGCGATCATCACCGAGCACCGGGACTCGCCCCAATTGCCGCGTACCGTCCCCGGGGTGGCGGTGCTGACCGGACGCTGCGGGCAACCCGAACGGGCCGCCCGCCTGTTCGGGGCGGCGGAGGCGCTGGGGGAGGCGACCGGGCTCGCGCCCGCGCTGCCGGAGCGGGCAACATACGAGCGGGCGATCGCTTGCCTCCGCGAAACGCTCGAAGCGCCGGTCTTCCGCGCCGCCTGGGACGCGGGACGAGCGCTGTCGCACAACCAACTCCTGGCAGAGATCGAGGAAGCCCTGACTGCGGCCGCCGGTCCCGACCCGCGTCACGAGCGCGGCGGACGGGAGGCGAGTGGTGGCCTCACCGCGCGCGAACGCGAGGTGCTGCGCCTGCTGGCGGCGGGCAAGTCGAACCCGGAGATCGGCGCGGCCCTCTTCATCAGCCCCCGCACCGCCCAGGCCCACCTCACCAGTATCCTCGCCAAGCTCGGCGTCGCCTCTCGCACCGAGGCGGCCGCGGTGGCCGTCCGCGACGGCCTCGTCTGATCCGCCCTCCCCCGCCTGAGGCACGCGTACGCGTCGGGCGCAACCCGCGGAGATCGCCCCGCCGACGAATTACGCGTGCCAACCTCGCCGACCGGCGAAGGCGCCGACTTCCGCCGCGGCGCACCATGGGGCCGTGCCCGACGGGCGAAGCGCCATCATCCACCCGGTGACGGTGGGGCGCGGGGATGGGGCGGCGGCCTCCTCCTCCGTCGCGGTCGCCCGGGATCGTCGGTGCGATCGGATGACCCCGGACGGGAACAGGAGGACGCACCATGAACGACGACACCACGATGGACCGGGCCAGGATCACGCTGCGAGACATCGACTGCGTCTTGGGAGTCGATGGGTACACGGCCGGCGCCTCGCTGGCGGCACTGGAGCGGCAGCGTAACGTGCAAGCCGCGGCCGAGGTGGCGTGGCTCCTGGAGCAGAGCGGCGCCAGGCCGCATTCGGGCGCGTCGCCCGTCGTGGCGCTTCGGCGGGCGGTCGGCGAGGCACTGGTCCGCGCCGGGCACCGTCTTGCGGGGAGCGCCCATCCCGGGAAATCGGCCGCGGTCGGCGCGCCCGGCGCCATCGACTGAGGGAGGCAGCCATGCGTTTCGGCATCTTCGGCTTCGGCCGGGCGCCCTACGGCGCTCTGGCCCGGCGGTTCCGGCTCGCCGAGGACCTCGGCTTCGCCAGCGCCTGGGTCGACGATGACCTGCTCGTGCCGCACTACGCGGATTTCGAACCGTGGACCCTCCTCGGCGCGCTCGCCCGCGACACCGGGCGGATCCGGCTCGGGACGATGGTGACCGCGATCACCTTCCGCCACCCCGCGTTCCTGGCCGCCCAGGTGGTCACCCTCGACCACGTCTCCGGCGGACGGGCCGAACTCGGCCTGGGCGCCGGCGGCCACCCCCACCCCTACGCGGCGTTCTCCCAGCATCGCTGGACGCCGCGTGAGCGAGCCGAGCGCCTGGAGGAGCAGGCGGCGGTCCTCGGTCCGCTGCTGCGCGGCGAACGCGTGACGCGCGCGGGACTCCACTACCCGGTGACGGACGCCCAGGTGCCGCCGACCGTGCAGCGGCCGCGCCCGCCCTTCACCGTCGCCGCTCACGGCGACCGCGGCCTGCGGGCCGTCGCGTGCCACGCCGACGGCTGGAACAGCCTGGGCGGCCAACCCTACTCGGCCGAGGGCGGCGAAACCCACCGGGTCACGCTGGACGCGGCGGCCGCCGCGACCAGGCGCCTGTCCGAGCGGCTGGACGGGTTCTGCCGCGAGCTGGGCCGCGATCCGGCGACGGTCTGGCGATCGGTGCAGGCGCTGCACCCGGTTCCCGACCCATTCGCCTCGTTGGACGCCTTCGACGAGTACACCGGGACCTACCGGGCGCTTGGCATCGACGAACTGATCTTCTACTGGCCGCCGATCGAGCTGTTCGGGGAGCGGGGAGCGGTGCCGTCGGAGCCGCAGGCCCGGTTCGAGCGCATCGCCGCCCAGCGGGTCCTCCCCGCCGATCAGTCGCGATCGACGGACGGAGACCGCCCATAAGCCAGATGGCCTCCGTCCGGTTGCCGCCCCCCTCATTCAGCCGATCTCCCGATCCGATACTGCTGGCGAATTGCTGTCGGTGGGGTCGCGGCGTTCCGAGAGACGAGGCCGGGCCTTCGAGCGGGCTGGTGTTGCCGCCCTGAGACACCGCCCAAACGCCGCCCGGGCTCCTCGCCAGAATGCGCCAGCAGTATCAAATCCGCGGGGGAGCCGCAACGGCTTACAGTCGGACGACGAGGTAGCGTCGGACCGCCATCGCGGCCGCGGCGGCCGCCAGCAGCACCGCCCCTACCCGCGACGCCGACCGCAGTCGCGCCTGCAACGCGATCAGTTCGGCCACGTCCGCCGGATTGGGCGGTCCGCCCGCGGCCTGGACCCGCTGCGCCACGACCCCGAGTCGGTTGGCGGTAGGCGCACTGACGAGTGGACCGATCAGCGCGTCGACGACCGCCAGAATGCCGCCGAGGGTGAACGCCAGTCCCGGCCCGGTCTTGACCCATGCCCAATGGAGGTGACCGGAGTCGCGCCAGTAGAGGATGGCACCGGAAGCGATTGCCAGCACGGAGGCGATCGTCAGATAGATCGGCAGGCGGCGCCGCTGCATCAAGATCTGCATGAAGCGACCGCCGTCCGGGCCGAGCGAGTGGACGGTCGGCTCCATAAAAGCAGCGAGAAAGATGGCGGTTCCTGCCCAGAAGACGCCGAACAGGACGTGCACCAGCCGAAAGAACAGGAGATCCCAATCGTTCAATGTACCCTCTCCCGCCGTAAGATCGCATCGATCGGGAACCGATCACCCCGGTGCGGCGGTCGTCGCCACCCACCACGCGGTCAAACCCGCCGGACCCCCTTACCCCGCGTACCTCGCGGAGAAAGCGAAGCGCCCCTTCCGCGGAAGCGGCGCTTCGCAGCCGGGTTTCGCGCGCAATGCCGACCTGTTTGCATCGTTCCGGCGACCGCCGATGGGCAGTTGGGCGGCCATGCCTGGCGAAGCTTCTGGTGACAGGGCACCAGCGACCCGCCCGCGGAGTGGGGCCAAGGTTCGCAGGGCCGGGTCGCCGTTCTCTGGTGGCGCTTCGGACGTCCTCGACGGATCGCGGTTCGGCGGACCGGCACCTTCTCCTCCGAAGATGCAAGAGATTCAAAAGACCTTTTTTATCGTTTGATGTTAGAATAGACTTCGGTCCTCGCCCTGCCAAGGCGTGGCGCGGATGCCGATCCGCGTGCTGGTCCGGCGCGGGCGTGCGCTCGCCGCGCTCCGGAACCGGTAAGGATGATCGGTCTGCTGCGCCACCAAGCGCCTCCTTCGACGTCGCGAGTCCGGGTAGGGTTCGAGACATGAAACTCTCACGCGAAAGTCAGTACGGCATCCTGGGGACCGTCTATCTCGCCCACCAACCCGTGGGGACCATCCGGCAGGTCGGCCAGGTTGCCGAAGCGTGCGGGTTGGCGCGTCCCTTCTTGGCGAAGATCTTTGGCCGGCTCGTCCACGCCGGCGTGCTGCGGTCGTACCGCGGCCGAGAGCGGGGCTACGCGCTCGCCCGCCCGGCGCGGGAGGTCAGCGTCAAGGCGATCGTCGAAGCGATCGAAGGGCCCGACGTCTTCCAGCGCTGCGTGTTCTGGAGCGACGCCTGTTCCGACTCCAGCCCCTGCATCCTGCACCACGTCTGGCAGACGGTGCGGCCGGTGGCCGTCGAGTTGATGGCGCGCACCACGCTCGAGGACCTCGTGCGGGATGGTGGGCAACCGGACCGCCTTGAGACGATGTCCCGCGAGTAGATGGGGCCGACACCGGCACTGGCACCGCTGCTGGCCTCAAGGCTGTAACGAATCTGATACGGCAGCGCGACCGATTTCACGCCCGTTGCACGCGGGCGACCGTAGTCTCTGGTCAGAGGTGCGGCACCGGCGATGGTGCCGCGCATTCGACTCTCCGGCTCGGTGAACCGGAGACAGGAGATTCTGATGGCCACCGACTTCCAAGCGAAACCCGCGATCGGCGGCGAGGTCCTGTCCCGTCCCCGCAGCGTCTCCACGCCCAGCGCGCTCGCCGGTCTGCGCCTCCGCCATCTGGAGTTGCCGCTGCTGACCTTGGCCGGCATCCTCCTCGTCGCCTCGATCGCGCTGCCGTACTGGAGCATCACCCTGCACGCCCCCCAGTACCCGCGCGGGCTGGCGGTCGACGTCTACGTCTACAAGATGGCGCCGATGAAGAACGTGCGCGAGGTCGACGGGCTCAACCACTACATCGGCATGATCAAACTGACCGACGCGGCGAGCATCGAGCGATCGATCTCCCGCTTCGGCCTCCCGTTCCTCGCCCTCCTCGCGATCGCCTCCTTCTGGCTGCGCGGCGCCTGGCGCCTGATCGCGCGGTTGCCGATCGTGCTCTACCCGGCCGTCTTCGTCGCCGATCTCTTCGCCTGGCTCTACCACGCCGGCCACTCGCTCGACCCGCACGCCGCGTTGAGCAGTTCCATCCACGAATTCACCCCGCACCTGTTCGGCACGGGC
>DATBFX010000568.1:0-9864 GCA_036558305.1 Thermomicrobiales bacterium | reverse complement strand
GGTGACGCGGTCGCGGACATCGGGGTAGGCGAAGTCGGCGAGATCGAGGGAGGTGACGGCGACGCCGCGGGCGAGGAGGTACCGGGTGAGGTTGATGCCGAGGAAGCCGGCGCCGCCGGTGATGAGGACGCGGCGGGGCGGGGTAGGTTGGGTTGGTTCGGTGTTTGGCATGTCTGCCGTTCAGCCCCCACCCCCGGCCCCTCCCCTACGCAGGGGGAGGGGAGAGCGCGGGGAGCGCGTGGATTCTTGTTCCCAACGGGCTGCCGGTCCACTCCCCTCCCCCTGCGTAGGGGGAGGGGCCGGGGGTGGGGGCTCACACCCCCGCCGCCGAGAGCGTGCTGCCGACGAGGACGACGAGGATGACCGCCTGCTTGTACTTGTCGTTGCCGGATTGGAGGAGGGAGTTGTCGCCGTTGAGCAGACCGTTCTGGAAGTCGTCGGCCGCGCCCGCGAGCAAACCGGTCAGTTGCACGTAGAGGTTCTGGGTGTCTTGCTGGCTGGCCGGCGGTTTGAGTCCCTTCGCGTCGGCGTCGGCCTGGCGCCAGGTAACCCAAATGCCGAACAGCGTTTGGACGGCGGTTTGGTTGTCGATGGTGCCGTTGTTCATTCCTTGGAGGGTTTGGTCGAACTGGCCCATGCTCGCCGTCAGGGTATCGTATTGCTGGCGGAGCGCTTTGAGGTAGATCTTTTCGGCGTTTGCGTCGTTCTGGGACGAGGAGGCGACGCGACCGAGTTCGACGTCGATTGCCTTCACCCGCTTGCGCTTGTCGAGCTGGTAGGTGATCGAGAGATCGCCCGGCTTGCCCTTCGCCTTGTAGGTGTCGTAGGCGTCCTGGTCGACCTGCTTCGCCAACGTCTTGCTGGTCGCGTGAATCAGCGGTTCCTCGTCGGCCGTCTTAACCGGTTTGCCGAGTTTGGCATCGGTCGGCAGGAAGGCGGCGACGGCGTCGTCCGCCTGGGCGGTGGTCCAGAAGTCGCTCGTCGGCGCGGTCAGGGTCAGGTGGACGATGCGGTTGGCATCGTAAAAGGCGCTGACGCGCTTGTAGCCGTCGATGCGGTAGTCGTCGCCGCGCGGGTAGTCGCCCGCGTCGGCTTTGGCGGGTTCGCCGTAGGTCTGCTCGAAACTGGTGCGGGTTCCCCCGAACCGCGCCGCCAGCGGATCGGTCGATGCCGGTGTGGCGGCGCGGAGGGGTTCGTTGGTGGAGAGATCCTGCGCCCGCGCCGAGGCGGGGAGAGCCAGACCGAGGAGGAAGAGGACAACCAGACTCAACCGGAGCGCCTGGGGACGCATCGCGCAACTCCTGTCGGATCAAAGCGGACGGACGAAAGAACGAGGTCAGAACCCGGCGGCGATCTACGCGACCGTGAAGAGCTGGACCATGCCCATCATGGCGTGCGGAGCGCCGGTTTCCTTGTCGGGCACGAAGCAGAGGGCGACGTAGCGACCGGGCGCGAGATCGAGCGTGACGTAGCTCGTCTGGCCGGGACTGAGGACGCCGAGACCGGGGATACTGAAGTCGAAATCGGACTCGGTGTAGGGGAAACCGGCCGGCGGCGTCGCGTCCTCGGGCAATTGCAGGATCGTCATCATCTGGTCCATCGTGATGTCGGCGGGTGTTTTCTCCAGCAGCATGAAGTGGGGCTGGGTGCCGGTGTTCGTGACCTTCCACGTTTGCGGACCGGCCGGGACGGTCTGGTCGAGTCCGACGAAGGCGTATTCCTGCAGCGAGACGCCGACCGCGGCCGTCGGTTCGGTCGCCTGCGTCCCGCCCGTGGCCGCGGTCACCGTCAGCGTCGTCGGTTGTTGCGGCACACCGAAGTCGGCGTTGAGGACACCCCAGGTGCCCGGGGTGAGATCGACCAGCGCCTGCACCGTCTTGCCCGGCGGCACGATCGGACCGCCGGCCCACGTCGCCGTGTAGATCCAGGAGGGGATGGCTTGGTCCTCGGCGGCTGGCGTGGCGCTGGAACCCGCCGCCACGAAGAAGTCCTCGATGTCGGACAGTGGGACACCGTCCGGCGGCAGGACGAGATCGGCGTCGGCGGTGTCTTCGGTGCCGGTGGTGGCGTTCTCCACGGTGAGGAGGACGCGGCCGGCGGGAACCGCCGAGGCGCTCAACTCGAAACCGGTGTTGGTGATGGTGATGTGGAGTTCGGAGGCGCCGGCGCCCGACAGACTCCCGGCGGGCGTTGCCTCCTGGGCGTGAACCGTCGCCCCGCCGAGCGATCCGAGGATCGTCAAGGCGAGACCCGAAACGACGAACGTTCTCCGGCGCATGTCGCTCCCTCCTTGGGGGTGCTGACCGGTCGCCCACCTGGCAACCGCTGCGCCGACGTTCTATCGCCCCGATCTTCCCGAAATCTTCCCGTCGTCTTCGCCGGCCACCTCGCGCGCCAGAAGATCCATCGCCGATGCGGTCGCTTCGGAGCACGACCAGCCGGTGCCCTCCGTCCAGGCCGAGGCGTACTCGTCGTTGCCCAACGCATCGCGACACGCGGTGACGAGTTCTTCCTGCTCTGCGACCTGGTTGGGCGGAACCGGCATGCCAAGGGTTTCCCGTTCGGCGGCACAGGCCGCCAGCAAGGTCACGGCCCGCCGCGACTCGCCGATCATCGCGGCCAACCGCGCCACCGTCTCCAGGCCCTCGACGAGGGTCTGCTTGTTGCCGGCTCGCTCCTGCGCCGGTAATGCCTCGGTCAGGTACGTCGCGGCCGTGGACGCATCGCCGGTCATCAGCGCGGCCACGGCCAGGCCGAGCGCCGTCTGTGCTTGCAATGCGGTGTTGCCCAGGCGCGCGAAGCGCTCGTAGGCCTCCGCGAAGAACCCCACCGCCGCCGACCCGTCGCGATCGGACAGTGCGGTCGTCCCGAGGTTGAAGAGGGAGGTGGCGATCCCGTGGGCATCGTCCAGCCGCCGCCGAATGGCAAGACTCTGTTCGGCGAACCGGCGAGAGCGCGCCGTGTCGCCGATCGTGTGGGCCAGACTCCCCGCGTTGCCGAGCGCGGTGGCGCGCGCCCACTCGTCGGCGGTATCCGCCAGGACCTCGGCGGAGGCGGCGAAGAGATCGGCCGCCCGGTCGTACTCGCCCCGGTAGGTCGCAACCGCCGCCATCCCGTTGAGATTCCGGCCGATTCCCCAGGCGTCGCCGAGGACGCGATGGCTCGCCAGCGCCTCCTCGTGGAGACGCCAGGCCCGCTCCAGGTCGGACTGCATGCGCGCGACGTTCCCGGCGTCGGTCAACGAGGCGGCGATCCCGGCCTCGTCGCCGATCTCGCGCCAGATCGCCAGCGCCCGCGCGTGGAAGCCATCGGCCCGTTCCGTCTCGCCGGTGTCGTCGAGGAGCCGCCCCATCGCATCGAGCATCCGGGCAAGTGTCCGGGGCGACGGTGCGGGGAGCGCCAACGCGTCCTCCGCCCACCGTCGGCCCTCGACGACGTGCCCGCGGATGAACCAAAACCGATAGAGGGCACTCGCAATCCGGCAGGCGGTCTCGGCGTCGGCGTTCGCGGTCGCCCACGCGAGTGCTGCCCGCACGTTGTCGTGCTCGACGCCGAGTCGCTCCAACCAGACCGCCTGCGCCGAGCCGATCAGTTTCGGCTCGGCCTGCTCCACGAACGCCAGAACCCAGGCCGCCTGCCTGCCATCGATCGCGTCGGCCTCACCCGATTCATCCAACCGCTCCCGCGCAAATTCGCGGACCGTCTCCAACATCTGGAACCGCACCGCACCGTCCCCATCCTCGCGTTCCGTCAGGAGACTCTTCTCGATGAGCGAAACGAGCAAGTGGCGAGTCTTGAGCTTCGAGCTTCGAGCTTCGAGCTTTGGTGGTGTCGTGCCCAACTCGAAGCTCGAAGCTCGAAGCTCGTTACTACCGGTCACGGCCTCGGCCGCCTCCAGCGTGAAGCCGCCGGCAAACACCGCGAGGCGGCGGAAGAGGGTTTGTTCGTCGGCGGTGAGGAGGTCGTAGGACCAGGCGATCGTGTCGCGGAGGGTGCGTTGTCGCTCGGGGAGATCGCGGGGACCGCCCGTCAGCGCGGCCAGGCGGTTGCCGAGCTGGGCGAGGAGCGCCGGCGGCGCGAGGTGGCGACCGCGGGCGGCGGCGAGTTCGATCGCCAACGGCAGACCATCGAGGCGAACGCAGATCTCGGCCACGGCCGCGGCCTGGTCGGCGGTGATGGCGAACTCGGGACGGGCCCGGCGCAGCTCCCGCTCCAGAAGCGCCACCGCGCCGAAGCGGGAGAGCGACGCCGGGGCAGGGAGCCGGGCAAGGTTCGGCACGAGAAGGGGACGCACCGCGAACTCGTGCTCCCAGCGGAGTTGGAGAGGTTCGCGGCTGGTCGCCGCGATCTTCAAGCGGTGGCAATGTGCCAGGAGCTCGGCCACCATCGGCGCGGCCGGCAGCACCTGCTCGAAGTTGTCGAGAACGAGGAGCATCTCCCGCTCCGCCAGCACGACGTGCAGACGCTTATCGACCGCTCGCCCACCCTCGTCGCGCACGTCGAGGGTCTGCGCGATCGTGTCGGCAACGAGTGCCGGGTCGCGCACGGCGGCGAGGGAAACGAAGGCGACACCGTCGGGGAACTCCTCCCGCATCGCGGCGGCGACCTCGAGCGCGAGCCGGGTCTTGCCGATTCCGCCGGCGCCGGTGAGCGTCACCAACCGGACGTCCTGACGCCAGAGCAGGGTTTGGACCGCTTCGACCTCGGCGTCGCGGCCGATCAGCGGCGAGGGCGAGGCGGGCAGGTTGAAGAACGGCGCCGGCTTGATCGATGGAGAGAGGGCAGGCGCGACGGCCATCGCCTCGATCTCGGCGCCGAGCGCCGCCGTTTCTGGCGCGGGTTCGACACCCAGCTCGTCGGCAAGCGCGGCGCGGCAACGTTGGTACTGGCGCACCGCGCGTTCCCGCTGTCCCGCGGCGGCATAGGCACGCATCAGCGCGCGGTGCGCCTCCTCGACCGTCGGGTCGGCGGCCAGCAACGATTCCAACGCCGCGACGCTCGCCAGCGGCGTCCCGGCGTCGCGGTCGAGTCGTGCCAGGACGAGGGTCGCGCTCTCGCGGATGTGGCGGAGCGCTTCGCGGCGTGGCACGGGCCAGTCCGCGTAGGGTTCGTCGGCCAGGAAATCGCCCTGGTACAGGGACAACGCCTCGGCGAGCGCGGCACGCCGCGCGGCCGGTTCGAGCGTACCGGCACGACCGACCAACTCCTCGAACTCGTCGGCGTCGACCCAGGTTCCGGGGAGCGGTGTCAAGCCGACCGTTTCCGCGCCGACCGATAGATAGGCGGAGGACCGGCCGCTCCGCAGGTCGGGTTCCAGGGTGCGGCGGAGCGCGTGGGCCGCTTTGTAGAGGGCATTCGTCGCCGCCCCGGGCGCCGCCTCGGGCCAGAGGAGATCGAGGACGCGGTCGCGCGGCAACCGGTGGCCTGGGGTGGCGAACAGCAGCAGCAGGAGCGAACGGGCGGCGCGACCGGACCAAGCGCGTTCCGGGATGGGTTGGTCGCCAAGCGAGAGCCGGGTTGCGCCCAGAAGCCGGGCACAGAGCGGCGGGGGTGCGTTCGCTGCGCTGGGTTCGATCACGACGACTGGCGCACTCCTCTGGCGCATCGATTCTTGTGAATTCTAGCGCGAACTGCCTACGGAGGCGGCCGGCCCCGCTCGTCATTCGGGTGTTGACACGTCCGTCCGCCGATCGCATGATGTCCGCCATCGTCGAACTCTCAAGAATTGTTCTGGGGATCCGCCATGGGCCACGATCTCCCCCGCCCTCGCACGCCGCTGATCGGCCGAGACCGGGATCTGGCTGCCCTGAGCGAGTTGCTGCATCGGGACGACGTGCCTCTCGTGGTATTGACCGGCCCCGGCGGCGTCGGCAAGACGCGCCTGGCGCTTCAGGTCGCGGCCGAGGTGGCGGGTGGGTTTGCCGATGGGGTCGCCTTCGTCGATCTCACGCCGACCCGAGATTCCGAGTTGGTTGCCGCGGCGATTGCCCAGGGGCTGCGGCTACCCGAACACGGCCAGGTGCCGGCGGCGGAGCGGCTTCGGGCCTACTTGCGAGGACGCGACTTCCTTTTGGTGCTCGACAACTTCGAGCAGGTGGTCGAAGCGGGGCCGCAGCTCGCCGAGATGCTTCGGTGTTGCCCGAAATTGAAGCTCCTCGTCACCAGCCGCGTCCGTCTCCGGTTGTCGGTCGAGCGCGAGTTTTCGGTCGGTCCGCTGACGTTGCCGGATTTGGGAATGGTGCTGCCGCTCGGCGAGCTTGCTGCAGGCGCGGCTGTTCGCCTCTTCGTCGAGCGGGCGTTAGCCGTCCAGCCCGACTTCGAACTGACGCCGGAGAATGCGGTAGCCGTCGCCGAGATTTGCCATCGCGTCGATGGGCTGCCGCTGGCGATTGAGCTTGCCGCCGTTCGCGTCAAGGTCCTGCCCCCGCCCTGGCTGCTCGCGCGGCTAGAGCGGCGGCTGCCGCTGTTGACGGGTGGCGGGCGGGATCTGCCGACACGGCTGCAGACGATGCGCGACGCGATTGCCTGGAGCCACGACCTGCTCACGGTGGAGGAGCAGGCTCTCTTCCGCAGGCTCGCGGTGTTCGTCGGTGGATGCACGCTGGAGGCGGCGAAGGCGGTCGCCGATGGAGACGGCTGGCGGGAAAGCCAGGCGGTGCTCGACGGGCTGGCGCGGCTGGCCGATCACAACCTGATCCGGACCGTGATCGACGCGGGCGGCGAGCCGCGCTACCTGATGCTGGAGACGATCCGCGAATTCGGACTCGACCTCCTGGTGGAGAGCGGCGAGGCCGGCGAAACCCGCCGGTGCCACGCGGAGTGGTGCCTTGCCTTGGCGGAGGAGGCCGCAGCGGCGTTGAACGGCCCGCGCGATCGATGGTGGCGCGAGCGCCTGACCGGGGAGCGCGCCAACTTCAGGGCAGCGCTCGCCTTTCTCGCGGAGTCCGGTCTCGCCGAGTCGGGGCTCCGGCTCGGCACGGCGCTCCTCTGGTTCTGGCACCCCGAGGGGCACCTGACCGAAGGCCGGGGCTGGCTGGAACGCTTCCTGACGATGAGCGGAGCATCGGACGCGACGCGGGCACGCGCGCAATTCGCGGCCGGGATGTTGGCACGCGCCCAGGGCGACCACGCACGGGCCGTGGTGCTGGCCGCGGAGAGTCTGACCCTCGCGCGGCAGGTCGGGGAGGCTGGTGATGCGGCGCGCGCCCTCTGGCTGCTCGGCCAGGTCGCGCGGACCTACGGTCTGATCGAAGCGCGGTTGGCCCTCGAAACTGCGCTCGCGCTGTCCCGCCGTAGCGGCGACGACCTTTGGACGGCGATCCTGCTCCTGGTAATGGGGATGCCAGACGGCCAGTTCACCCAACCGGCGATGTACAGCCAACGGGCCCGGGAGTTGTTCCGGTCCGTGGGGTCCGCCGGTGGGATGGCACTCGCGGACCTCAATCTGGCCTTCGTGGCCCGGGACGATGGTGACCTCGAACGGGCGGCAAGGTTATTTCACGACACCCTGAGCACGCTCTGGCACGAGGACCAGCACCGGCACCTGCCGGACACGCTGCAGGGCGTGGCCGAACTCGCCCGCCTCGCGGGGCAGCCGGCTCGCGCGGCCCTCCTGTCCGGGGCAACGGAAGCATTTCGCGAGACGACGGGACTTGCGCACACGAATCCTACCCCCCGGGACTACGAACGGATGGTCGCCAGCATGCGCACGGCCCTGGGCAATGATGCTTTCCAGGCAGCCTGGGCCGCGGGGCGCGCGCTATCGCTGGAGCAGACGGTTGCCGAGGCCCTTGCGGCGACGGACGATCTGATTTCTGGGGCAATCGGTTCCCAACCGTCGCTCGTCGCGCCCGATGCGGGACTGACCCCACGTGAGACCGAAGTCCTCCGCCTGCTGGCGCAAGGGTCGACCGACCGCGAGATCGCCGACGCGCTCTCGATCAGTCCCCGCACCGCCGAGAAGCACGTCCGCGCCATCCTCGGCAAGCTGGATGTCCCCACGCGGACGGCGGCCGCCACCTTCGCCATCCGGAACGGACTCGTCTGATCCCTCGGCCCGTGGCTCTGGGTAAATCTACGCATCGACGTTCGACTTTCGTCGTCGACGGAAAGTCGTAGATTCCCCGATGCGCACCAGCCTCCTCGGACGCATGATGGCGTCGTGGCGACGCAATTCCGGCATAAGAGCAAGACCGAGCGAGCAACGGAAAGGAGGTCGGCCATGACCGCGTCCGCGGCGGCCGATGCCACGCTGGCGCTGGTCCAGGGTTTCGAGGCCGCCTTCAATCGCCACGACGTCGACGCGCTGATGGCGGCGATGACGGAGGACTGCGTCTTCGAGATCGTCGCCCCGGCGGAGCGCGGGGGCGGACGGTGGGAGGGGCAGGCGGCGGTGCGGACGGCCTGGACCGGGTTGGAGGAGGCGTTCCCGGGGTACGTGTTCGAGACGGAGGATGTCTTCGCCTGCGGTGACCGCTGTGCCTACCGGTGGACCCTGCGCTGGGACCGGTCGGGGGGAGGGCGGGGTCGCATCCGCGGGATCGACACGTACACGGTCCGGGACGGCAAGATCGCCCGCAAGTACACGTATTTCGCCCGTTGACGGGAGCGATCGACGATCGGACACACACGGCGTCGCCGGACTGCGGCACGCCTCGACTGGACAGAGAGGAGCACCTGCGTCATGGACCGCGACACCAGTTTGCATTCCCCGGTTTCCTCCACGTTGAGCCGGCGCAGCGCCCTTGTGGGGGCCGGCACCGCCGGACTGCTCGGGCTGCTTGCCGGGGGCGGCCTGGGCCGCCTGGCCGCCGCCCAGGACGCTACCCCCGACCACGCCGGGATGCCGATGAACCCGGAGGACTTGCCGCCCGGCGCCGTCGGCGTCACCATCCAGCCACTGATCAGCGGCGAGGTCAACGTGGCGCCGGGGTACTCGTTGCAGTTGGTCCACTTCATCTTCGCGCCGGGGGCTACCATCGCTCCCCACCACCACTCCGGGCCGCAGGCGGCCTGGGTCGCCTCGGGCGACGTCGGCTACACGCTCCTGGAGGGGACCGACGTCGAGGTCCACCGCGCCCCGAGCAACGGCACGCCGGGGCCGGTCGAGCCCCTGACGCCGGGGGTCGAGGTGATCCTCCACGCCGGGGACGCCTACTTCGAGCAGGGGATCCGGCACTGGGCACGCAACGCCGGGGACGGTCCGGCCGACCTCTACGTGGCGGCCCTCTACAAGGTCGGCGAGAAGGGCACCACCTTCACCAACGTCGAGGGGACGCCCGTCTCGTAGCGGAAGAACGGGCAGACGGGAACGCGAGGCGTCGCCCCGGCGATCCATCGCCGGGGCGACGCCTTTGCTGAGGAGGACTGGTCAAGGAGGCCGCCAGAATCGACGCGACATCGCGACCGGGGCGAGGCGGACGATCGGCGTTGCCAACGCGGTAACGGGACGCGTGCGCAGGGGCGGTGGATGAGGCACAATCGGGGAGTGGTGTGGCGGACGTAAGGGATCGAAATGGCGTCGGAACCGTCGGGCGAGGTCGCGTTCCTCTTCACCGACATCGAGGGCAGCACCCGGCTCTGGGAGCGGGACGCCGCGGCGATGGGGCGCGCCCTGGCCCGCCACCACGAACTGCTCCGCGCCGCCATCCGCGCCCACGCCGGCCTCCCCTTCAAGACGGTCGGCGACGCCGTCCAGGCCGCCTTCGCCGCCGCGCCGCAGGCGGTCGCCGCCGCGGTCGCCGCCCAGCGGGCGCTCGCCGCCGCGGCCTGGCCGGAGACCGGCCCCATCCGCGTCCGCATGGCCGTCCACCTCGGCGAGGCCCGCCCGGAGGACGGCGACTACACCGCCCCCTGCCTCAACCG
>DATBFX010000567.1:0-26514 GCA_036558305.1 Thermomicrobiales bacterium | reverse complement strand
GATGCCGGCAGTCAATACGCCGCAGTTCGGCTGGGTCAAGAGCCGGTTGCCGCGGCAGGCGCAACCCGTGCCGCCGATCTTCCAACCGGAGGTCGCGGCCGAGGCCATCGTCTGGGCAGCGAGTCACGACCGGCGCGAGGTCGACGTCGGGTCCTCGACCGTGCTCGCGATCTGGGGCAACAAACTCTTCGGCGGGTTGGGCGACCGCTACCTGGCGCGGACCGGTTTCGCCAGCCAGCAGACCGACCAACCGGCCAACCCCAGCCGGCCGGACAACCTCTGGCAGCCGGTCGACGCCGACACCGACTTCGGCGCCCACGGCGCCTTCGACGACCGCGCCAGCGACCGCAGTCTCCAACTCGACATCAACCTCAACCGCGACCGCCTGGCCCTCGCCGGTCTCGGTCTTGCCGGCGGCGTCGCCGCCCTTGCGATTGGGCGGAGAGGGAACGGGCGGTGAGGACGACCGCATTGGGGAACGGTTGCGCCGCGGTCGTAGGGGCGGACCGGCGTGTCCGCCCTGCCGCGAGTGCGACCACCCACGAGGGCGGACACGGCGGTCCGCCCCTACGCATCACGAGGATTGGCGCCGAAGCGAGACCGGAAACGATCGTGCCAACACGGCCCAACTCGGCAGGCTGGCGGCAGCCATGACCCGGCGCGGTCGCCTTCGCTCTGCCTGCCTCGCCGGAGTTGCCCTCCTCACCGTGGCGGCGATCACCGGCTGTTCGGCGGGGCCGGAGGGGCTGCGCCCGATCTCGCCGGAAGGGCGCTCGGTTCGCAACCTGTTCGTGCTGCTGCTGGTGCTCTCGGCGCTGGCGATTTGTGGGGTGGCCGCGGTCCTTGCCTACGTCCTGATCCGGTACCGGGGACGGGGGGAGCGGGGCGAGCCCGGCGGCGGCGGGGAGCATCCGAAAGTCCAGATCGCCTGGACGGTGGCGCCGCTCCTGTTGTTTGCGGCCCTGACCGTCTTGCTGGTGCGAACGATAGACGACGTCGATCACCCGGTCGCGGCCTCGGGGCTGCGGGTCGAGGTGATCGGTCACCAGTGGTGGTGGGAGTTCCGCTACCCCGATCTCGACGTCGTCACCGCCAACGAGCTCTACGTTTCGGTGGGCAGACCGATGCGCCTCGATCTGACCGGCGGCGACGTCATCCACAGTTTCTGGGTCCCGCAATTCGGTTGGAAGATGGACGCGATCCCCGGCCGCACGACCCACCTCTCGGTCACCGTCGACCAGGCAGGTACCTACCTGGGGGCCTGCACCGAATTCTGCGGTGCCGAGCACGCCGGGATGCTGATCCGCGTCGTCGCCGAACCGGCCGACCAGTTCGACGCCTGGGTCCAGGCGCAGCAACAACCGGCCGCCACCCCCCAGAGCGACGTCGCCCAATCCGGGCAGAACCTCTTCCTTTCCTCGACCTGCGTCAACTGCCACTCGATCCGTGGCACCGCCGCCAACGGCACTGTCGCACCGGACCTCACGCACTTCGGCAGCCGCACCACCCTCGGCGCCGGCGTCGTCGCCAACACGCCCGATCACCTGCGGACCTGGATCGCCGATGCCGGTTCCATCAAACCCGCCGTCCTGATGCCCTCGTACGACTTCACCCCGGACCAACTCGACGCGTTGGTCGCGTATTTGGAGAGCCTGAAATGACGACTGAGGCGGCAAGGCGGCAAGGCGGCAAGGGCACGAGGGAAAGAGCGACGGCCCCCTCGCCTTCGCCTCCTCGCCTCCTCACGTCTTTCGTCCTTGCCGCCTTGCCGCCTTGCCGCCTTGCCGCCTTGCCGCCTTGCCGCCTTGCCGCCTCGTACGGAGTGAGTGATGGCCACGATTGCCGAGCCGCGATCACGACCCGCGCTGGCGACGCCGCGTTTCGAGCGGTGGTTCGCCTGGTTGGCAACGGTCGATCACAAGCGGATCGGCATCCTCTACCTCGTCACCACCGGATTCTTCCTCCTCGTCGGCGGGGTGGAATCGTTGGTGATGCGGGTGCAACTCGCCGTTCCGAACAACCACGTCCTGTCGCCGGACGAGTACGACGCCCTCTTCACGATGCACGGGACGACGATGATCTTCCTGGCGGTGACGCCGATGCTCGTCGGCTTCGCCAACTACTTCGTCCCGCTCCAGATCGGGGCGCGGGACATGGCGTTTCCGCGCCTCAACGCGCTCAGCTACTGGTTCTTGTTGCTCGGCGGGCTGCTGCTCTACTTCAGCTTCCTCGTCGGCAGCCCGCCCGATACCGGTTGGTTCAGCTACGCCCCGCTTACCGAGCGCCCCTACGCGACCAGCCCTGCCGTCGACTACTGGATCGTCGGCATCACCGTCGTCAGTCTCGGCAGCATCGTCGGCGCGATCAACATTCTGGTGACGGTGCTCAAGATGCGGGCGCCGGGGATGAGTTTCACGCGGATCCCCCTCTTCACCTGGATGTCGATCCTCAACACCCTGATCATCATCTTTGCGATGCCGGATTTGACCGCGGCGCAACTGATGCTCCTCGCCGACCGCCACCTCGGCGCCCACTTCTTCGACGTCAGCGCCGGCGCCGACCCGCTCCTCTGGCAGCACCTCTTCTGGTACTTCGGCCACCCCGAGGTCTACATCATGATCCTGCCGGTCTTCGGGGTGCTCTCGGAGATCGTTTCGACCTTTGCCGGCCGCCGCATCTTCGGCTACTTCGGTCTCGTCGGTTCCGGCATCGGGATCGTCGTCCTCTCGTTCGGCGTCTGGGTCCACCACATGTTCACGACCGGGCTCGGACACTGGGTGGTCACCGCCTTCGGCATCGCCGGGATGTTGATCGCGATCCCGACGGGGATCAAGATCTTCAACTGGCTGGCGACGATGTGGGGCGGGCGGATCAGGTTCACGACGCCGATGCTCTTCGCGCTCGGGTTCATCGTTACCTTCACCATCGGCGGCGTCACCGGCGTGCAGTTCAGCATCGTCCCGGTCGACTGGCAACTGACCGACACCTACTTCGTCGTCGCCCACTTCCACTACGTCCTGGTCGGCGGCAGTTACCTGGCGGTGCTGGCGGCGATCTACTTCTGGTTCCCGAAGATGAGCGGCCGGTTGTTCGACGAGGGGCTCGGCAAATGGCACTTTTGGTCGACGATGATCGGGCTCAACCTGACCTTCTTTCCGATGCATGTCATCGGGTTGATGGGGATGCCGAGGCGGGTCTACACCTATCCCGACCGGCCGTGGTGGGGTGCGATCAACTTCGCCGAGACGGTCGGTGCCTTCATCCTCGGCGGCTCGGTGCTCTTCTTCCTCTGGAACATCGTCGCCAGTCTGCGGCACGGGCAGGCGGCCGGCGACAATCCGTGGGATGCGGCGACGCTGGAGTGGGCCACCAGCTCACCCCCACCCGCCTACAACTTCGCGACGATCCCGCCCGTCCCCATCAGGAGTCCGCAACCGCTCTGGAGCCTCGACGCCCCGGACCGGGCGGACGCCGGCGACGGCGACCGGTTCGATGGGATCGCGACCCCGGTGCTGGCGACCTACGTCTTTATCGCCTCGGAGGTGATCTTCTTCGGCGCCCTCATCGTCGCCTTCATCGCCTACCGGACGCGGAGCGCGAGCGGCCCCACCCCGGACGACCTCGACGTGCCGCGGACGGCCCTCTTCAGTCTCGCCCTCTTCGCCAGTAGCGCGACGGTCGCCGTTGCCGGCCGGAAGTTGCGCGCGGGCAAGAGGCGCGGTTTTCAGCTCTGGCTGTTGGCGACGATCGTCCTCGGCGTCGTCTTCCTGTTCGGACAGGCGACCGAGTATCGTCGGATGTACGCCGAACACATCACGATCGACCGCAACCTCTTCACCTCCGCCTTCTTCACCGCGACCGGGTTCCACGGTCTCCACGTCACGATCGGCGTCCTCGCCCTGTCGGTCCTCGCCTGGTTGGGGTTCACCGGCGGGGTCGGTCCCCACAAGCGGACCGCCGTCGAGGCCGTGTCGATCTACTGGCACTTCGTCGACGCCGTCTGGGTCGTCCTCTTCTCGACGATCTATCTCTGGGCGTGGTTGTCGTGATGCAACGCCTCCGCTCGCTGCTCAAGGTCGTGTCGATCGCGTTCTCGGTGCTGCTCGTCGTCGGGCGGTCGGCGATCCGCGGCCGGAACCACGCGACCGTGCCCGAACCGGCGCCCCTGCTCCCCGCCACCCCGCCGGCACCGAGCGAACACGGTGCGGCACCGCCCGCGCGGCGGGAGGTGTTCCCGACCGAGGTCCGGGTCGACGGGCAAACGATCGAGTTGCCGCGCCCCTCGTTTCGCCCGATGACGGTCGCCTTTGGGGTGACGTTTCTGATGTTCGGGTTGGTGGCGAGCCGGGGATTCGTCCTGGTCGGGACGGCGGTGCTGGTCTGGGGCATTCTCGGTTGGATTAGGGAGTTGCGCCGTGACGACGAGTAACAGGGAGGAGAGCCGCCGCACCTTTCTCAATCGCGCCTGCCTCGCCCTCGGTGGCGTGGCGGCGGCCATCGTCGGGGTGCCGATCGTCGGCTACCTCCTGACGCCGTTGATCAAGTCGTCGCAGAGCGCCTGGCGGGACGTGGGCGCGGTCGACAACTTCGCCGTCGGGACAACGGTCGAGGTCGCGTTCGACGAGCCGTCGCCGCTGCCGTGGGCGGGTCAGGCGGCGAAAACCGCCGCCTGGTTGCGCCGGACCGACGACGGGTTCACCGCCTTCGCCGTCAACTGCACCCACCTCGGCTGCCCGGTCAACTGGCTCGCCGACGCCAAACTCTTCCTCTGCCCCTGCCACGGTGGCGTCTTCTACGCCGATGGCAAGGTCGCGGGCGGCCCGCCTCAGCGCCCGCTCTGGACCCAACCGGTCCGGGTGCGCAACGGCCGGGTCGAGATCCTGACGCGCCCCCTCCAGGTGGCATGATCGGGTGACGGGAGACCCACGATGGGGGTGGTGAAGCGCACCTACGGGTGGTTGGACGAGCGGCTCGGCATCTCGACCGCGCTGCTGCCGATCGTCCGGCACCGCGTGCCGCGTTCGGTCAACTGGTGGTACGTCTTCGGCAGCTCGACGTTGGTCGTCTTCGTCGTCCAGGTCGTGACCGGCGTCGCCCTCGCCTTTTCCTACGTGCCGGCGCCGAACAGCGCCTTCGAGAGTATCGACTTCATCACCCACCACGAGACGCTGGGCCACATCGTCCGCGGCATCCACTACTGGGGCGCCTCGGCCATGGTGATCCTGATCGTCGCCCACGCAGCGCGCACCTTCGTCACGGGCAGCTACAAGTACCCGCGCGAGCTCAACTGGTTGTCCGGCGTTCTGCTGCTCCTGCTGACGCTGGGGATGGCCTTCACCGGGCAACTGCTGCGGTGGGATCAGGATGCCTATTGGGCGGTCGTCGTTGCCGCGGAGCAGGCGGGACGGGCGCCCGTCATCGGTCACCCCCTGGCCCGCCTCGTCGTGGCGGGGCAAACGGTCGGCGGCAACACGTTGACGCGTTTCTACGCGACCCACGTCTTTCTGATCCCGGCGCTGATGTTCGGTCTGATCGGCGGCCATCTCTACCTGGTCGTCCGCAACGGGATCTCGGAACCGCCGCGGGCCGGGGAGCCGGTCGATCCGGCGACGTACAAGAAGCGGTACCGGGATCTCCTCGATCGCGAGGGGGTGCCGTTTTGGCCGGACGCGGCCTGGCGCGACGTCGTCTTCGGTCTCGCCATCGGCGCCGTCATCGTTGCCCTGGCGATCGCGCTCGGACCGAAGGAACTGAGCGCGCGGGCCGACCCCACGGTGGTCAAAGCGTACCCGCGGCCTGATTGGTATTTCCTCTGGCTGTTCGCGCTGCTCGCCTTGATCCCGCCGGGGATCGAGGATTGGTTCATCGTCGGGTTGCCGCTGCTCGGTGCGCTCGCCCTCTTCGCCGTCCCCTTCGTCTCCAACAAAGGCGAGCGTTCGCCACGCTATCGCCCGTGGGCGCTGGCGATCGTCGGCACGGTCGCGGTCGCCGGGATCGTCCTGGTCCGGGAGGGCAAGCGGGCGCCGTGGTCGCCCGACCTCGATCCCGCTCCACTGCCGGCCGCCGTCGTCGCCAACGCCCAGGCGGCCGGGGTCGAGCCGGGGGCCAAGCTCTTCGAATCGTTCGGCTGCATCAATTGCCACACGGTCGGCGGCGTCGGCGGCGAGCGCGGTCCCGATCTCTCCGAGGTCGGCAACCGCCTCTCGCAGGATCAACTGACCTGGCGCATCCTCAACGGGGGCCACAACATGCCGGCGTACGCGAACAACCTGACGCCGGAGCAGCTCCGCCAGCTCGTCGCCTTTCTGGCAAACCAACAGGGTGACTGAGGGCGGGGTTGAGGCTGCCCCGAGAGGCCAGGGGCCAACGCCGCGAGCCTCGTCACGACGTCCGGGCTTACTCGGCACGCTGCTGAACCGAACCGCGGTCCAGTCTGACCTGGGCGACGATGCCGTCGTTGCGGCGCCACCCACCGATTGGCTCGGCCGGCACGGCCTCGACCGCCCCTTCACGGTACCTTTCTTCGCAAAACTACGCAGACGTCCCCGCTTCCCCGGAGTTCGGGCGTCCTCGTTTGCGGGTTTCTCGCGATGTGCGCGGGAACCGCGTCCTCTATCGTGGGTTCCGCGGGCGTGTCCTCGGGAGGGCACAGGAACGCGCGAGGTGCACCGTCTCGGGTGACGTGGATCGGAAACACCAGGACCATCCGACCGACGCCGGTCGCCTGCCGCCGAAACGGCGACCTCATCACTGATGATCCGCCTTGGAGGCGTGAACGGTCCACGGGGATCTCCAGCCGTTCGCATGGATCGCCCCGGCCGCACGTGTTTGGACCGAAGGATCGGACCGCACTCAAGCTTCGGCGGCAGAATGCCCTCGTTTCTATGTGATTGACCGTGGTCTTTTTCGCCATATTGGGGAAGGTTCATGCGATTTGGACACATCGAATTTGGCCCACGCCTGGGGTTGCGTCGGCATCGCCGGCCGCGGTCTCGGATCCATCACCGGCCCGTCCGGGTCCGCCACCAACCCAGGTTCCGTCGAACGAGCAGCCGTCGCGGCATTCACGCGGTATGTCAACGCGTTGGGCGACCTCCGCCGGGCCCCCGTCCGCACGCGGCTGGCGGTGTTGAGCGCCCTCCGGGCACTGACACCGGCGATCGACCGCTCCGCCTGCGTCGCTCCGACCGACCGGTACGGTCGCCGCGTGCTGCGGGAGGACCCCGCCGGTTGGTCCCTCGCCGCGATCTCGCTGCGGTACGGTCAGCAGACGGAAGCGCACGATCACGATGGCTGGGGCGGCGCGGTGACGGTCCAAGGGATCGAGCGCGATCGCCGCTATCGCCCGAACGACAAGGGGGTTCTGCGGCCGATCGGCGAGCACGACTACCCGCCCGGTTCGGGGTACGTTTTCGACCCTTCCGACGTTCACCGGCCGGTCGGGATCTTCGGGGAGCCGGAGCGCGTGGTCATCCCCGATCCAGTGTCGCCCGCGATGCCTTCGCCGTAATGCCTTGCGCGTCCGCGCCGTTGACATCTCGCGACCGGCTGCTACAGTCGTCCTCTTCGCACTGCGCCACCGGGAGGAGGGGAATCCGTGGACGGGAACCGCTTCGACGCCTTGGCCCGCGCGCTCGCCGCGCCTGGCACCAGGCGGCGCCTCCTGGCCGGCCTCGCCGCCGCCGCCCTCGGCGCGGTCGGGCGGCGCGGGGCGGAGGCCGTGGCCTGCCGGATGCCGGGCGAGCTGTGCCGCGAGCACGCCGACTGCTGCTCCCGGCTCTGCAGCCCCAAGGACGCCATCGGCCGCCGCTGCGCCTGCCGGGCGGTCGGCGACTGCCCGACCGCAGCGGTCTGTCACGCGGTCGCCTGCACCGCCGGCGCCTGCGTCGCGTCCGTCCTCCTCGACGGGACCGCGTGCACGGCCTTCGGCGGCGCGGCCGGGACCTGCCGGGGCGGGCGCTGCGCTGTACCCACGACAACGACCACGACCACCACCTCGACCTCGACGAGCACGACGACCGGCACGACGACCAGCACGACGACGCCGTCGCCGACCTGCCCGTATCCGGTCTCGGTGATCCCCGGACCGCCGACGCAGGCCACCGTGACCGTCCAGGACACGGGGTCCGGCATCGTCTCCCTCGTCCTCACCCAGTCCGAGAACGCCGACACCCCCGTGCCGCCGTTCACCCCCGGCACCACCGAACCGATCACGGTCACCGCCACCAAGATCGACCAATCCCAGTCGGCGCAGGTCACGCTCGTCGCGACGAACGGAGCGGGCACCGTCACCACCTGCGAGGTCGAGTTCTGAGCGCACCCGGCGGCGTGGGCGGTCGGTGGGTGGCGGAGGAACTCGGGGTCGTCGAGGAACCGGCGGGCGTCGTCGTCCCCGATCCGGTGCCGCCGCGATCGCCCGCGGTGCCGGCGAGGGCCGTCCGCGGCGCCGACTGGCGTAGCCCCCCTGCTTGACGACGCCACCCGCGGCTCCCTACGCTGCGGACCAAGCCAATCGGATAGGAGACCGCCGTGGACCCGACGCGCTTCGATCGCCTGGTCAAGTCGTTGGCCCGCCCCGGCTCCCGCCGGCGGCTGTTGGCCGGGCTCGCCGCCGGCGCCCTCGGCCTGGCCGGGCTGGGCCAGGCCGACGCCGCCGCTTGCCGGATGCCGGGCGACCTCTGCCGCGAGCACGCCGACTGCTGCTCCAAGCTCTGCGGCGCCAAGGACCGGTCCGGGCGGCGCCGCTGCGCCTGCCAGACGCCGGCCGACTGCCCGGCCCCCGACCAGTGCCATGCGGTCGCCTGCGCCGCCGGCCGTTGCGCCGCGTCCGTGCTGACCGGCAAACCCTGCGACGTCGGCAACGCCTGCACCACCGGCACCGTCTGCCTGGCCGACGGGGCATGCGGCGGCGGGACCCCGGTGCCCTGCCCGGCCCGGGACCAGTGCCACGACGCCGGTGTCTGCGACCGGACCACCGGCACGTGCGCCAACCCGCCGAAGGCGGACGGCACCGCCTGCGACGACGGGGACGCCTGCACGCGGACCGACACGTGCCAGGCCGGCGCCTGCGTCGGCGGCAACCCCGTCGTCTGCACCGCGTCCGATCAGTGCCACCGTGCCGGCACGTGCGACCCCGCCACCGGGCTCTGCTCGAACCCGCCGAAACCCAACGGCACCGCCTGCGACGACGGGGACGCCTGCACCACCGGCGACACCTGCCACGCGGGCGTCTGCACGGCCGGGGCGGCAAAGGTCTGCACGGCGCTGGACCAGTGCCAGGACGCCGGGACCTGCGACCCGCAAACGGGCATCTGCTCCAACCCGGCGAAACCCAACGGCACCGCCTGCGACGACGGGGACGCCTGCACCACCGGCGACACCTGCCGGGACGGGACCTGCGCCGGCGGTCCCGCCCTCGTCTGCCCCGCCGGCCAGGTGTGCGATCACCTCCTCGGCTGTGTCTGCAGCACCAACGAGGGCTGCCCCGCCGGGTACGCGTGCCACCACGGCGGCTGCTTCCTGCTCAACCCGAGCGGCACCGCGCAGTTCTGCCAAGACAACTGCCCCGGCGGCGCCATTGCCAACCTCGGCGGTCAAATCGTCTGTCTCCGCGGGCAGGCAGGCCAGTGCGCGTCCGACGCGGATTGCATCGTGGGGCAGGCGTGCTTTGCCAGCATGTTTTGCGTCGCGCCGTGCTGAGCCGCCCCGGGCACCGGCCGGAGAGCCGGCGCGGTCGAGGTCGGCGAGCATCCGCCCGGCACGCAGGTCGTCGAAGAGGGTGACCTGGCGCGGCGCCTGCCAGCCCGTCGCGTCCATCAGCCCGCGCCAGTAGTCGTACCCGTGGCGCTCGATCCTGACCCGTGCGGGGGTCTGGCCGATAACCCGCACGTGGTGGGTGCCGTGGTTCCCGACTTTCGCCACGCCGCCAAAGCTGGCGGTCCGGCGGCGGTGCGTTCGAGCTCGCATCGGCGGGAACGACCCACCGCGAGATCGCCCGCGCCCTCACCCTCGCCGGCTATCGCACGACCGGCAATCGCGGCGAATACGCGTTCACCAAGGATTCGGTCCGTGTGCTACGTGCCAACCGCTTCTGCCTCGGCGAATTGCCGGACGGGGAGGGAGGGTGGCTGTCCGCGAAACACGCCCCGTTGCTCGACGCGGCGCTGTTCGACCGTGCCCAGGCGATGCGCGACCGATACCCCTACCGACCCCGCCCGGTCTCGGCGGTGCGGACGCCGTGGGCGCTGTCCGGCGTGGCGACGTGCGGCGACTGTGGCGAACCGCTGGTGCTGTTTGGGGCGGGTCCGCGCCTGCGCGTCCAGTGCTCCGGGCGGCGTCAGGGAAACGGCTGTGAGGCGACGACGTTCTTTGTCGAGACGGTCGAGGACCGGATCGGGGCCTGCTCGACGGGTTCGCGGTGCCGCTAGAGGCGCACGGGCGGCTGCTGGCGGCATGGCGCCGGAGCCGGTCCCGGCAGATCGACGCGAACGCCAAGCGCATCCGGCCGCGGGGCAAGCTCGAGCGGCTGTCGGAACTCTACGTCGAGGGCATCGTCGACCGGGCGTCCTACGACGCGCAATGGGAAGCGATCCTAGGGGAACTGGCGGCGCTGCCCGCCGAATCCGACCCGACCGACGACGCGGGACGCGTCCTCGCCGAGTACCTGTCCAACGTGGGCAGAAGCGACCGGAGACGAGCGGAACCAGATTGCGTGGCAGTTGTTCGCCGACGTGCTGGTGGTCAACAAGACGGCCGTGGCATCACCGCCACGTCCGGAGTTTCGTCCGTTCTTGGAGGTCGCGGCGGCGAATGCCGAGGTTCGCGAGGATTTGTCAAACGTGATGTCGTTACGGCGGAAGCGACGGGATTCGAACCCGCGATCTCAGCCTTGACAGGGCTGCATGTTAGGCCACTACACCACGCCTCCGTAGCCAGCCGGGAATCTACCACGGCACCTCTCACCTGTCAACTCGCGGCAACCCCCGACCAGGGCCATTTCATCACCCAGGTTTGCATCGGTTTTTCGCCTTCGATGGGCCTCCCGAACGCCGCGATCTTGGAGATGCCCCGAGTTTCGGCGCCGGCAATGTCAACCGATGCCAGGTTTTACCCAGGCTCTCGGGCATCGGCGGGGCGCTAGACCTGAGGTGGTGAAATGACCCTGACCCCCGACGTCCCCGATTGTTTGCGTGCCATTGACACCGATTCCGACCGCTGCTAGCGTACGAAGCGCTCAACAACCGGATCTGTCCGTTGCTCGTCAGAAACGGATCGCCCATGCCCATCCGTCTTGGCATCATCGGCTGTGGTAACGTCTCGATCTATGCCCACGTCCCCGCCGCCCTCGCCCTCGCCGACGTCGAACTCGTCGCCCTCGCCGATCCCACACCCGAACGCCTCGCCGCCGCCGCCGACCTCGCCCACCTCGATCCCGCCGCCACCCACACCGATTGGCGCGCGCTCGTCGCCGACCCCGGTCTCGACGCCCTCGTCGTCGCCACGCCCCAACTCGTCCGACCCGACATCGCCATTGCCGCCGCCGATGCCGGCAAGCACCTCCTCTGCGAGAAACCGCTCGCCATCACCCCCGCCGCCGCCCACGCGATGGTCGCCGCCGCCGAACGCAACGGCGTCGTCCTCGCCACCGTCCACAACTACACCCTCGTCCCCGTCTACCGGATGCTGAAAGACATCGTCGCCGGCGGCGAGATCGGGGACCTCGAAACCGTTACCCTCAACTTCCTCAGCGTCGAGGACCGCCCAGGCGCCGCCGCCTACCGTCCCCGCTGGCGCCACGACGTCCGCGAAGCCGGCGGCGGCGTCCTCATGGACATGCTCCACGCCGTCTACCTCGGCTGGTGGTTCTTCGACGATCTCCCCACCAGCGTCAGCGCCTTCGTCGATCGCCGCCTCGACGACCAATCCGACGTCGAAGACTACGCCCTCGTCCGCTACACCCTCCCCCGCGGTCAGGTGATGATCAACATGGCCTGGGGCAAGGGTCCCGGCGGCACCGAATTGATGGGCACCGCCGGTCGCGCCATCATGGTCCCCCAGGGGTTCGGCACCCACCCCTTCGTCAAACCCGACACCGTCCACGTCCACGGCCGCTCCGGCGAGCGCCAGTACGAACCCGAACGCGACTGGGGACCCGGACACCTCCAGACGATCGCGAGTTTCCGCGATGCCATCCTCACCGGCTCGCCACCCGCCGCCACCGGTCGCGACGGCGCCATCGTCCTCGAAGCCGTCGTCGCCGCCTACAAATCCGCCGCTCTTGGCACGGAGGTTTCGTTGCCCCTCTCGCCCGACGATCCCGTCTACCAACACGGCGCCGCCGGGATCGCACGGCTGGATCTCCCGGCCACGAGCCGGGTCCGCCAGCGCGGTCTCTACGGGGTTGGCACCCTTCAACCGGCGTGACGGATTCGCCTGGCTCTGGTACCGTTTCGCCCCACACGATCGTCGAAAGGAGGTGGTGGCGCGGAGTTCCGACTCCAGGCATCTCCCACCTGCCGTTAGCGGCATAGACCTGCCGGGTGGGCCATTCATGATGGTCCATCCGCTGCGACTGTGTCAGTCCGCCAGCGGTCTTGGGCGGTCGGTTCCTAACCCACCTACGTAACCGTCCGTACCGGTACCCGTTCTCAGACCCTTTTGGGCGGGTGCGCCCCGGGCGTCGTCGGTTGAGTGCGCGGGCGGCACCGCGAGCCCCGACTGGGTTTCGTTGCCTCTGCCCCTGCTCTCGACCCACGGCGTGCCATCGGCTCCCTTCCGAAACCCCACCGACTTCCTGTCAGAGAGCGGGCCGATGTTTCGCTTGACCGATCGCCCGCGTTGCGCGATCTTTCGCCCCATTGAACTCTGCCGAAAGGAGGTGACCCGGCGCCGACGCACGTCAACGACACCCTGCCGTGTCGACGATTCGACCGGCACACCGCCGTGCCCGTCTCATATTCAGCGCTACGGAAGGAGTCGCCGATCATGGAAGAGCGGTCCTCGAATCCCCTCTCGTCACTCAACCGCCGCAACCTTCTCAAATCCACCGCCTTGGCCGGTGCCGCGATGGCCGGCACCGGTTTTGCCGCCCCGGTCTTTGCCCAGAGCGACGATCGATCCAACATCCACATCGTCGTCGTCTCCCACGGCCAGGCCTCCGATCCTTTCTGGTCGGTCGTCCAAAAAGGCGTCGCCCAGGCCGGCACCGACATGCGGGTCGACGTCCAGTATCAAGCGCCGACCACCTTCGACATGGTCGCGATGTCCCAGTTGATCGACGCCGCCGTCGCGACCAAACCGAGCGGTCTGGTCGTCTCGATCCCGGATCCGGATGCGCTCGGCGACTCGATCAAGAAGGCGGTCGCCGCGGGCATCCCGCTGATCTCGATGAACTCCGGCAGCGACGTCGCCAAGGGGCTCGGTGCCCTCACCCACGTCGGTCAGACCGAATACGAGGCCGGGTTGGGCGGCGGCGACCGCATGGCCGCCGCCGGCGTCAAGAACGCGCTCTGCATCAACCAGGAAGTCGGCAATCAGGCGCTCGATCTTCGCTGCAAGGGTTTCGGCGATGCGCTCACCAAGGCCGGCGCGAAATCGACGATCGTCGCCGTCGACCTCAACGACCCCACCGGTGCCCAACAGCGCATCCAGGCCGCTTTCACCTCGGATTCCACGGTCGACGGTGTCCTCACCCTCGGGCCGACCGGCGCCACCCCCGCCCTCGCCGCCTTGCGCCAGGCCAACAAACTCGATTCGATCAAACTCGCCACCTTCGACCTCTCGCCGGACGTCCTCGAGGCGATCCAAAACGGCGAAATGCTCTTCGCCATCGACCAGCAGCAATACCTCCAGGGTTACTTGCCGGTCGTCCTCCTCACGCTCTACGCCACGAACTTGAACACGATCGCCAACGACGTGCTCATGACCGGACCCGGCTTCGTCACCGCCGACAACGCCGCCCGCGTCATCCAGTTGGCCGCGGCCGGCACCCGATAGCCCACGCGCGGGGGCGAGGCGGCGCCGGCGCCGCCTCGCCCCCACCGGCTTTGAGGAACGTGATGAGCACGACCGGCGAAGTTGCCGATACCGGGAAGCGCCTCTTCGACGAACGGGTTGCCTCGACCAGTTGGTTCCGCCGCCTCCTGCTTCGGCCGGAAGCCGGCGCCATCTCCGGTGCCATCGTCGTCTGGGTCTTCTTTGCCATCGTCGCCGGTGATCGCGGCTTCCTCTCCGCCGCCGGCGCCGCCAACTACCTCGCCGTTTCGGCCGAACTCGGCATCCTCGCCGTGGCGGTCGCCCTGCTGATGATCGGCGGCGAGTTCGACCTCTCGATCGGCTCGACACTCGGCGCCTGCGGCATGATCGTCGTCATCCTCGCCGTTCAATACGGCTGGAACATCTGGCTGGCGATCGGCGTCTCCCTCCTCTTCGCCCTCGCCGTCGGCTTCTTCAACGGTTTCTTCGTCAATCGCACCGGACTCCCCTCTTTCATCGTCACCCTCGGCATGCTCTTCGTCATCCGCGGTGCCACGATCGGTCTTACCCGGCGCGAAACCGGCCGGACTCAACTCGGCGGCCTGGCCAAGGTCGACGGTTACGACGCGGCCCACAAGGTCTTCGCCAGTCAAATCGAGATCGCCGGCGCGTCGTTCTCCGTCTCGATCCTCTGGTGGCTGGTCATCGCCGCTCTTGCGACCTGGATCCTCTTGCGGACCGCCTTCGGCAACTGGATCACCGGTGTCGGCGGTAACGCCCAGGCCTCGCGCAATCTCGGCGTCCCGGTTGAGCCGGTCAAAATCCTTCTCTTCATGGGCACGGCCGCCAGCGCCTGGCTCGTCGCCGTCATCCAAGCAATCACCTTCCAAAGTTCCGACGTGCTCCGCGGGCAGTACCGCGAGTTCTACGCGATCGTCGCCGTCGTCATCGGCGGGACGCTCCTGACCGGCGGCTACGGCACCGCGATCGGTGCCGTCCTCGGCGCGCTCATCTACGGGATGGTCCAACAGGGGATCGTCTTCGCCGGCGTCGATGCCGACTGGTTCCAGGTCTTCCTCGGCGGTATGCTCCTCGCCGCCGTCCTCATCAACCGCTTCGTCCGCGGTCGAGCCCTCGGAGGCGCACGATGAGCGCCCAACCTTCGCCCTTGATCGAGGTCGAAAACGTCTCCAAATACTTCGGCAGCGTCATCGCGCTCAATCACGTGTCGATGAGCGTCATTCCGGGTGAGGTCATGTGCCTCCTCGGCGACAACGGTGCCGGCAAGTCCACACTCATCAAGATCATCTCGGGTGTCTATCCGCCCGATCAGGGCCGCTTCGCGGTCGAGGGGCGCGAGGTCCGGTTCGCGTCGCCTCGCGACGCGCTCAACGCCGGCATCGCCACCGTCTATCAAGACCTGGCGATGATCCCCTTGATGGGCATTGCCCGCAATTTCTTCCTCGGCTCGGAACCGCAGCGTGGCTGGGGACCATTCCGGCGGTTCGACATCTCCCGCGCGGATCGCATCACCCGAGAAGAACTCGCCAAGATGGGGATCCTCGTCCGCGATACCACGCAATCGGTCGGCACCCTCTCCGGCGGCGAGCGACAGTCGGTCGCCATCGCCCGCGCCGTCTACTTTGGCGCCAAGGTGCTGATCCTGGACGAACCGACCGCCGCCCTTGGCGTGAAGGAAGCGGGCGTCGTCCTTCGCTACATCGCGCAGGCCCGCGCCCGCGGTCTCGGCGTCGTCTTCATCACCCACAACGTCCACCATGCCTACCCCATCGGCGATCGCTTCACCCTCCTCAACCGAGGTCGCAGCACCGGCACCTTCGCCAAGTCGGAGATCAGCCGGGAAGAGGTCGTCGCGATGATGGCCGGCGGCGAAGAGTTGGAGGAGCTCAGCCTCGAACTCGAAGAATTCGCCCACACCGATCGCCTCGCCGGCGCCAAACTCGCCGAGTCGGCGCGCGACTTCAAGGCCGACGCGAACGCCGTCCTTCGCGATGCGGCCGCCCCGCCGCCGGCTCCCGAATCGTAGCGAGCCGATCGACGCGCGTCGGCGGTTTCGACCGGGCGTGGGCGCTTCCCGCTCCGCAATGGCCCGCAGGATCACAACAGGGAACGCCGCCACCGGTCATTGGCCGTTGGCCAACGGAAGGGCACTGATCCCTCCCCATCTACAGCGCACCGCAGAGGCGACGGGCCATGTCGTGCGTAGGGGCGGACCGGCTGTCTGTTCTGCACCGTTTTGCGAGGCGCGGCAGATCGCAACTCCGGCCCCGGCCGGATTCACTCTCTGCCGCCGCTCGACTACTCTTCCTCCCGTCCCGACTTCGATGCCTCGCGAATCGTCTCGACCACGCCCGCGTCGGCCAACGTCGTCGTGTCACCCAACTGGCGTCCCGTCGCGATGTCGCGTAGCAGCCGCCGCATGATCTTTCCCGATCGCGTCTTCGGCAGATCCGGCGTGAACATCACCGACTTCGGCCGTGCGATCGGCCCGATCTTGACCGCGACGTGCTGCCGCAACTCCTGCCCGAGTTCCGGCGTCCCGTCCGTCCCCGCCTTCAGGATCACGAACGCGAACACTGCCTCCCCCGTGAGGCTGTCCGGTTGCCCGACCACCGCCGCCTCGGCCACGCTCGGGTGACTCACCAACGCGCTCTCGATCTCCGTCGTGCTCAACCGGTGCCCGGCGACGTTCATCACGTCGTCGACACGCCCGAGCAGCCAGTAGTACCCCTCTTCGTCCCGCTTGCACCCGTCGCCGGGGAAATACATGCCCGGGAAGCGGCTCCAATACGTCGCCTTGTACCGCTCCGGATCGCCGTAGATCCCGCGCAACATCGCCGGCCACGGTTTTTTCAACACGAGGTATCCGCCCGCACCCAGCGGTCGCGACTTGCCGTCGGCGTCGACCACGTCGGCGTCGACACTGGGGAAGGGGAACGTCGCCGAACCCGGTTTCGTCGTCGTCACCCCCGGCAGCGGCGTGATCATGATCGACCCGGTCTCCGTCTGCCACCAGGTATCGACGATCGGGCACCGCTCCCCCCCGATGTGCCGGTGGTACCACATCCACGCCTCGGGGTTGATCGGTTCGCCCACCGTCCCCAGCAACCGCAGCGAGGACAGATCGTGCTTCTCCGCGTGCTGCGGCCCCTGCTTCATGTGCGCCCGGATCGCCGTCGGCGCCGTGTACAGAATCGTGACCTTGTACCGCTCGATGATGTCCCACCACCGGTCCCAGGCCGGACAGTCGGGCGTCCCCTCGTACATCACCCCCGTCGTCCCGTTTGCCAGCGGCCCGTAGACGATGTACGAGTGGCCGGTCACCCAGCCCACGTCCGCCGCCGCCCAGTAGACGTCCTCGTCCTTGATGTCGAACACGTACTTGTGCGTCGTCGCCACCCCGACCAAGTACCCGGCCGTCGTGTGGAGGATCCCCTTCGGTTTGGCCGTCGTCCCGGACGTGTAGAGCAGGTAGAGCATGTCCTCGCTCTCCATCCGCTCCGGTTCGCAACTCGCCTCCTGCCGGCCGACGACGTCGTGCCACCAGACGTCTCGCCCCGCTTCGATCGCCACCTCTTGCCCGGTCCGCTTCACGATCAGTACGTGCTCGACCGTCGACGTCGATTGCAACGCCGTATCGACTTGCGGTTTCAACCCCGCCGCTGTGCCCCGCCGGAACCCGCCGTCGGCCGTGATCACCAACTTGGCCTCGGCGTCGTTGATCCGATCCGACAGCGCCGCCGCCGAAAAGCCGCCGAACACCACCGTGTGCGGCGCCCCGATCCGGGTGCAGGCGAGCATCGCGATCGGCAACTCCGGAATCATCGGCATGTAGATCGCCACCCGATCTCCCCGCCGGATCCCGAGTTCCTTCAGCGCGTTCGCGCACCGCGTCACCTCGTCGAGGAGAGCGGCGTAGGTCAGCGTTCGTTTGTCGCCCGGCTCACCCTCCCAGTAGTACGCGACCTTGTCGCCGCGACCCTCCTTCACGTGTCGGTCGAGGCAGTTGTACGAGACGTTGATCTGGCCGCCGACGAACCACTCGGCGAACGGCGGCTCCCATTTCAGGACCGTGTCCCAGGGTTTGAACCAGTCGAGTTTCCTCGCCTCGTCGGCCCAGAACCCTTCGAGGTCGACTTCGGCCCGCTCGTAGATCGAGCGGTCTTTGACGTTGGCCTGCGCCGCGAAATCGTCCGGCGGTGGGAAGGTCCGATCCTCGTCGAGCAGCGCCGCGATCGTCGCCTCGTCCTGGAACGTTTTGCTCATCTGTCTCCACCGCCTTTCCGCCGATGACGGCGCCGCGGACGCAGCCGGCCGCGGCGCCGTCGCCAACTCATCGCTTCCTCAGAGTATACGAATCGTGTCGAATTCGCTTGCGCGCGCGACCTCCGGCATCGTTACTCGGTCTCACCCAGGCGACGCATTGCATCCGACCACCTTCGCCGCCAACAATCACCCCGGCACGTCCGGTGAGCGCGCGCTTGGCGCTCCTGCCCGGACACCGCGTCGCCAGGGGAGGCAGTCGGTGGTCACCGTTCACGAAACGATCGGCACGCTCGTCGTCTTAGCCTATCTCGCACTTACCGTCGTCAACATCCTGCGCGCCACCGGCAGACAGATCGTCTGGGCGCGGCAACTCTCCTTCGCCGCCGCCGGTCTACTCGTCGTCCAATACCTGCTCGGCTTTAGCCTACTCGGCAGCGACCACAAGATCACCGCCTGGCACTACCTCTTCGCCCTCGCGGCCATCCTGACCGTCGGCGTGGAGCACGGCATGGCGAATGCCCAACCGCCCTCGGGCAATGTCCGCCTCGCCGCCGCCGCCACCGCCGGCACGACGCTCCTGACCCTCATCGCCTACGCCATCGGCCAGTCGAATTAGCCCTGACCATGGTCGTAGCCGGTATCGTCGAGAAAGAAACGAGGGCGACGGCGGGAGGGAGTTCGGTGCCCCTCCCGCCGTCGCCCTCGGAACCCGCCGGTGGTGGTTAGGCCGCCACCGGGTTGCGGCGAGGCCGCCCCCGTTTGCGCTTCACCGGCGCTCCGGCCTGCCCGTCCTGCGACACGGACTCGGCCCGCGCCTCTTCCGCCTGATCCTCGACGATCTCCGGCAGCACCCAGGAGGTCGTCGGTTTGATGATCTGCGGCATCACCGCCGTTTCGGTCGAGCGCACGCCGTCGATCGCCGCGACCTGCTGGATGAACGTCACCAGCGCCTCCGGCGACCTGACGACGATCTGAATCGTGATGTCGAACCCGCCCGTCACCAGGGCGGCGAACGTCACCTCGTTCATCTCCCGCAGCGCCTGGGAGATCTCCGGCAGCTTCGGCAGTTCGACCCGAAGTCCGACCTGCGCCCGCAACTCGTACCCCAGCTTCGCCGGCTCCGCCAGCATGGCAAATTCGATCACGCCGCGTTGCTGAAGCCGCTCCATGCGCCGCCGCACCGTCGATTCCGGAATCCCGGTCGCCCGGCTCAGTTCCGCGTACGATACCCGTGCGTTTCGCTGAAGCAAGCGGATGATTGCCCGATCCGTCGCCGTCACCGCGCGTGCCATCGTCTCTCCGTCCTTTCCTATGTTTCCCGCCGACCCGCAACCCAGCGTAGCGTTTCGGCGGATTGAAACCGCGTTGCCGAAAAGCGGCGGATGACTCCACACGAAGGAATTCGAAATCCTGTGGGTCAGGCGCACGCATCCTACAGGAAAACGCGACAATGCTCAAGTGGGGTCGTCCAGCGAGCCCCGCACCGTTTGTTCCCGAATCTGTCCAAACATGGATAATGCCGCACCCATTCTGCCGCCGTCAACGCGTCGGCTCGGCATTTATGCACGGGCGGAACCGCCACCGGGCAGAGGCGACCGCCCCGTCTCACGGTACCTCGCCTCGCACTTCGACGAAGCGTTCCGGCAATGGTCGTGATGCGATAGAATTTTCCGCGCAAAGGCACACAGGTTCAAACCGAAGTGCATCGACCATCTTGCCGTCCTGTGACACGCACGCCTGCGGAGCGCGCGCCGATTGTGGTAACGTGCAAGCGATCACCGTGCGGGCGGGACGCCGCCCTCGGGTAGCGGAAACGACGGCGGCGACGCGACTTTCGGACGATATCCGTCCGACGACCTGACGACCAGCGTAGCGGGTTGTTTGGGGACCAGGCGACGAAACCGGGAGCCGATCGACGGGAGAGGAGTGTTCCGATGCGCCGAGCGATGCCGCTGTCGGTTGTGTTCTGCTTGCTCACGGCGCTCGTCGCCGGCGTGGCTCCCCGGACCGCGGAGGCCGAGGGTGTGCGCGACGTCCACGCCTGGATCGAGTTGAGCAGTACCCGGCCCGCCGTCGGCTGCGCCCTCGACGTCAGCGTCGAGGTTCGCGACGCCGGATTTGCGGTGACCCAAACCGAAGTCGCGCTGGCGCTGTTCCTGGGCGACGACGTCGTCGGGGCCGACACCTCGGTCACCGACGGCGACGGCGTTGCCCACCTCTCGCTCGACACCAGCGGCACCGCCGGCGGTGCCGGTGCCTGGATCGACGTCAACGTCGCCTCCGCCTACCTGACCGGTTTCTCGATCTTTCCGACGAGCGGTGGCGGATGCGCCGACGACGGCACGCTGATCGAAGCGACCGGTACCGTGCCCGACGTTCAGGTCGGGGCGGCCTCGGTCGGCGTGCCGGGGACCGGCGATTCCGCCATCTCCCACTGGGTCCCGACCTACAAGCAAGAGCGCAACCTGAGTTGCGAGTACGCCTCCCTCCAGATCGCCACCGCGGCCGTCGGCTCCGGCGTCTCCGAGTACGCGTTCGACGACGTCGTCGGCTGGTCGCCGAATCCGCACTGGGGTTATCGCGGCGACATCAACGGCTGGTGGGGCAACACGACCGACTACGGGGTCTATGCAGAAGTCCTCGCCACCGCCCTCGACCAATTCGGTTACCACGGCGACGTCTTCTACGCCAACGGCGACAGCGGTCAATTGACGGCGCGCCTCAACGCCGGCGTCCCGACACTCGTCTGGCTCGCCCTCTGGGGCGATCAGCGTCAGTGGGATGAGACCGACGGGGTCACCTACACCCTGGTGCCGGGCATGCACGTCATGGTCGCCTACGGCTACGACGACGACGGCGTTTACCTCTCAGACCCAGCCATCGGCGATTATCGTTTCTACGGTTGGGGCGACTTCATGGCGATGTGGAACGTCCTCGACGGCATGTCGCTCGGGGTCTCATCCTCCTGAGTTCCGGCTGTCCCACCCTCAAGTCCCATCGACACGAAGGGCTGCCTTTGGTAGCCTCACGTTCGGGCATTCTTTCTCGGCGTGATGCGAAGTGAGGCACCCTGGAGCATGGCAGCAGACGAATCGGCCAGTGCTGCCGCCGGCCCCGCGGCCGCGGCCGCGGGGCCAGAACCGACTCGCGTCGGCCTTGTCTTCGACGATCGGTACCTGACTCACAACGCGGGACTCTGGTTGATCGACTACCAGGATCCCTTCCCGTTTGCCGATCCGGTGCCGCACGTTTCCGGTCCCGCCCTCGTCGGGCGGGCCAAGCACCTCCTCGATCTCCACGGTCTGAGCGACTACCTCGAACGGATCCCCGCCTACGAGGCCGACGACGAGGCGCTCTGCGCCTACCACACCCGCGACTACGTCGCCCGCGTCCACGAGATCGCCCGCACCGGCGGCGACGCCGGCACCGGGGCCCCGCTCGGTCCCGGCGGCGACCGCATCGCCCGCCTCGCCGCCGGTGGTGCGATGGCCGCCGTCGACGCGGTGATGACCGCCCGCGTGCGGTCGGCCTACGCGTTGGTGCGCCCACCGGGACACCACGCGATGGCCGACACCGGGATGGGTTTTTGCGTCTTCAACAACGCCGCGATCGCGGCGCGCCACGCGCAGCGCGCCCACCGGGCCGAGAAGATCCTCATCCTCGATTGGGACGTCCACCACGGCAACGGCACCCAGGACGCTTTCTACGCCGATCCTTCGGTCCTCTTCATCTCGCTGCACCAGGACGATCTGTTCCCCGTCGGGTGGGGCAAAACCGAGCAGACCGGCACCGGTCTGGGCGAGGGCTTCACGGTCAACGTTCCGCTTCCCGCCGGCACCGGACGCCGCGGGTATCGGGAAGCGTTTGCTCAAATCGTGATGCCGATCGCCCGCCAGTTTTCGCCGGATCTGGTGATCGTTTCGGCTGGGCAGGACGCCAGCGTTCTCGATCCCCTCGGGCGGATGGCGCTGACGACCGAGGCGTACCGCGAATTCGCGCGCCAGGTGATGGGGCTGGCGTCCGAGAGCTGCGGCGGTCGTCTCGTGCTGACCCAGGAGGGAGGCTATGCGCCCACCTACGCGCCGTACTGCACGGCGTCGATCATCGAGACACTCGTCGGCCCGCAGGCGAACGCGACGCCGATCGGCGAACCGCACGGTGCGCGCGCGGAGTCGATGCCGCCGGCGCGCGAACTCGGTCTGGACGTTGCCCGCTCACTCGAACTCGCGACGACCGTGTTGCGACGGTACTGGTCGGTCTGATCGGACGCGACCTCAAGCGTCTCCGTCCGAGTCGAGCGTGAACGGCAGCTCCAGACTGCCGCAGAGGACGCGCAATTCCTCGAGCACTTCGCGCCTGACCGGGATGCCGTACCGGCGATGCCGCGATTCCGCCGCGTGTTCGGGATCGCCGGGGACGAGGACGCCGGTTGCTTCCTGGCCGGGGACAGGCGGCGTGGCGCGCAGGTCCGCGATCATCTCTTTGAGATCGGCAGAGAACTCGTCGGGATCGCGGAAGGCGTCGATCCGCCAGGCCATGAACGTATGGCCGATGCCCGACGGTTTGTCGGCGCCGCGGGCGCCGGAGACGAGTCGACTCCAGGCGCCGCCGGCCAGGGGACCGCAAAAGACGTCGACGAAGACGGCGAGACCGTACCCCTTGTGACCGCTGGTGGCGCGGTCGCCGCCGAGTGGAGTCAAGAACTGCGCGGCGTGGGGATCGGTCGTCGGTAACCCGCGATCGTCGACCGCCCAACCGAGCGGAATCGACGCAGCGGCGCGACGGGCGACTTCGAGTTTCCCATAGGCGACGGTGCTGGTCGCCATGTCGAGCACAAGCGGTGGACCGTCGCCCGTCGGGACGCCGAGCGCAATCGGGTTGGTGCCGAGGCGGGGGTACCGGCCAAACGTCGGCACCACGAGCGGCGAGGAGTTGGTCATCGCCATCCCGCCGAGCCCGCGTTTGGTCGCCATCACGACATAGTACCCGGCAACGCCGAAATGATTGCTGCGGCGCACCGTCGTCAGACAGAGTCCACTCAGTTCCGCCTTTTCGATGCAACGCGCCATCGCCCGCGGCGCGAGCGCCTGGCCAGACCCGTTGTTGGCATCGAGCACGAGGGTCGACGGCGATTCCCGCACGACCGTCAAGTCGGCCGAGAGATTGACGAGACCGCGCGTGATCCGTCGCACCTGGTACGGGAGGCGGGCGACTCCGTGCGACTCGATTCCGTACAGATCGGCAACGACCAGACTTTCCGCCGCGGTCGCCGCGTCGTCGGGCGTATGCCCGACACCGACGAAAACCGACTCGACGAACGCCGTCAGCCGGTCGAGCGGAAAGCGAGGAACCGGTGGCTGATCGACGGCCGCTTCCGCTGCCGCCGCCGGCCCGATCAGACCTTGTCGATGCATCTCGTCGCCTCAACCAAGCGCATGGGGTGTTTGCCCAACTGTCGCCGCCGTCCCGATGGGAGGCGCGACAGCATACCCGAAGCGCGTCCGCTCGTGCCCGTTCGGACTGACGACATCGACGCTCACGTCCCGCTTTCCGCCCAATTCGTGGTGACTCGATCGGGTGTGCCCGGTGCGTGCCAAGGTCCCGGACTTCGGGACGGAAGTGCGTGACTTTTAGGGAGTTCGTTCCCGCCTCACCCTCCCCCATCATTGTCTGGAGCCCACACGACGTTCGCACCCGCGCGCCGGCGGTCTTGTGACCGACGCGTGCGCGCCCGTGCCGTGTCTGGTGACGGGGCTCTGCCGCGCAATCGAGGAGAACCCATCGGTGATCCGTCGCCTCCGTCCGCTCCGCCTGGTACCGCGCCTGCTCCTGCTCGCCGTCGCCATCGCCGCGAGCTTCTCCGTCGTTGCTGGAGCGCCGCCGGCGGTCCGTGCCGCGAACGGATATCCCGTTTTTGCCACCGTCGCCACCGATCACGGCGTGAAGCTGCGGTCCAAACCGGGCAGCCACAAGTACGTAGCGACATTGGCCGCGGGAACGGAACTCGAAGTGCTGGCGGGACCGGACAGCGACGGTTGGTACAAGGTCAAGGCGGCCAAGCTGCCCAAGGCCAAATGCGGCTGGATTCAAGCCGACCGGATCGCCATCAACCAATTCGTGCGCGCCGCCTCGGATCTCGATCTGTCTGCCGGCCCCGGCGACGGGGAGGCGGTTTCCGCCTGGGTCCGGCACGGCGTCGTGCTGTCGGTCGTCGGGCCGGGACGCGGCGATTTTCTGTTCGTCCGGTACGGTGATACCGTCGGCTATGCCTATGCGCCGGCACTCACGGTATCGGACGGACCGGCGACCGATCCATCGGGCGAGCGGTGGGTCGACGTCAACCGTTCGACGAGCGACGTCCACCTGATGATCGGCGAGACCGTCGTCGACACCTTCCAGGCGTCGCTCGGACGCGACCAAGGCGAAGGGTTCTACGCCACCGCCAGCGGCACCTATTCCATCTACAGCAAGGTCGAGGGGCTCTCCTATACCCCGTACGCCAATGCCTACATCGAATACTGGGCCGGATTCGATCCCGAACGCGACAACGGCTTCCACGCCTGGACGATGGACGCCAACGGCAACGTCATCGACGGAGGTTGGGGGCCGACGGGAGGCTGCGTCGCCACCAGACCCGAAGATGCGGCCGTCATCTTCAACTTTGTGGACATCGGAACGCGGGTGGAAATCCACTGGTAGTTTCCCGTTCGTCGACACTGCCGGCTCTCGATCCGGCAGTCGTAAATCCCGCAGTGCTCAAACAAATCAGCTACGCACCCTCGGCGATGCCATGCCCGTTGGTCCTGCTCCGGGGGCGCGCCCTGCTGGTTGAGGGCCATCTGTATTGTGCGCGTCGTGTCACCGAGGAGACATTCCCGGCTGTGCGGCGTCGAGGTCCTAGGGCGGTCAGGGCTGGCGACGACGACTGAGTGACACAGCTGCACGTACACTTGCCGCTTCCGTTCAGCGAATTCCGATGATTCTGTGACAAATTGGCCGATTGGCGCTCATTCATGAGACAGAACACAGTATTGACCGAGAGACAAATCCCCACAACAGGTTGGTAACCTCGAAGTACGTGCGGGGCATACCGAATCGATGCCCGACTCGATACGGTGGTGTCGCAGCGCCCTCGGTGCTGCCGGGAGGGGACGCAAACCCTCCGCTCCGCCGGGTCGAACCTTGAGGGAAGGGGGGAAACATGCTGGTGTGGGGGAAATCCCGCCGGCCTGAGGGGGGTGCGCTCCGCGCGAACTGGCGACGCGACCCACTCGGCCGGTACGGGAGCCTCGGCGCCGTGGCGCTCCTGGTTGCCACCATTGCGATGACGCTTTCGCCGGCGACCGCTCGCGCCGACGGCTCCGCCTACGTCGACACCGATGTGCTCAATCTCCGCGACGGACCCGGCACCTGGGCAAACGTGATCGATCAGATGTGGCAAGGCGAGTCGATCGACGTCCTCGACGGTCCGACCGATGACGGCTGGTATGAGGTCTCGTACTACGGCGAGGTCGGGTGGGCCTACGGCGGTTACCTCTCCATCGACGGCGAAAGCGGTTGGTCCGGTGGTGCCGACACCGCAGGTGGCGTCGGAGGATTCGGCGCCACCGCCTGGGTCGACACCGACCGCTTGAACATGCGGGCCTGGGCCAGTCTCGACGCCGACGTGCTCGACCTTCTGGTCCAGGGCGAGGAGGTGACCGTCACCGGGACCGAGCAGAACGGTTTCGTACCGGTCAACGCGCACGGTGTCTCCGCCTGGGTTTGGGGCGGCTACCTGTCGTACGACGGGTCGGTCGATGCCGGACCGGAGCATTGGATCGACGTCGATCGCTCCAGCCACGTCGTCACCCTGTACGAGGGCGATCAAGCGGTCGATTCCTTCTGGGCTTCGCTCGGCTACGACCCGTCGACCGACGGGTTCTACTCGACCGCAGTCGGCACCTACTACGTCTATTCGATGTACGCGCCGCTCTCCTGGACCGACTTCGGAAAGACCTACATCGAGTGGTGGGTGGGGTTCGATCCCGACCGCCAAAACGGGTTCCACTCCTACTCGATGGACCGGTACGGCAACGTCCTTCCCAACGGGGATGGTCCGACCGGTGGTTGTGTCGCGACCGAACCCTCGGCGGCGGCGGAGATCTACAACTTCGCGTCGATCGGGATGCGGGTAGAAGTCCACCAGTAACACCGACGGGATAGTCGGCGGGCGAGAAAAGATGGGGGCGCGAGCGGCGAGCCGGGTACCCG
>DATBFX010000566.1:0-55154 GCA_036558305.1 Thermomicrobiales bacterium | reverse complement strand
ACAGGGCCACGGTCCCGGCGAGCAACATCACCCCGATGGCCACTCGCCCGATCAATCCAAAGGCTCGCATGCGGATCCTCCTTTCGGTAACCCGGCGGACCCCACCAGCCCGCCGCACAACCCGGCCGGCAGACGCGCTCGGTCCGTGAGGGGGCGGCGTCGACGGAGCGGGCACGAACAACCTTCCGGACGCGCCCAACACTAATCGTAGTGACGTGGCGGATTCGTGGCAATCGGCAGGTGTCCATTGCAGAAACGCAACAGGGCCGTCATTTGCGGATGGTCGGCAGGCCGAAGCGGTCTCTGTCGCGAACGCGGCACGATCGAAGCCTTATCCGGCTGCTGCCGAAAACGGCGCTGACTGGAGCAGCCCGCGCGACAGAATGACACCGGGGTAGCCGGTCGCGGGGTATGATGGCACCGTGCGCGAGTGGCCGCGTGGAGTGCCGCGTCCGCGACGATGAATCGGGGGTAGCGATGGCACAGCGAGCGGTCCTGCCGGAGGTCGTCCGGGGGAAGTGGTACCCGATGACCTGGGAAGAGTTCCTAGACTGGACATCCGGCGAAGGCCAGACCGAATGGGTTGACGGGGAGGGAATCGCCTACGTGTCAAACAGCGTGCGGCATGAACGGCTTCTGCAATTCTTGAACTATCTCCTCCAGAGCCTCCTCCGTCCTCGCAACCTGGGCGAGGTATTCACGTCGACGACCATCCTGCGTTTGCCGTCCCGTCCCTCCGGGCGCATGCCCGACCTGTTCGTCATCCTGGCCGAGCATCGGGACAGAATTCACGAGCAATGGGTCGAGGGTCCCGCCGATTTCGCCACGGAGATTATTTCGGACGAGAGCGTCGAGCGCGATCTCGAGGTGAAGTTGCGCGAGTTCGATGACTCCGGTCTTCCCGAGTACCTGGCGCTGGACGGGCGGGTCGGCAAGTCGCTCTTCCGTTGGTATGGGCGTCATGCCGACGGCGCTTTACGCCTCATCGCTCCCGACGAGCGGGGTCGCTACCATTCCACGGTAATCCCCGGTTTCTGGCTCGACCCCAGTTGGTTCACCCAGGACCCCTTGCCGAACGTCTTTGACGTGCTCCGCATCATGGAGCAAGACGCCAACTCCTAGCTACCTACGGAACTCGCCCGTGGATAACGAGATCAAGATCCAGACGTCGCCCGGCAATTCCGATCATACCCATCTGACTCGCCGTCGCTTCATCGGCGGTACTGCCGCCCTCGCCCTCGGCGCCGCCGGTGGCGCCTGGCTGCACCGGTCGCGGTCCGGCGCCCAGGGCAATACCAGCAAGCGGACGCTCCGTCTGCTCTGCTGGCCGGGGTACGACGACGCCGACGTCACGAGACCGTTCCGCCAGAAGTACGGCGTCGACGTCGAGGCCGACCACATCGGCGCCAACGACGAGATCTTTACGCTCCTGCGCGCCGGCGGCATCGGCGTCTACGATGTCGTCACGCCGCACAACGGGATCGTCAAACCGCTGGTCGACGTCGATCTGCTCGATCCCCTCGACCGGACCCTGCTGCCGAATGCCGAAGGGGTGTTTCCGCGCTTCCAGTGGCCCGACTGGGTGACGGTCGACGACAAGGTCTACGGCGCGCCGTTCCTCTGGGGAACCTCGCCGATGGTCTACGCCCCGGCGCACGTCCCGACCCCGCCGACATCGTGGCTCGATCTCCAGGCCACCAAGTACCGGGGGCACGTGGTGATGACCGAGGACGGGTTCGGTCACCTCCTGATCTGGAACGCCGTCATGGGCCACACCGATCCCACCCGCGTCACGATCAACGACCTCAATGCCACGACCGACCTGCTGATCTCGATCAAGCAGAACCGCGCCTCCGCCTACGTCGCCACCATGAACGACGTCGCCCACACCCTGGCCAGCGGCACCGCCTGGGTCTCGACGATCGGTTGGGAATCGGCCCCCAACTTGCCGGAGGCAAAGGGCGCGCATCTCAAGATCACCCATCCCCGGCCCGGCGACTACAGCTTCTGCGACAACCTCAGCCTTGCCAAGCGTGCCCCGAACCCCGACCTCGCCCATGCGTTCATCGACTACATGCTCGCCCCGGCGACCCAGGCCGCCCTGATGAACAAACTCCTGCGCGGCACGGTCAATCCGAAGGCAGTCGAGCACCTCGGCGCGACCGCGCGCGCCCTCTACACCTACGACGACCTCGACGCCGTCTTCGCCCTCTCGCCGTTGCGGGGCTTTCCCCCGCTCGAAGACGCGGGGGACGGCATCGCCACCTACGTCGACTGGGTCAAATCGTGGGAGCGCGTCCGCTTCGCGGCCATCCGCCAGACGAAGTAGGGGCACGCCTCACCGCTCATACCCCGCTTCAGCTAAGATCGCCTCGGTCGCGCCGGCGGCATCCCGCAGGGCCGCCTCGATCGGCACGCCCTCGATGGTTGCCCTCGCCATCATCCGGTTGAGCAGCTCGTTGATCGCCGGATACTCCGGAAGGCGCGGCAGAAACGCGACCTGCCGATGCACCTCCTCGATCACCTCGTAGTACTGGAAGCGGGCGCGGATCGCGGGGTCGTTCCAGGTGGCGCGGCGGACACCGGAACCGCCGGCGAGCGCGGTGATCCGGTCCATCTCCGGGCGGGCGAGGTGCGTGAGGAACGCCCAGGCGTCGTCCTTGCGCCGGCTGCCGGAAGGAATCGTCATCACCCAATAGACGAGGAGCGACACCCGGCGCCCGGTGGGACCGTCGCCGCCCGGCAGCATCGCCGCCCGCGTCCGACCGGGGATGGCGCTGAATTCGGGCAGATCGGCGACGGTCTGGAACCCGGCCCAGTTCCACATCATCGCGGCGCGTCCGCCGGCGTAGTAAGCACCGGAACTGACGCTGTCGTCCTCCCAGGGGTTCGGCTGGGTGACGCGGTGGGTGTGGATGAGATCGAGGTAGAAGCGTAGCGCCTCCTGACCCTCCGATCCCGCAAAGGCGGGACGCATCCGCTCGTCGAAAACCCGCCCGCCCCGACTCCAGAGGTGGAGCATGAAGTCGTAGACGTCGTTGTGCCCGTCCGGTTTGGCGGCGACGACGCAGCCCGCGAGTCCGTCGTCCGGGCGGTGGAAGAACCGGGCGAGGTCGAGGAATTCCGACCAGGTTCGCGGCGGTGCCAATTCCCGCCCGTAGCCACGCCGGAACCGCTCCTGTTCCCGGGGATCGCCGAACAGGTCCGTGCGGTAGAGGAAGACCTCGGGCCCGTCGTGATAGGGCAGCCCGTAGATGCGTCCGGCGGTATCGCGTTGGAGGGCGAGGACGCTGTCGGCCCAACCGTCCGGCCAGTCGGGCGGCGGATCGGCCGCAAGACGATCGTCGAGGCAATCGATGTGCCCGTCGCGGATCAACTCGGGCAACCAATCGGTGACGGCCATGAAGAGATCGGCGTCGCCGCGTTTGGCCCCGCCGCCGGCAATCATTGCCTCATAGAGAGGTTGGACGTCGAGCGCGGAGAGCGAGAACTCCGCGTCCGGGCGGTGTTTCCGGTAGGCGGCGATCTGTCGGGTGAGAGCATTCTCGAAGCCTTCGAACTGGCGGTAGATCAGGTTGAGCAAGGACCCTCACCCCCGGCCCCCTCTCCCGGTGCGCGGGAGAGGGGAACGCGCTCGTTGAAACCCTCCCCTCCCCCAACGTTGGGGGAGGGGCCGGGGGTGGGGGCCGATGCCGGCCTCGCAGCCATTTCCCCTACCCCTCAACCCGGCCCTCGCTCCGGTCGGCGACCCGTGCGGCCAGTTCGTTCCAGGTCGCCTCCATCTCCCGCAGGGGTTCGTAGACGGTGGCGAGGGCAGACCAAACCGCATCCAGGGATGCCTTGCAGGCGTCGCCGCCTCCCTCCACGGCCGCGTCCAATCGGGGGATGTTGGCCCGTTGCGCCTCGGCGTGCGCGCCGGCGGCGTCGGCAAGCCTTTGGGCGGCCCGGAGGAAGCGCCGCGTCACCTCGGCGATCGGTTCGGTCGGTTCGCCGGCCGCGAGCCGCTCGGCGCGGGTAGCGTTGCCGTAAACGGGCGGCTGTTTGTGGCCCTGGTCGTCCCAAAACGTGTGGGTCGGCTCGATGTGCGGGGTAACGGTGAGAAACATGACCATCGGTTCGTCGCCGACCACCCGGACTTCGTGGAGCTGGTGGACGCGGGCGACGCAAAGTTGTCCCGGCCCGAGCACGGCGCGTTCGCCTTCGATCTCGAATTCGCACTGGCCCTGAAGGATCAGGAACAGTTCGTCGCCCAGGTCGTGGCTGTGACGCGGACCGATCTCTCCCGGTTCCATGCGCAGGAACCGGCCGCGCACCGTCGGCGCGATGAACAGGTTCTTGATGTCGCGGCGATAGTCGAAGACCTCGATCGGCACGGTGACTCCTTTGTGGTCGGCTAGGAAAGCGGTACCGACCCGTCTCCGGAGACGGGCCCATGTGTATTATGGCGAACCCACGCCTTTTTCCTATCCGGGCCGTTTGATGGGCACCGATAACGAGTGGCACGATGCGGTACGATTGCGACGCCCCGCACCCGCATGGTGAACCCGGGGGATTGGCGTGCACCCCACTTCGGCACCGGCTCCCAGCAGGACGTTTTTGGCTGACACCGCGGAGAGACCGTCCGTCTCACCTCGGAGACCGCGCCGATGACGCCGCTCAACGTCCTGCTCCTCGAAGACCGCGCGACCGACGCCGAAATGGTGCTGCACGAGTTGCGGCGCTCCGGTTTCGCCCCGGCCGGCGCCCGTGTCGACAGCGAAGCCGACTATCTGGCCGCGCTCCGTCCCGACCTCGACGTGATCCTCGCCGACTACAGCCTACGCCGGTTCGACGCTCCTCGCGCATTGGCATTGCTTCAGGAGCGGAAATACGACGTCCCGTTCATCGTCGTCACCGGGACGATCGGCGAGGAATTGGCGGTCGCGGCGATCCGGCAGGGAGCCACGGATTACCTGCTCAAAGACCGGCTCAGGCGGTTGGGCGAGTGCGTCCGGGCCGCGCTCGAACAACGGCGGCTGCGGAGCGAGAAGCAGCGGGCGGAGGCCGCGCTCCGCGCCCGCGAGGAACAATACCGCTCCCTCGTCGCCAACATCCCCGACGTAACCTGGCGCGCCGACGAGACCGGTGCCCACATCTTCGTGAGTCCGAACGCCGAACGCATTCTCGGTCTGACGCCGGAGGCGATCTGCGAGGGGGGCACCGCGAGTTGGCTCGGTCGCATCCACCCCGACGACGCCGGCTGCGTGCACACCGCCTACACCGAACTCTTCAGCACGCACGAACCGTTCGACGTCGACTACCGCTTCCAGCGAGGTGACGGCCGTTGGATCTGGCTGCACGATCGGGCCGAGGCCGTCGAGGAACGCGACGGTATCCTCTACGCCGACGGTGCCAGCACCGACATCACCACCCGCAAGCAGACCGAGGAGGCATTGCGCCGGGCCAAAGACGCGGCGGAAGCGGCGAACCGGATGAAAAGCGAGTTCCTCTCCACCGTCAGCCACGAGTTGCGCACACCGCTGACCACGATCATCGGGTTCGGCCAACTCCTGCAACGCGGGCGCGACGGCGAGTTGAGCACGCGCCAGGCGGCGCAACTCGACCGGATCATGGGCAGCGCCAACCACCTGCTGGAGTTGATCGACGACCTGCTCGATCTCGCGAAGATCGAAGCCGGACGGATGGAGATCACGCCGGCGGTGGTCGACGTCTCGCCGCTCCTGGCGCGTGTTCTCTCCGAGTTCGTGCCACAGGCCGAGGCAAAGGGGTTGTCGCTCGTCCTCGACGTACCGGCCGAGGTGCCGCCGGTGTTGGCCGACCCGATGCGGACGCGCCAGATCCTCCTCAACCTCGTCGCCAACGCGATCAAGTTCACTGCCTGCGGCGCGGTTACCCTCGCCGCCCGGGTCGATGGGTCGGAGGTCGTCGTCACCGTCGCCGACACCGGGATCGGTATCGACCCGGAGGCGCTCGACTACATCTTCGACGAGTTCCGCCGGGTCGAAGAGGGTTTCACCCGGCGCTTCAGCGGCGCCGGTCTCGGTCTGCCGATCGCGCGCAAACTCGCCACCCTCCAGGCCGGTACGATCGCCGCCACCAGCCAACCGGGCGCCGGCAGCACCTTCACCCTGCGCCTGCCCCGCGCCGACGCCGCCCCACCCGACGACCACCTCGTCCGCATCGGCCACGCCCCGCTCGACCCGCCGCGCGACGGCCGGGGCAACGGTAGCGCTCGGCGATGACGACGGCATCCCCGCGGACGAGTTCGTCGGCACCGACGGACTCGCGCTCCTCCACCCGGCCGACATCCCGGCGATGCGGGCGGCCTTCGCGGCGGCGGTCGCCGCGCCCCAACGGACGGCCACGACCGAAGGGCGCCTCCGCCACCGGGACGGTTCGTGGCGCTGGTTCGAAGCGATCACGACCAATCACCTCGACGAACCGACCATCGGCGGCATCGTCCTCAACGCCCGCGACATCTCCGAGCGCAAACGGTTGCCCGAGTGCGGCGACGCCGACGGCGCGGCCGTCCCGCGCCCTCGCTCACGCCGGCGCAACGGACGCGCGGCTCGCGAGTCCGCCGCCGATCCCGGCCAGGATGATGTCGCGCACCAGGGCGATGTCCGCGACGGCGTCGCGACCCTCGGTCAGTAGCGGCGTTCCGTTCACGATCCGCTCCCGCAACCGCAGCAATTCCAACTGGAACGGGTTGTCGTGCCAGGACAGGTCCTTCCGCCACGGGTGTCCATCCTCCTCCATCCCGTGGACGGTGACGGTGGAGGGCAGACCGATCGAGAAGCCGGTCGGGAAGGTGACGATGACGCGCTCGCGCGAGCCGTAGACCTCCAGCGTCTCCTCGAACGTCTGCAAATCGGGCAGATCGACCCAACTGGCAACGGCGCGGAATCCAGCCGGGTATGCGAGCACAGTCGTGATGCCGGTACCGTTCTGCCAGAGATCGGTACTGACGACGCGCGCGGGCAGACCGAACAGGCCGCTCAGATTGCCGATGTCGTGGATCATGCTGTAGAGCACGAAGAAGAAGGCGGTCCTCACCTCCGGCGGCAGCGCGTCGGCCGGCAAACCGAGCGCCGCGGCGATCCGTGCGGTCTCCTCGGCCGCGATCGGCTCCGGAGACGAGGGCGGCAAATCGTCCGGCCGGTGGAGGCGGAATTCCGCGAGGTGGAGCCGGTTGTCCGGGTGGAGATGGTTCACCTGGACGAACCGCACGTCGGCCATCTCCCGCACCCGCGCCGCGGCGTACCGATAGGCCGGGTCGTGCCGCTTCATGTAGCCGACCATCAGCGCCACGCCGCTCTGCTCCGCGGCGGCGACCATCGCCTCGGCTTCCGCCACCGTCGTCGCCATCGGTTTTTCGACGAGGACGTGCTTGCCCGCCGTCGCCGCCGCGATCGTCGGTCCGGCGTGCGACCCGGTGTTGCAGACGACCACCGCATCGAGATCGCTCGCGACCAACTCGTGGTAGTCCGTGAACCGCCGCGCGGCCGGCACGCCGTACTCGTCGCCGAGCCGGTCCATCACGCTCCGCGACAGGTCGCAGAGTCCCCAAATGGCGAACTCGTCCCGCAACTCCTGGAGCAGCGGCAGGTACTGGATCTGGGCGATCGCGCCGCAACCGACGATACCGATCTTGAGGCGGGTCACGGTCGTTCCTCTCGTTTGGTTTCTCATGAACGTCCCGAATTGTCGCGACGCGGGTGTGTTTAGACGGCTCAGACTTGATCCGACAAAGAACCTAACGGGGCGCAGGGCGAGGTGGACAACCAGGTGCTTCAAAGCTGATCCGCAACCGCGTCCCCGTCGCCCGCGCGAAGCGTTCCAACGTCCTCGTGGACGGCATCGTCCGCCCGCTTTCGAGACGCGCGATTGCGGCCTGAGTCGTGCCCATCGCCCGTGCGACCTGCTCCTGCGTCATCGCGGCCTTTGCCCGTGCCTCGATCAGGGCGGTCGCCAGCGCGAATTCTTCTTCGAGTGCCTCATACTCGGTCCGAAACTCGGGATCCTTCATCCACTCACGAGCCACGTCCTCGACGGGAATCCTCCGGCGCGTCATGTCACCTCCTGCCCCCGTTTCAGGGCCAATTCGATTTCGCGTCGTGGCGTTTTCTGCGTCTTCTTGGTGAACACGCGTACGACAACGACGCGGCGGCCGGTGGCCGTAACGTAGGCGGTACGGGCGATGCCATCACGGCCTCGAAGCCGCATCTCCCACAGCGGACCTTCCAGGTGTTTCACGTAGGGCTCGTGCACATTCGGCAAGCCCGCCGTTTCAATAAGGCGAGAGATGCGAAGAAAACTCGCCCGGATGTCCGCCGGCAACGCTTCGAGCTCTTCCTTGACCTCGTCGCCCCACAACTCGACGGTCCAGTCCATGGCCGAAGTATACCATTTTTGCAATGACCCGATAGTGGCACGGATACCACAGTGAAGATCCGCCCTCCGACATCAGCGGGGAATCGATCGAACGGCTTGTCAACGGACCTCAGGGCGGTTCCACGCCACAACCGCGATCGGCCCATCCCCACACTGGACGACCAGTTCGTCGCCGTCCCGCCGCAACACGGTACCCGGCGACAAATGTGCGCCGCCGTCGGAGTCGGCTGGAAGGAGGCGCGTCCTGGTGATCTGGAGTGTCTCGCCGTCGATCTCGCCGAAGGCGCCGGCGGAACCTCCCGAAACCCGATCCAACTGCGGACCTGGTTGTGGACCGTCCGCGCCGGCCGACTCCAATCGATCGTCCGCCATTCCTCCTCGAGCAGACCGGCATAGGTCGCCTGCGCCTCGTCCTGCGGTTCCCCCGGCTCACCCTGGGCGACGCGCTCAATCGCCCGCAGCATGAGCTTCGGTGCGACCGGCGTGAGCTTCGCCATCAGCGACGCGAAGTCGTCGTCGTCGGTGATGGGGACGCTCGCCTGGGCCAGGATCGGACCGGTGTCGATGTCCGGGGCGATCCGGTGCACGGTCAGGCCGATCTCGGATTCGCCGTTGCGAAAGGCCCACTCGACGGCAGCCGGGCCGCGATACCGGGGCAGGAGCGCGGGGTGGATGTTGATCGCCCCCAGCCGGGGCAGCACCAAGACGTCCGCCGGGATCCGCCAGGGCATCCCGGCGCAGGCGATCAGGTCGGGCCGCATCGGTGCCAGCATCGCCGCCCATCGCTTCGGATGGTTCGAGACGATGACGTCGATACCGGGCGCAACGGCCGCGACGACGTCGAGGTAGGCCGCACTTCGGCGTCGCTTCGGCCCCGGCGAGGTCACGACGCCGACGATGCGATGGCCGAGCGGACGCAGGATGGCGTCCATCATCGTGTAGAAGATGCCATCCGACAGATTGGTAAAGATCACCACCCGCCACGGCTCGGCCGCGGCGGTTCCTTGTCCCCGCTCCAATCCGTTGCTCCCTTCCTGGCTACTGCCTGGTCTCCCTGCTCCATCCTACATCCCTGTCGCGCCGATTTCAGCAACGGTTAAGCAACCGTTCAGCCACTGCTCAGTTGCTCGTCGCACACTTCGACGCGGGCAGGCATCGGTCGCCCACGATCCCACGGCGGGCAGTCAGGAGGTATTCATGTTCCGCCACATCTCCCACAGCCGCGCGGTCCAGGCGGTTTGCGGTCTCGGTCTCGGTCTCCTCACCTTCGGGATGGTGACCACGGGCACACTGACCGAGGCGGCAGCAGCCACACCGGCCGCCGCTCCTTCGGCGCAAACGGCGGTCGTCTCGGCCGAAGACGTCGTGGCGAAGGTCGCCCCGGCCGTCGTCACCGTCGTCAACGAGCAGCAGTACAATGCCGGCGTCGGCGCTGGCGCTCAATTGCAGCCGGTCGGCTCCGGCACCGGGTTCGTCATCGACAATCAGGGCCACATCGTCACCAACTGGCACGTCGTCCAGGGCGGCGAGAAGTTCTTCGTCATCTTCTCCGACGGGACCAAAGAAGATGCCACCCTCGTCGGCAGCGACGAGGTCAGCGACATCGCCGTCGTCCAGGTGAAGAGTCACCCCTCGACGACGCTGAGCTTCGGCGATTCGAACGCGCTCAAACCCGGCGAACCGGTTTTGGCGATCGGCTCTCCGCTGGGCTCCTTCTCCAACACCGTCACCGAAGGCATCGTCGGCGCGACCGGCCGCAACTTCCCCTACGATAGCGGCGGGCCGCAGGTCTACGACAACCTGATCCAGCACGACGCGCCGATCAACCCCGGTAACTCCGGCGGTCCGCTCCTCGACCTCCAGGGCAACGTCGTCGGCGTCAACACCCTCGGCATCCCGACCGACGACCAGGGTCAGCCGGTCCAGGGTCTCTTCTTCGCCATCCCGTCGAGCACCGTCAAGACCATCGTCAACGACCTGATCACCGACGGCAAGGTCGTCTATCCGTTCTTCGGCATCACGCCGGTCACGATCGACCCGGTCAGCGCCGCCGCCAACGACCTGCCGGTCGACAACGGGGCGTACGTGGCCGACGTCGGCGCCGACAGCCCGGCCGCCGCGGCGGGTATCCAGCAGGGCGACATCATCCTCTCGATCGCCGGCACCAAGATCGACCAGCAGACCTCCTTCACCGAGGCCCTCTTCCCCCACAAACCGGGCGAGACCGTCGCGGTGACCCTGCAGCGCGGCGACCAGCAACTGACCGAGCAGGTGACCCTCGGCCAGCGCCCGATGGCCGACACCTCGTCGTCCGCGGGCTAACCGACCGTCCGATCGCGCTCGTCGAGCCGCTCCCGTCACGCAGCAGCCCGCCGACCACCCTCAGCTCGACAAGCGCGATCGACTCGCGAACCCTTGAATCACTCAGAGCGCGCCGGAGGACCACATCCGGCGCGCTCTGTCGCCCCGACCGACTGACGATTGCCGGCAGGCCGTGCCGGTTCCTCGAATCGGCATCCCCATGACCCTGCTAAGCGTGTCTATCACGCCCTCCGGGCGGCGGCCGGGCAGCTGTGAAAGGCGCCTGAGCCGACGCTTGCATTCCCACCTGGTTCGTCCTCAGTGCGGAATCGACAGGACCGCGCGAGATGCCAGGAGGTTATATATCTTTGTTTCACGATACGTGCTAGAGATCGAGCGGAGGGTAGTAGTTCTCGCCCCCGATCTTCTGGACGTCGGTCAACCAGTTGCCGCCATACACGTCCAGCGGTGTCTGACCGGGTCCGAGGAGCGCCCATGCCTGCCGTTTGTACGTCCAGTTATCGGGGTACAACCGGTATGCCGCTCGGAAATGCGGGATCGCCCAATCCGGTTGCCCTGCGCGATGCAGGTAATGCCCGAGCTCAAAATGAGCGGCCGCTCGGGCCTCCGCCTCTCGTCTGGGGTTGCTGCGTTCGATCACTTGCTCCGGGGACAGGACGTACTGGCTCCGATCACCCCGCGCGACCCAATCGCACAGAGCCGCGACGTACCCCTCGGCATCTGTCCGCAACTTGCGGATTGCCAGGACAGTGGCAACCTGATCGGGCGTCGCGGCAGGGAGAATTTCGCGCTCCTGAAAGTCCGGGCGGCGCGGATAGGCGGTCTCGGGGGGACGGACGATCTGCCCCGCTTCGTCGATCCAGATACCACTCGGCACGTTGACGATGCCGAACAGCTCGTCCATGACGTGGGCGCGATCGATCAACGACGGATGGGTCGGCCGCGCCGCCTCGATCCAGGGCCGGACCGACTCTTCGCCACCCGTGTCGAGCGCAACGGTCACGACTTCCAATCCCCGCGGACCGAGTTGCTCGTAGAGCGTCTGCCACACGGGCAGATCGAGCCGGCACCCTCACCACGACGCCCAGGCAACCAACAACACCTTGCGCCCGCGCAATGAGCGAAGGTGTACGTCGGTCCCGGTGAGATCGGGTAGGACCAGATCCGGCGCCTGAACGTGAACGATGGAACGTCCTCCGGCCTCGGGTCCCAGACACCAGAGTCCACTCGGCTCGTCCCGCACCAACGGCATCCCCAACCGCTCGGCCAGCAACCGCGCGTCGACCGGTTGTCGGTCGCTGGGACGGAGCGGGACGCACCGGTCGCCCTTGCACGCCCCCTGCGGTTTGAGTTCCCAACCGGTTCGCCGCGCCAACTCCGCAGCGTCGATCTCCGGTGTCTCCAGGATCATTGCCGCGAGACCTCCGTCGTCGTCGCGCCCCGTGAGTTTCCGATTCGATGGTGTCGGCTCCGCGCAGGAGAACGAGAGGCCCGCAACTACCACGCCCACCGGTTCGCGCTCCCGCTCGAACCCGGGTTCGATCTTGGCGGCGGACCGGACGGAGCCGCTGCCACGGGTTTGGGCGATACCTCTGGATCGATCACCGGCCGCACGTGATGGGCCCGCACCCGCGCATCGCGACCGCCCAGGACGATTGAGTCGGCCTCGCCACAGGCAACCAGGGCAACCAACACCCGGTCCCAGACGCCCGCCCGTTGCCAGCGACGCCACCGGGAGTAGACCGTTTGCCAGGGACCGAAGCGCGCGGGTAGGTCACGCCAGGGCGCACCCGACCTCAACTGCCAGAGGATTCCGTCGACGACCGTTCGGTGGTCCTTCGCGGGACGTCCCGTCGGCGGTTTTTGCGGCGGGAGATGGCAACGTACGACCTCCCACTGTTCGTCGGTCATCTCGTGGTATTGCATCCGCTAAGGATACCAGTGCCGGCACACGGGAAGCATCGACAATCGTCCGCGCTTCGCTACCCTGGCGCCCACCGCAATCGGCAGACGCCAAAGGCTGTTTGCAAACTCAACGTCACCTCCACTACCATGGTCTCGGAAGCATGCTCCCTCCAAGCGTCGACCACTGGTGGTGCGTCGCTGTCGTCCGTGCGCGGTTCGACCGGCGCCTTCCTTGGTCCGTCTTTGCCCAAAGGAGGCTGATTCCCATGATCGGATCGCGCTCTTGGCGGTCCATCGGTTGGACCCGCCGGCTCGCCCTCGTCCTGATTGTCGCGACCTCACTCGGTGGTTCGTTCGGCTCGTCCCTGACCTCCGCTCAGAAGTCCGATTCGTTCCGCTTCGCCTTCTGGGGCGACCCCGCCGAACGGGCGGCCTACGAACAGGTCATCGCGGGATTCGAAGCATCCCATGCCGGTATCGACGTCGAGATCGATTACACCCCCGGCCAATCCGACTTCCTGCGCAAAGTCGCCACCGATTTCGCGGCCGGCACCCCACCCGACGTTTTCCTCATCAACTATCGCCAGTACGGTCAGTACGCCGCCAGTGGCGCCCTGCAACCGGTTGAACCGTATCTGGCAGCGAGTGATGCCATTTCCGCCGACGAATACGCGCAGATCTCGATGGACGCGTTCAAGTATCGCGGCGGTGACCAGGTCTGTATGCCGCAGAACGTCTCGAGTCTCGTCGTCTATTACAACGTCGATCTCTTCAAGGCCAACAACGTCCCTTTGCCGACGGCGGGTTGGACCTGGGACCAATTCATCGCCGCCGCCGAGGCATTGACACAGGACACCGACGGCGACGGGACGACCGACCTCTACGGCGTCGCCGTCGAACCAGTCATGTACCGCTTCGTCTCGTTCATCTGGAGCGCCGGCGGCGAGGTCGTCGACAACCTCAATAACCCCACCACGCTTACGCTCGACACTCCCGAAGCGATCGACGGCATCGAGAAATTCATCAGCCTCGGCGTCACCGGCCACAACGTGGTTCCTTCCGAGGAGGAGGTTGCGGCGGAAGACGACGGCGCCCGCTTCATGCGCGGCGGAGCCGCGATGTTCCTCCAGAGCCGGCGCGAAGTCCCGACCCTCCGGGAGATCAACGGCTTCACCTGGGACGTCGCCCCCTTGCCGACCATCAACGAGCCGGCAACGGTCCTCCACAGCGACGCCTTCTGCATGGCCGCCGCCACCGAGAACAAGGATGCGGTCTGGTCGTTTATCGAGTATGCCGCCGGCGAAGAGGGCCAACTCATCCTGGCCGATACGGGGCGCATCGTTCCCGCCCGCCTCAGCGTTCTCACGTCTGACGTCTTCCTGAAGGGCATGCCGATCGACGGCGGGTCGCCGACCGCGGCGGAGCCGAAACCGCCGGCAAGCAGTCAGGTCTTCGTCGACAACATCGCGATCATGCACCGGCTGCCATCGATTTCGACCTGGCCGGAGGTCGAGGATGCCTTCGACGCCGAATTCGACCGGTCGTTCTACGTTGCGGTCGACGTACCCGCGGCGATCGCGACCGTCACGGCCAACGCCAAAGCTGCCTTCGACCGCGCGGCCGCGGAGGACGCCAAGTCATCGAACCCGTCATTCCTTGGCTTCGCTCGAGACGACGGGAGGGACTGACGGGGTTCATCGCCCCAACACACTCTGACCTCGTGCATCCTGGAGAAATGCCCGCTGCGCGACGAGGAAAACCACGACGACCGGGGCCGTGACCAGTACGGCCCCGGTCATGATCAGCGGCCAATCGGTCCGCCCGAGTTGGTACAGCACCCTCAGCCCCATCGAGGCCGTCATCTTGTCGGTCGTCCGCATGTACAAAAGCGGCTCGACGAAGCTGTTCCAGTAGTGGACGAAGGACAGCACGCCGACCGAGGCCACCGCCGGCCGCGCCAGCGGCACCCCGATCTCGGCCCAGATTCTGTAGGGACCTGCACCGTCCAACCGTGCCGCCTCGTAGACATCGCGCGGCACCCGGAGGAACGTCCAGACGAAGAGCATCACGTAGAACGGGGACGTGCCCATCAGCGCCGGCACCACCAATGCCAGCCGGTGATTGATCAACCCGGCTTCCTTGAACAGGATGAACCGCGGCAACCAGATCGCCGTCAGCGGGACCATCAGGCTAAGCACCGAGAGCGCGATCACCCGCAGCCGCCAGCGTTGCGACAGTTGCGAGATGGCAAATCCCGCCGAGGACGCCACCGCGATCGTGACCGGCACCGCCAGCGCGGCGACGAACAGCGAGTTGAGCGCGTACCGTTGCAACTCGACGATCCGAAAGACGTCGCGATAGTTGCCCCAGGCCACGGGCGACGGGATCCATTCGATCGACCGCGGCGAAGGAACACCTCGCGCCCGGAGCGACGCGGAGATCGCCCAGATCAACGGCAACAGGAAGAGCAACGCGACCGCCGACGCGAGCAACCGGTGCCCGAACGCCACGACCCGACGGCGCCGGCTGCCGGGGAACCTACTCACCATCGCGGAACCCCAGGCGCCACCGGACCGCGGCCCGATATTGCGCCCACAGCAGGAGACCGGTGATCGCGTACATCGCGCCGGTCATCGCCGCCGCGTAACCGAACCGCAGGTAGCCGAAGGCCGTCGTGTAGATGTACATCGGCAGGAAGGTCGTCGCGTAGTCGGGTCCGCCGCCGCGCCCGACGATCAGCGCCGGCACGAAGTTCGCCTGAAAACTGAAGATCGTGTCGCGGAACAGCAGGATCATCAACCCGGGTGCGATCAGCGGAAGCGTGACGTTCCGAAACGCTTGCCAGGCCGAGCTGCCGTCGATCGCCGCCTGGTCGAGGAGATCGCGGGAGACGCCTTGCAGACTCGCCAGGCAAACGACGAATCCCTCCCCGATCTGCCAACTCATCATCAGGACGATCCCGAGCCGGGCGGAGGTCGGATTGACCATCCAGGCCGGTCCATCGACACCGGCCAGCGCCAAGGTCTGGTTGAGCGGACCGTAGATCGGATTGAGGATCCAGAGCCAGATCAGCGCCCAGGCCATGTCCGGGATCACCGTCGGCAAGTAGACGATGGCGCGGTACAGGTGCACGCCCCGCACCGGTCGCAGCAGCAGCAACGCGGTTGAGAGCGCCCCGACCAGTCGCAACGGCACCGCGAGCACGACATAGAGCAGGGAGTTGCCAACCGCGATCCGAAAGACCTCGTCGTCGAGCAGTTCCCGGAAGTTGTCGAGCCCAGCGAAGCGTGGCGGTTGCAGCGCGTTGTAGTGGGCGAACGCGAGCGCCAAACCGGCGACGCCCGGCAACACCACCAGAAGGGCGAGCCCGATCAGGTACGGTGCCAGCATCAACCCGAGTTGGGCACGCTCTGACAGGCGGCGCATCTCGGGGAACTGCCGGGTTCGCGGTCGATCGATCATCGGCCGGGTAGCATAGCGCACACTTCCTCGTCCTCGCGTTCCGGCCGCAATCCTCCCCTCTCCGTACCTTGTTTGCAAACTCCCCGATCTTCTGCGAAGGTGTGGCAACGGACGGCTCGGGGCGCACCCGAGCGAGCTGATTCGCCGCGAAGGAGGCCCACGCGTGGATCGCGTTTCCGCTTCGACTTTTCGCCTCAACCGCCGCGACTTCGGCCGGTTGCTGCTCGCCGGTGGCGCCGGCGTCGCCGTGGCGCGGACGCCGTTGCGCGCGTTCGCCCAGCAGGCCAGCCCGGTCGCCTCGCCGGTTGCCGGGACCAAGATCGTTCTCGCCACCGGTTTCTTCCCGAACGTCCAGTTCGCCCCCTACTACGTCGCCGCCGACAACGGCTACTACGCCGAAGCCGGACTCGACGTCACCTTCCAGGACGGTCCCGGCGCCGATCTCCTCCAACAAGTCGGCGCCGGCAAGATCGACTTCCTGATCGGTGGCGGCGACTCGCTGACCCTCGGCAAAGCGTCGGGCATCCCCGCCACCTACGTCATGGCCCAATTGCAGAAATACCCGGTCGGCGCCCTCGCGCTCGCCAACAGCGGCGTCACGCTGAAAACGCCGGCCGATCTCAAAGGCAAGAAGATCGGCGTCTCCGCCCCCAACGGCTCGACCTACATCGGTCTGCTCGCCCTCCTCCAGGCCGGCAACCTCACCCTCGACGACGTCGAGGTGATCAGCATCGGGTTCACCGAGGTCGAGGCGTTGCAGCAGAAGCAGGTCGACGCGGCGATGACCTTCATCACCAACGAACCGGTCCAGGTCAAGGCGATGGGGATCGACGTCCAGGTCCTTCCGGTCGCCGACTTCGTCAATCTCGTCTCCACCGGTCTGGTCACCAGCGACGACCACGTCAAGAACGATCCCGACCTCGTCCAGGCCATGGTGTCCGCCACCCTGCGCGGTCTCCAGGCGACCCTGGCCGATCCCGACGCCGCGTTCGCCGCCTCCCTGAAGCGACTCCCGGAGATCGCCGGCGACGCCACCCAAGAAAAAATCCAGCGCGACGTCCTCGACGCCACGCTCGCCTTCGAGCAGAAACCGGAGGGCCATCCCTTCGGTTGGTCCGATCCCGTGGCCTGGCAGCATACCGCCGACCTCTTGCTGCAGGTCGCGATGATCGACCACGCCGTCGATCCGACGACGCTCTACACCAACCGGTTCGCCGAGGCAGCGAACATCACGTAGCGAGCAGATGCCGCAATCGACCGCGTTCCGCCTCGGGCGGATCTTGCTTGGCCCGGTGGCGCTGGCGCTGGGCATCCTGGGGTGGCACCTCCTGTGGCGAAGCAACGCCGTTCCCGCCTACATGTTGCCCGCGCCCTCGGCAGTCGGGCGGGAATGGCTGCGGCTCTGGCACAACGGGATCATCTGGCGCGATCTGCGGGCGACGCTGCGGGAGGCGCTCCTGGGCTTCGGTCTCGCCTTCCTCGTGGGCGTCGGATTGGGTTTCGTTCTTGCCCGCTCCCGCGCCCTCGGCGGTGTGATCGCTCCCTACGTCGCCGCCAGCCAGGCGATGCCGGTCGTCGCATTCGCCCCCTTGCTCGTCGTCTGGTTCGGTCTCGGTTTGCTGCCGAAAGTGATCGTCTGCGCCCTGATCGTCTTCTTCCCGATCCTCGTCAACACCGAAGCCGGTCTCCGCGGCGTCGATCGCGACCTGATCGAAGCCTCCTGGACGATGGGCGGCAGCTCATGGCAGACGTTGCGTCACGTCGAAATCCCGCTCGCCCTGCGCCCATTCCTCGGCGGGGTCAAGATGGGTTTGACCCTGGCCATGACCGGTGCCGTCGTCGGCGAATTCGTCGCCGCCAGCGAGGGCCTGGGATACCTGATGAACTACGGCCGGACCGCCTACAACGCGCCGATGGTCTTCGCCGCCTCGCTGACGATGGCCGCCGTCGCCATCCTCGGCTACGCCGCGATCAGTCTGCTGGAACGGCTCCTGATCACCTGGGAGTAGCATCCACCACGCGGGCCCCTGGCATTGCCTCCCGACGTGGTGCACGCCGGCCGGCGAACCGATCACACTTGAAATACGGCTTCTTGAACCCGGTCAACAACGCAACTTGTGGTGACTGAAGGGATTCGAACCATGACGATGTCGTCCCGGTCAACGAATTGGGCGAAGCATGTGCGGGGCATGCGGTTCGCCATCCTCCTGCTGGCGGTCATCCTGGTCGTGCCGGCGCTCGCCACCGGTCCGCGCGCTGTGGCGCAGCAGACGCAAACCGGGGTCACGACGCTCACCGGCACGGTGACGGTCACCAACCCGTTCATCCTCTCGACCTACACCGAGCGCTACATGGCCCTGATCGACCTGACGGCCTTCGTCAAGCGCGCGATCGACCGGCCGCTCCCCTCGCCGACCCAGGTCACGACCGGTTTGGAGGGCGATTGGGCCAAGGGCGCCACCTTCTCGCTGCCGCTGCCGATCCTTCCCCAGGGCCAAATCAACGACGTCGCCCACGGGCAGGGCGGGAAGGGCGCCCAGGTCTACTCACTCGATCTCCAGGCCAACACCGTCGGCGATCCCTATCTGGGTCCCGAGGAGTTCACCGGGTGGTCGACCGCGCTGACCTCGCTCGACGCCACGATCGACACCGGGGAGATCGTCGGCGGTCGCGTCGTCGTCTGGGCGCCGGACGACAAGGAGCAATTCCCGACCGGCTTCGGCACCGATGGCAAACTCTTCACCGCCGACGACCCGGTCGACCCGATCCCGGCCGGTTGGACCGTCGTCGATCTCGATGGCAAGCGATTCACGCAGATCCGCGACTCCTCGGTCCAGGTGCCGATCCTCGAAGGCGACGCCGGGCTCAAGGATCTCTCGAACCTCTCCTACACCGCGGCCTTCGACGAGTTGATCAAGGAATTGCGCCTGCGTTACCCCTTCACCGCCTACAAACACATCGACTGGGACCAGATCGTTTCCGACATCCGCCCCCGTATCGCCCAGGCCGAACGGCAGCGCGACAAGGCGGCGTTCAACCTGGCGATGCTCGACTTCACCAACATGCTCCACGACGGTCACGTCGCGGTCTCGCCGCCGAACCAGTGGATCGCTGCCAATTACGGCGGTGGTCTCGGGATGTACCTCGGGATCACCGACGACCGCCGGATCTCCCTCCGCTGCGTCGCACCCGGTCTGCCCGCCGCCAAAGCCGGGATCGAGGAGGCCGCGGTCATTACCGCCTGGAACGGCGAGGACCCGCTCGCCGTCCTCGCCCGTACCCCTGAGATCTTTCCTGCTTCGACCGATTTCAACCGGGAACTCGATCGTCTGACCTGGATGGGGCGGATGAAACCGGGCGACAAGGTGACCGTCACCTACGAAAACCCCGGCGACACCGAGACCAAGACGGCGACGCTGGTCGCGGTCCGTGACGCCGCCGGTCTCGGCTCGGCCCCCTGCGGCGAGCAACTGAGCGATCCGGCCGAGATGCCGGTGACGGTGACGGTGCTCCCGTCGGGGATCGGCTACGTCAAGGTCGACACCTTCGAGGACGACGTCATCCTGATGACCCACGCCTGGGATTGGGCAATCCAGCGCCTGAACGCCCTCCGCGTTCCGGCGGTGATCGTCGACGTCCGCCTCAACAGCGGCGGCAACGGCGACCTCGCCACCTACTTCGCCGGCAGCTTTTATGACAAGCCGTTCGTCCTCAACACCGCCTTCCTCTCCGACGACACCGGCAAGCAGATCGACGTCGGCGATACCACGGTCGACCCCTCGCCCGAGCAATGGAAGGGACCGGTGGCGGTCATCATCAATCCGGGGTGCGCCAGCGCCTGCGAGATCTTCGCCGCGGCGGTGGCGCACGATCCGAACCACCTGATCGTCGGCCGCTCGCCTTCCGCCGGGGTCGAGGCCGGCGTCGAACCGTGGACCCTCCCCGACGGGCTCTATTTCCAGGCGCCGGTGATCGCGTTCCACAACCCGGACGGCAGCATCTTCCTCGAAGGAGTGGGCGTGGTCCCCAATGTGAAGGTTCCGAATACGCCCGAGAACCTGCTGGTCACCCCGCGGGTGGACGCCGCGCTCGACACGGCGGTGGGGGCACTGCAAAAGGGAACGCCGGAATCGGCGGCGACACCGGCGGCGTGAGGCGGGCGTTGGTCAGCGTTCGATCGCGAAGTGGCCCAGGGTTGAAACCCAGGGCTGAAGCGACGAAACCCCTTCGGGGTTAGCACGGCGCGACTATGTGGGCCGCGGGTAACGCGTCGAGCGTTGGATCAGAACGCTGGCGTCGATCAGGAGTCCCACGGGTCGCGCAGACGTTCCGCGAAGAAGCGCATCCCGCCCTCGACGTCATCGGCAAAGCCGTCGCCGGGCATGCGCAGATTGCCGACCCGAGCGATCAATTCATCGAGGTAGACGCCGTCTTCGGCTCCGGACCGCGGGGCGATGATGACGGCGACGATCTCGTCGCGCCGCGCCGCGAGGTCGCCGCCGGCAAGTGTCCTGAGCATCGGTGATCCCATCCGCATGGCAACGCCGTCGCCGGGCGCGTTGATGACCTTGCGCAATATCAACGTCGTCGATGTCTGCCTACCGGTTTCGGTCTCATGCGCAAGGCGAAGTTGCGGTGCGTCCTCAGTACGATACTACCATGAGGACAATCCCCACGGGTCGTGCCCGCGACATTCGCGAGACCCGAGCATTCTTGCCCCCGATGCGGCACAATTGCCTTCGGTCACGGAGAAGAATCTGACACCGGCGGCGTCCCGAACCGCCGGCAATGGCCGAGGCCGCACCGACCCGTCAACTCGCATGGCAGCATGATTCGTCATCGGGAGGAACGGACATGGCATCGTTCATTTCGACCGCACGGCTTGGCCGTCGCACCCTCATCGGGGCCGCTTCCGCGCTCGCCGCCTTCGGTCGGCGATTCGGAACCGAGGCGCGGACCACGCGCACCGTCCGCTTTGCGTTTTTCGGTACCGACTCCGAGCAGCAGGCTTACCGGCGCCTGATCGCCGCTTTCCAGGAAAAACACCCCGACATCGCGATCGAGCAGATCGGGATGGGTTCGGGCGATCCGTCGCTGGCGATCGGCCGGGCCACCGGCAGCGCCTACCAACCCTGGCTCGACACGTCCTTTACCAGCGCCACCCCACCCGATGTCTTTATGCTCAGCTACCAGCGTTTCCGCCACCTGGCGGCGCGGGGCGTGATCGAACCGCTCGACGCCTACCTGTCGGCGAGCAAGACGATCCGCGCCGAGGACTTCTACTCCACCGCCCTCGACGCTTTCCGCTTCGAAGACGAACCTGGACATGGACTGGGCGGTATCCCGCAGAATGCCTCCAGCCTCGCCGTCTACTACAACCTCGATCTCTTCGAGGAGTTCAAGGTGCCGTTCCCGGCCGACGATTGGGACTGGCCGACGTTTGCGTCGACCGCCGCCCGCCTGACGGTCGACCGCGACGGGGACGGCCGGATCGGCGTCTACGGACTGGCGATCGAACCGACGATCTCCCGCTACGCCGCCTTCGTCTGGGGTGCCGGCGGCGACTTCGTCGACGATCCCGACCACCCGACCAAACTGATCCTGGACACCGCGGCGGCGCAGAAGGGACTCGGCTGGCTCGCCTCGCTCGGTCCGGCCGGGATGAAGGTGACCCCGCCCGAAGTCGAAACCCGCCGCATGAGCGACCTCGTCCGCTTCGGCGCCGGTCACGCCGCGATGCTGATCCACAGCCGCCGGATCGTGCCGACCCTGCGGGAGATCACCAGCCTGCGCTGGGACGTGGCACCGTTGCCGGTCGGCGCGGTACCCGCCAACGTCCTCCACAGCGACGCCTTCTGCATGGCCGCCGGGTCGAAGGACAAAGAGGCCGCCTGGACGTTCATCGAATTCGCCGTCGGCCCCACCGGTCAAGCGATCCTGGCCGAAACCGGCCGCACCGTCCCCTCCCTGCGCTCGGTCGCCGAGTCCGACACCTTCTTGAAGGGTACGTCCCTCGCTTCCGCCCTGGGCATCCAACAGGCGGCCGTCCCGCCGGCCAACACCCGCGCCTTCATCGACAACATCGGGATCGCCCGCCGTCTCCCCTCGATCACGACGCTGCCCGCCGTCGAGGCCAGCTTCAACCAGACCTTCAAGCACGCCTTCTACGTCGACGCCGACATCCCCACCGCCGTCACCTCCTTCTACACCGCGAGCAAGGGCATCCTCGGCGACCACCTGAGCGTCCCCCGCTACGCCTTGCTGGAGTCCGAAACGGAGAACGCCGCCGAAGAGTAGGGGCATGGTGGTGCCGTGCCCGGCCGAAGGACGACACCGTCTCCTTCGCCAGCCGGGCACGGCCCGCCGCGCATGCTTTCAGCAGCGCGTGTTTGCCCCTTATCGGCTGTCTGGCCTAGAGCTTGAAGACGGGGATGAAGACCAGGGAGTAGCCGGCCGCCTGGGCGCGGCTCACCTCCCCCACCACCGCCGGCACCAGCGTGGCGCCGGGGATCAGGTGCGCCCGCAGGTCCTCCGCCACGTCCGCCGCTTCCATCCCGTCGGGGGCCCGCTTGTCCGCCACGGCCGATGCGGCGTGGCCCCCCAAGGAGTTGTTGCAGGTCAGGAAGAGCGTGCCGCGTTCCTGGAGTACCGCGATCCCGGTGTCCTGGTAGTAGTTGTTGGGGGCCGCCGGGTCCTTCGGCGCCTCGGGGCCAAAGCGGCTGGGCAGGAAGACGTTGCGCACGGCGGGTTGCCCGGTGGCCGGGTCGGTGATGGCGTACTTCTCGCCCAGCTTGTACTTCTCCCAGACCGTGTCGTCGTAGCTCAGCACGTTGGCCGAAGCGTAGGTAGCAACCAGGGTGTGGAGGTCGGCGGGGTCGGTATTGTAGGAGAACTGGAAACCGTTGAGCCAGTTCTTGAGCTGGAGCAGCAGCAGGTGGTTGACGAAGTCGCCGGCGACGACGTTGGCATCGACGTGCGGCGATTGGAAGATGCCCTTGACGCCGCCGCTGACTTTCAGCGCGGCGTCGTAGGCGGGGGAGCCGAACGTCGGGTCGGCCAGGGCGACGGCGCCAGCGCCCGGGCGGACCAGGGCGCCGAGGGCGCCGACGGCGGTGGCGGCGGCGCCGGCCCGCAACAGCGATCGTCGAGTCGTCTGTGCTCCGAATGGATCGACGTGGGACATCGAGAGTCTCCCTTCACTGTGAGCGGCCCTGATCGGTCGCCGTGCCCGCCCGCGGCGGTCGGCCGAGGTGCAGTCTGGGCACCGACGATGCCGGGCGCATGACCGAGATGGGGCATTTCGGCGACGGTATCGGGAAGTTTTGTCGGCACACCTCCTTCCAACCGGCGCAGTCGCCTGCACCGGGATGGGTCCTCTCCCGCGTGACCGATCGAGACGATGGGTCGCGCTGCCACGATGGACCGAGCCGACAGCGGGCGCATCGGTCAACTGACCCATTTCTGAACGGCATGGAGAAGTGCGGTCTGGGTATTTCCTGAAAGCGGGGATGAGGGGTCGGGTTCAGGCCAGCCCGTGGCGGACCGCGTGGGCGGCCGCGGCGGCGCGCGATGCCACCCCCAGCTTGGCAAGGATGTTGGCGACGTGGTGCGCGGCCGTGCGCGGGCTGACGGAGAGCACCTCGGCGATCTCGCGGTCGCTCTTGCCCGCCGCCACCAGGCCCAGTACCTCAACCTCGCGCGGCGTCAGCCCGTGGCCGGCACCGACGGGTCGTGCGGCGGCGGCGCCCGTGGCGGCCGCTGCCAACGCCTCCGCCAGCGCATCGGCGACCGCCTGCTCGTAGGGAACTGCCCAGCCTACAGCCCAAGCCTCCGAGAACGCGGCCTCGCCCAACTCCGCTCTCGCGCTGGCGAGCGCGGCCGCGGCGGCGGCGGACGCGGCGACCACGCGGAATTCCTGCCGCATCCGCTCCGCCGCGCCGAAAGACCGCACCGCTTCCATCGGCCGACCGAGGGCGGTCATCGCGATCGCCAACCGCGACAGCCATTCCACCGTATCCGTCGTGTCCCCGAGCCCCCAGACGCTGCGCAATGCCTCCGCCGCGTAGTCGACCGACCGCGCGTGCTGGCCCAGGTCCTGCGCGATCCCCGCCAGCACCCGCAGGCAGAGGGCGACGCCCCACTCGTCGTCGATCGCCCGCCGGATGGCGAGGGCTTCGTCCAACAGCGCGAAGGCACGGGCGTCGTCGCCGAGGCGATGGCTCGCCCCGGCCAGGTTGATCATGGCCGCGGACGCCCCGTGGTCGTCGCCCACCCCCCGGCACCAGACCAGCGTCTCCTCAAAGCACGAGGCCGCTCGCGCGGCGTCGCCCTTCATCATGGCCGCGACGCCGATCTGGATGAGCGCCCGACCCGCCCATTCCACTTCGCCGATTTGCCGCCAGATCGCCAGTCCCTCCGCGGCGAGCGAGGCGGCACGGTCGCTGTCCCCCTGCCGGACCGCCAACCTCGCGGCCGACGTCAGCAAGTCGGCCCGCACCCGGTCCTCCATTGGGGCGCGACCGACCCGCTCCAGCGCCCGCGTGACCCAGGTTCGCCACTCGCCGAACGGACCGCACACGTACCAGAACAAGCCGAGCTCCGCCGCGATCCGGCTGCCGACCAACCCATCCCCGTGCTCGAACGACCAGGTCAGCGCCTCGCGCAGGTTGGCATACTCCGCCTTCAACCGATCGGACCACCACCGTTGCGCCGGTCCCACCCACCCGGCCCGGCCCCGCGCCGCCAGGTCCAGGCACCAGGCCGCGAGGCGCTCTCTGATCGCCTCCTCCTCGCCGCTCACGGCCAATCGCTCCAGCGCGAACTCCCGAATCGTCTCCAGCATCCCGAACCGCGGCTCGCCGTCGGGGCCCACCTGCCGCCTGAGCAGACTCTTGTCGACGAGGGCAGCGATCCCGTCGAGAGTGGCGAGCTTCGAGCTTGGGCTGGTCCGACTCACAGCTCGAAGCTCGAAGCTCGCCACTTGTTCGGCCGCCTCCACCGTGAACCCGCCGACGAAGACCGCCAACCGACGCAGAAGTACCTGCTCGTCACGGGAGAGCAGGTCGTGACTCCAGGCGATGACGTTGGACATCGAGCGCAGGCGTTCGGGTTGGTCCTGGGCACCGCCCGTCAGCAAGGGCAGGGCCCGCCCCAACCGACCCAGCAGTGCGCGCGGCGGCAGGACCGCCACCCGCGCGGCGGCCAATTCGATCGCCAGCGGCAGCCCATCGAGGCGGGCGCAGACCGCGGCGACGACCGGTGCGACCGCTTCGTCGAGGACGAAGTCCGGGGCCGCCGCCTGTGCCCGCTGGGCGAAGAGCGCAATCGCCTCGGTGCCGGCCAACTCGGGCAGGCTCGGCAGCCGCGCCGGATCGGCCAGATCCAGTGGGGGGACGGGATACTGGTGCTCGCCGGTCAGGTGGAGGACGACGCGGCTGGTCGCCAGGACCGTGAGGGCCGGGCAGCGCGCGAGCAGATCGGCGATCTGCGGTGCCACCGCCGCCACGTGCTCCAGATTGTCCAGCACCAGCAGGAACGGACGCGCCCCCAGCCAGGCGACGAGCTGCTCGACCAGCGGGCGGTCGGCGGTTTCGCTCAAACCCAGGGTCTGCGCGATCGCCGGCAGCACCAGCGCCGGGTCGCGGACAGGGGCGAGCGGGACAAAGGCGACCCGTTCGCGGCGGGCCTCGCAGAGTTCGTGGGCGACCTGGAGCGCCAGCCGCGTTTTCCCCACGCCGCCGGGCCCCGTCAACGTCACGAGCGAGACGTCCGGGCGGAGCACCAGCGCGCGGATCGCGGCGAGTTCGCGCTCCCGTCCGACGAGCGGCGTCAGCGACCGGGGCAGCGCGGGTACGAGCGCCGGCTTCCGGTCGGGCAACGGGACCGGCCGCAACGGCGCGCGCCGGATCGGAGTCGCGAACGGCATCGGGAGCCGGCGCGCCGTCCGATACCGATCGAGATCCGCCACCGCGATCCGGTAGACGCGGGCGCGCTTCGCCGCCGGCAGTTCGCCGCGCGCGATGGCGCGCCGGATCGTGCGTTCGTGGACGCCCAACTCCGCGGCCGCCTCGCGCGCGGTGAGGGGCCCGCTGTCCGGCCGACCGGACACGACGGTGTCCGCTGTCCGCTGCCGTGTTTGCTCGTCCATGGTCGCGGAAGCATCCACGATGCGCGCGACCGACGCAAGGACGCCGCAACCCTCGTCCGATCCCCGGCGAACCGCGGTTCGCCGGTCTACTGCTCGAACCCCCGCACCACCCCCTGCAGCAACTGCCCCGACTCCGCCATCACGAATCGCAAACTGTCGAGGTGGATCAGAACCTCCAGCAATTCCTCTCCCTCGAACGTCTCGACCGCATCCGCCAGCTCGCCGCACTCGCGGAGCGCCGCCACGAGATTCGCCCGCGCCTGCGCCCCCCGTGCCGCCTGCATCTGGTTGTAGCTGTCCATGACTCTTCCCGAAGTTACAAGTGGCGAGTGGCAAGTGGCAAGTAATTGCCTCACTCCTTGCCACTTGCCACTCGCCACTTGCCACTCGCGTTCTCGTACGCCGCCCCGATCCGGCAGACGCGCGCCTCCGCGAAGGGGCGGCCGGCGATCTGCAGACCGACCGGCAGACCGGCGGCGTCGAAGCCGCAGGGGATCGAGAGGACCGGTTGCCCCGTCGCGTTGAACGGCATCGTCAGTCGCGTGTAGGCCAGGCCGACGGGTTCGCGGGCGCCGGTTTCGTCGGCGACGAAGAGGTCGTCGGCGGGGGCGGCGGTGCCGGGCGTTGCCGGCACCACGAGCGCATCCAGCCGGTGCGTCGCGAACAGCCGGGCGATCGACGACCGGATCGCCGTCCGCGCCCGCAATGCGCGGACGTATCCCTCTGCCGGGTAGAGCGCGTTCGCCTGCACCCGCAGACGCAATTCCTCTCCGTAGAGGTCGGGCGTCGCCCGCACCCCGTCGCCGTGGACGCCGACCGTCTCGACCCGGTTGATCAAGAAGCTGGCGGCGCGCGCGGCGGCGGCATCGGCCCAGGGCGTCTCGACCACCTCCGCTCCCAGTTCCGCGAACACCGCCAGCGCCGCCTCGACCGCCTTGCGCACACCGGGTTGCAACCGGTCGAAAAAGTACGGCCGCGGCACACCCAACCGGAGACCGCGCACGCCATCACCAAGCTCCGCCGTCGCGTCGCGGACCGGCGGATCGGCGATGGCGTTCAGCATCCAGGCCGCATCCTCGACCGTCCGCGCCAGCGGCCCCACCGTATCGAGCGACCAGGCCAGCGGGAAGACGCCGCGGGTGCCGACCGTGCCGTACGTCGGTTTCAGCCCGACCACCCCGCAGAGTGCCGCCGGAATCCGGATACTGCCGCCGGTGTCCGACCCGAACGCCGCCAGTGCCGATCCGGCCGCCACCGCCGCCGCCGACCCGCCCGAACTCCCACCGGGAATCCGCGACGGGTCCCTCGGGTTGCGCGCCGGCGGACTGACCACCCCGGCGGCGAATTCCTGCGTCACCGTCTTGCCGAGGACGACGGCGCCCGCCGCCCGCACGCGCGCGACGCTCGCCGCGTCCGCCGCCGCCGGCGCTACCCGCTCCCGCACGCGCGAGCCGCACCTGGTCGGCACGCCGCGGACGTCGAAGATGTCCTTGATCCCGACCGGGATGCCGTGGAGCGGTCCGCGGTCGGTGCCGGCCCGCAATGCGGCGTCGACCTGCCGCGCCGCCGCCAGCGCCGCGTCGGCGAGGACGCAGACGTACGCATGGATCGCGGGCTCCGTCTCCGCGATCCGCCGCAGGGTCGATTCGGTCAACTCGACGGCCGAGAGGTCGCCGGCCCGCAGCCGCGACCCCGCCTGGCGGATCGACAGGTCGCAGGGCTCGCTCACGCCGTCTCCTCCTCTTCGGGCCACCTCGGGTCATAGCCCGTGGCCGGCTCGACCCCGGCGAGGTCGAGCCCGTCGAGGTCGGCAGCCAGACGATAGAGGTCGGCCAACCGTTCCGTCACCGCGGCAAGCCGATCCTCCGGGATCGTCCACCCCGCCAGCCGGGCCAGACCGATCACCGCGTCTCCGGAAATGCCATCGTACGCGCCGCGTTCGGCGTTCGGCGTCATCGCTCCGTCGCTCCTCGTGTCCTGTCGATCGTCGGACGGCCCCGCACCGCGCCCGCTATTCTATGCGCCCAGCTCGCCGGCGCGCCGGTCGGTCGGCGGTACACTTGGCTCGGCTCGACAGGAGGGCACGACCATGCCGGTCACGGAAGAGACCTATCGCCGGGTGGCTCTCGAAGATCCCGAAGGACATTGGGAACTCCACAACGGACGGCTGCGGGAGAAACCGGCGATGTGCTACGCGCACAACTTCACGATGACGTACCTGGGCGGCCAACTCATCGCCCAACTAGACCCGAAGGAATTCCAGGTGCGCATCAACGCGGGCCACCTGCAACGGACGGGTGAGACCTGCTACATCCCCGACATCATCGCCTTCCCGACGGCCTTGGCCGATCGGCTCCGTGACCGGCCCGATGCCCTTGAGACGTACGAGGTCGCTCTCCCCTTCGTCTCCGAGGTCTGGTCGCTGTCGACCGGCGGCTACGACGTCGACAAGAAACTGCCCGAGTACATGAAGCGGGGCGACCTCGAGATCTGGCGTCTCCATCCTTTCGAACGCACGCTGACCGCCTGGCGCCGCCAGCCGGACGGCACCTACAGCGAGTCCGTCTACCGCGGCGGTCTCGTCCAACCGGTCGCCCTCCCCGGCGTCGCGATCGATCTCGACGCGCTGTTCGTCTGATCCATTGCTCCCGAACCGGCCAGTGACGCCCAAATGGGCGCAGGGCTCCCCTCGATGCGCATCGGTCTGATCGCCGACATCCACGGCAACCCGACGGCACTGGAGACGATCCTCGCCCGTCTCGACCGCGACCGGGTCGACCAGATCGTCTGCCTCGGCGACGTCGCCGCGCTCGGCCCGCAACCCGGTGCGGTCGTCGCCCGCCTGCGCGACCTCGGCTGCCCGTGCGTCCTTGGCAACACCGACGCCTGGCTCATCCCCGACCCGCCGCTCGCCGCCGAACCCGCGACCACCGCTCCCATCGTCGGGTTGACACGCTGGTGCGCCGGTCAACTCTCGGCGGGCGACCGATCGTTTATCGGTAGGTTGCCGGTCACCTACCGAATCGACCTCGGCCACGGCCGCACCCTGCTCGCCTTCCACGCCGCCCCACATTCGCTCGACGACGTGATCGCGGCCACGACACCCGCGACCGACATCGCGTCGATGTTTGCCGGTTACGACGCCGACGTCTTCGCCGGCGGTCACACCCACGTCCAACTGCTGCGCCGCCACGGGCAGATCCACATCGTCAACCCGGGCAGCATCGGTCTGCCGGGCGTCGGTCCCGGCGGGCCCGACCTTCCCGTCAACCACGACGTCGATTGGGCGGAATACGCGGTGATCGAGGCATCGGACGACGAGTTATCGATCGCGTTTCGCCGCGTCGGGCTCGACGTGGCGAAGATGCGCGCGATCGCGGCGGCAAGCGGTATGCCGTACCTCGATTGGTGGACCGCCCGGTGGTCTACCGGTTGAAGGTCAGCCCGTCTACGTGGCGAGGTCGGGCGGCAGCAACCGCACCAGCAGTTCCACCTGACCGGCGTGGTGCGCCTCGTGATGAACCAGGTGGAACAGCACCCAATCGACCGTGAACACCTCGGTCACCGGCTCCGCGGGCGCGACCGGCACCAGTCGGGACAGGTCGTCGTCGGTCAGCCCACGCAACACCGCCAGCGCCTCCTCGCGCACGCGATCCAGCCGATCCGTGAAGTACGCCAGCGGCCGATCCCGCACCTGCGGCAACCCGAGACGGAGCGGCAGCGCCTCTTCCCACCCGTCGTACTCCTCGCCCGGCCGACCGAATACGTCCTCGAAGATCCAGGACCACTCGATCGCCGCCACGTGCAGCAACTGCGTCCCGATCGACTCCACCTGCTCGTTGGGATACCAACTCAACTGGTCGGGGGTGAGGCTCACCGTCTGCCTCAGCAACTCCTGCCTGGTCTCGGCAAGCTGGGCCACGTAGCGCCCGATGCGCGGGCTGAATCCCGGCACCGGATCGCACGAGACGATGCTGGGCGGAGGGGTCGTGAAGATCAGGTCGTCGTTGGACACCAGGCCCTCCTCTCCCCGGCGCGGAACGCGCGCCAATCAAGCGGCGACATCGAGGAAACGGGGCACGGGTAGAGGTTCTCCGTGCTCCTCGGCCAAGGCGACCAGATCTTCGAGCGCGAGGCGCCCGTTCCGAACGGCCGCCTCGTAGGTGTCTCCGTGGGTGACCGGATTGAAGACCCGCCCCTCCCACTCGGGAAGCGTCGCGAGATACGCAGCATCCTCTTCCGACCATTGAATCAGCATCGAGTAGCGGAGTTGAGTGTTCGGGCCGCTCATTCGCCGTGCTCCTTTCTCGTGACATCCATGGCGCGAGCAACGTCCCGCTCCTGATACGGCTTGGCCTCATCGCCGTCGCCACCCGACAGTCTACTGCTCACTCCCGGCAATTCGGGATGCCGCCAGGTCTGATGACACCCGGTTTGCCGCACCAGAACCCAGCCAAACCGGCGCAGATCGGCTCTCAGTTCCCTGAGCTTTCTCGGCATGGCAATCTTTGAGCGCCCGTGGTCCCACCTACCGGCCGAGCCCCTGTCTGTTAACTCAGAACAGGTGACGCTACTTCGACAACGTCGACGATAAGATCGGGATCGACCCCCGCCGCGCGCAGGCTCTCGCGTGTCTCACCTTCAAGGTACATCGCGATCGCATCCTGGGCCCGCGCAAGGCACTCGTTTACCGTGTCGCCCTGGGTATAGCAGCCAGGCAGAGCGGGAACCGCGACATTGAACCCACCGACCTCATGATCCGGTTCGAGAACGACGACAAAGCGCATGGAGGTCTCCTAGAGATACCTGTGGAACTCTTCCTGGGTCAGTCCCGCTTGCCTGAGGGTGTTGCGAAGCGTGCCCGGTTTCACATCCTCTCCTGGGTGGTTCGGAACGATCACGATCTGACCGGCAGGCCCCCGAAACTTGGCGTGCTCGGTTCCGCCGGTGACGTTGAACCCTGCCCGCTCGAGCGCGAGAATCACCTCGCGCCCTTTGAGGATCGGTAGTCTACCCGATGCCATGTCTTCTCCTATTTCGCGTCTCCCACGACGTCCCGTGGGTAGGCGGCGCAATGACACGCGCCGTTCGTCGAGGAAAAAGGTAGGCATCGGCTACCACCACGCACGGGACATCTTACAATCGACATTCCCCGGCAGAAAGACGGACGAGCATCGACAGCACGCACCGAATACTCCCTTGGCAGGATGCCGGTACGACCGTCTCGCCGGTAGCGTCGCATAGGCGAACTACTCCAGGAATACCTGTCGGGCGAGGGGGAGAATGGGCCGAAGCGTCCGCGGCGGAGTCTTCGAACCATGACACCCGCCGATGACCCGAACTCCTCGAATGCAGAGACCGCGGGCCCCAAAAGGACGCGTCGCTGGACGACCTGGGAGCCGGCGATCGATTCCGCGATCGTCGCCATCCTCGCGGTCGCGTCGCTGGCGGCGGCCTGGAGTGCCTATCAGGCGAACCTGTGGAACGGCGAGCAGTCGGCGAAGTACGCCCAGGCATCGTCGCTGAGGATTCAGTCGGCGAGCCAGACCGCCCTCGCTCACCAACTTACCATCATCGACGTCACGACGTTCACCAACTTCGTCAATGCCTACGCCCAAGGAAACACCAAGCTCGCGGACTTCTACGTCGCCCGGTTTCGTCCCGCGTTCCTGCCGGCGTTCAACGCCTGGATCGCAACGTCCCCGCTGACGAATGCGGACGCGCCGCCATCGCCATTTGCGATGGCGGAATACGCGCTCCCGGAATCCGCGAAAGCGGACCAACTCGAGGCCGATGCCGGCGACACCTTCGCGGAAGGTCAGAAGGACAACGACCGGAGCGACGACTACGTCCTCAACACGGTCATCCTGGCAACGGTCCTCTTTTTTTGCGGTATCGCCCCACGCGTGCGATGGATCCCCGCCCGGATGGCTCTCGTGGCCATCGCGTGTGTGCTACTCGTCGTCGGTCTCTTCAACGTCGCGACGTACCCGATCGCCTGAAGCCGCGTCACCCAAACGCGCTCCGCGCAGTTCGGGTCCAACGATCACGAGGTGTCGCGCAAGGCGCCGGCGATGCGACTCAACACCTTGAGATCGTCGGCGGACAAGTCGCGCGTCAACGCAAGCAGCGACTGCCTGGCCGCGTCTTGGCTCGAGGCTCCGCCGTCCTGGCTTTCCCCTTGGACCGCGGTCCTGGCTGCTGACGGGACCGTGACCATGGGCGACACCAGACCGACGGCGGCGGGTGCGGTCTCGAGGCGCGTCGCGGAGCGGGTGGCCAACCAGATCAGGACGAAGCCGACGGCGGTGATCAACAGAACGGCGCGGCCCCAACCCTGGGTGATGCGGTTCGGCGTGATGACGCAGAGGCAAAAGACGGCGATGAGGACGCCCAAGAGGACCGCGCGATTCCGTTCGATCCAGGATTGGTCGAGCCGGGCGAATCCCCGCTCGCCGACCCGTCTGGCTCCCGTCAGCCAGCGCGCCGTCACGACGCGCACGCGGCCGACCGAATCCTTCGGCCGCGTAAGGAGGGCGATCGCCGCGACCACGAGACCGAGGAGGGCGATCAACCGGATGGCCGCCCGCAGGTAGCGACCGAGGATGTCGAAGAAGGCTTTGGCCGCCGCTTGATTGACGTCCGAATCCAGACCATCGATGTACCGCCAGCGGGCCAGGGCGAGCACCAGCAAGAGTACCGCCATCGTGGTCGCGAGACCGAGACCCGCCCAGACGACTCCCAGGCGCCGATCGAGCGACAGCCACAAATAGCCGCCGAGGGCGAGGAGCGCCACGATCGGGAAGAGCACGGTGAGCGAGTACAACGTGTGGACGGTTCCCTGCACGTTGGCCAACTCGGGGGAATCGGCGACGACGATCGAGACGTCGACCCTGTCGCTGGGGAGACGGTCGAAGATGTCGATCCCCCGCGCGTCCAGCCGATCGACGACGGCCTGGACGATGGGGGAGAGATTGACCGAGACCTTCCCGTTCGCGGTCGTCATGTTGGCGGTGCTGCTCCCCGTCAGGAGCGCGGACAAATAGGGATGGATGGTCTCCCTCGCGGTCACCCAGAACTGCTGGAATTGGTCGGAGGTGACGACCTCGCGGACGGTCTTTTCGACGAAGTCGGTCAGCAACGAGTTCAGCGGGGCGGCCAGATACCGCTGGCGATCGCCGAGCGTGTCCCGCGTCGTCGCGTCGTCGAGCCACGCGGAGAACCGATCGGTGATCGCGACGATCACGGCCTCCTGAATCGCCGCGTTGGAGGCGACGGGCGAGACGGTGCGCACGAACCGATCGGTGTCGTCGATCTGGATGCGCAGCCAGATCAGGATGACCGACAGCGCGACGCAGAGGCAGGAGACGACGAGGAGGACCCGGCGAAGCCAGCGCTTCCAGCGCACATCGTGGGGAGTGGCGACTGCCGTCAGCGTGCTCTCGCTAGTGTGATCGGGTGTCATGGCGTTGTCTCCTGGCGAGCCGGCGAACCGCGCGGCCCCGCGTCATTGTCCGGCGACAGGGTCGGGCTCGATACCGCGGGGCGAAGTTGCGCGATCAGGTCGTCCAGTTGACGCAATCTGTTGTTCAGGGCGTCCTGCTGAGCCGCCGCGGCATTCGCCTGGGCCCGTCTCGGCGCCAGAAAGACGTTGGCAATGAACCCCGTGATGACGGCAAAGAGGCCGACGCCAGTCGACAGCAGCAGGACTCCAACAAGCCGGCCCCACTCCGTTACGGGGTAGCGATCGCCATACCCGACGGTCGTGATCGTGACGTACGACCACCAGATCGCATCGGACGCGGTGTGGATGTTCGCATCGGTCTTGTCGGACTCCGCCCAAAGGATGGCCATACTCGCATACTGAAGCACCACGATCGTTAAGAACACGGCCAGGAGGAGTGCGCTGCCGGCAAGGTCGGCGACCATCCGCCGAAAGACCGCCTTGCCGCCGTCCTTCCGTATCCCCCGATAGACGCGCAAGATCCGGAAAATCCGCGCCAGACGCAGGACCGGAAACGGGAAACTGCCCAGCAGGTCGAGCCATCCCTTTTGCCGGATGAAGTAGGCCGACCGCGCGGGCGCACGGCGGAGCCGCAGGAAGAAGTCGGTCAGGAAGGCGACCATGCAGAGTGCGTCGATGATCAAGACGACGCGGAGAACCTGATCGGACAAGGGCACGAAGAGCCAGACGATGTTGACCAAGGAGAACACCGATAGCGCGAGGATGAAGACGTCAAAATTGCTCGGCTTCGGTGTCTGGTCCATCGACGCGGATCCTCAAGAACCGCCGGTTCCGCGGCATCGGCTCGCGTGACTCAAACGATGCAGGCGAGCCGCCACGGCGTCGCCGCTCACGCCGCCACCAACCGCCAGACCCGCAGGATCTCGGCGACGCCCCAGGCCTGGGCGATGCAGCCTTTGGGCAGGTGCGGCGGATCGCCCTCGAAGATCTCCGAGACCGAACCGAGCCCGGCGTCGCGCAGGTGGTCGCCGATCGGGCGCAAAACGGCGAGGGCCGCGGCGGTGTCGCCATCGAGGCGGTACCGGGCCTCGGCGTAGGCGCCGAGGAGCCAACTCCAAACCGGTCCCTGGTGGTACGCCCCGTCGCGGTGCACCTGGTCGCCGCCGTAGGTGCCGCGGTACGCCGGATCGTCGGGGGAAAGCGAACGCAGACCGTAGCTGGTCAAAAGGGCGCGTCCGGCGGCGTCGAGGACGGTCCGGGCCTCGTCTCCCTCCAGTAAGGGGTACGGAAGCGAAAGAGCCAGGACCTGACTCGGCCGCATCGACCAGTCGTCGCCATCCGGACCATCGACCACGTCGGCCAGGTGGTCGCGGTCGGGACGGACGAAGCGGGCGCGGAACGAGGCGCGGGCACGCTCGGCCATGGTGTCGTAGCGACCGGCGGCGGTCGCGTCGCCGCCGGTGTTGAGGAAGGTGGCGACCGTCCGCAACACGTTGTACCAGAGGGCGTTGATCTCGACCGGTTTGCCGATGCGGGGGGTGACGACCCAATCGCCGACTTTGGCGTCCATCCAGGTCAGTTGCACGCCCGGTTCGCCGGCGCGCAGCAGACCGTCGGCCGGGTCGACGCCGATCGCGTAGCGCGTGCCGGCGAGGTGGCGCTCGACGATCTCGCGCAGCGCCGGGAGAAGGTCGGCGACGAGTTGGTCGTCGCCGGTCGCCTCCCGGTAGGCACGGATGGCGAGGACGTACCAGAGGGTGGCGTCGGCGGTGTTGTAACCGGGGATCACGCCGGCACTGTCCGGGAAGTTGTTGGGCAGCAGACCGTCGGCGAGGAACCTGGCGAAGGTGCGCAGGATCGACGCGGCCTCGCCGGCGCGCCCGGTGGCGAGGGCGAGACCGGGGAGCGAGATCATCGTGTCGCGGCCCCAGTCGTTGAACCAGTGGTAGCCGGCGATCACCGAGCGCCCACCGGCGTCGTCCGGCAACGGTCGCGAGACGAGGAATTGGTCGGCGGCGAGCACCAACTGCTGGACGACGGGATCTGCCTGCTCGACGCCGGCGCGACTCAGGAGCGTTTCCTGACGCCGGTGGGCGGCCGTCAGGCTCGCGGCCGCGTCCAGGTCGGCTCCCTCCTCCGTCGAGTAGACCAGCGCCACCGATTGGCCGGGTTCGAGGCGGGCGACGAAGTCGCCGGGGGCGAACAGGTCGCCGTGGTCGCCGAGGCCGCGTTCCGATTCCGCGCGGTGCCGGAAATCCCACCACCAGGCACCGCCGGGGCGAAACTCGGCCCGGTCCGAACGCAGCCAGAATGGCCTCGCGCCGTCATAAGCGCGGACGGTCGCCCCCCGCGCCTGCGGATCGACGCCGATCGTCCACCCACGGCCGGACGCCAGGGCGTGGAAGGTGCGATAGGTGACGAGCGGCGTCGCCTCCAGGTCGAGCGGGCGGCTGCCGCGCACCAGGCGGTAGGTGACGTAGGTGGTATTGGCGCCGTCGGCCATCCAGAGCCGGCGCTCGACCAGGGCATCGGCGACGGCGAAGGTCCAAACCGGCAACGTGCCTTCGAGGCGGAACGATTCGAGGAATCGGTACCCCTCCGGGGCGAACGTTCCCTCGCCGAATTCGTGCGTCGAGAGCGGACACCGCTTGCCGTCGTACGTGACCCATTCGACCGCGCCCGCCACGAGCACCGTCCGCGCCACCGGTGGTTCGAGGGCGGCGACGAGTAAGCCGTGGTAGGAGCGGCTGAGGACGCCGGGCAACGTGGCGGATGCGTAGCCGCCCAGTCCGTTCGTGACGAGCCACTCCCGCCGCAGCCCGGCCTCCAGGTCGCCGCATACCTCCCGCCCGAACGCCACGTGCGGCCGCTCGAGGACGGAGGATGCCGCGGGCAAAGCCGACCCGGTCGGCGCGAGGGCATCGGCAACGGCGGCGCACATGGACATCTCCTTACCCGCGCGAGGGTCGCATCCGCAACCGACCGGTGGTCCCGTCCGTCGGGCAACGGTTGCGGTTAGGCGCCCGCGCGTACGGCGTCACCGCGACGAGTCGCGGTCCGCCTGGTGTGCGGCATGGCCATCGCCGGCTCCTCCCATGCCGCGGCGGCCGGTTCACGCTAGGGCTCCACCCGGAGGGCCGCCCGGAGTTTGCGGGCCTGCTTGTCGCTCAACGACGAGCGAATCAGCTTGGCACCGTGCGCCCGGAAGGCGGCGACGAACGCCTCGACGTCGGTCGGTTGGGCCCACAGCATCAGCGCCGACGTGTCTGGCTCCAGCGCTTTCGCGACGTCTTCCAGGCGCGGGTCGTACTGGGCGATGTCGATGCCCGAACCGACCAGGCCACCGCCGGTCGCACCGACGGCCGCGCCGACCACGACTCCCGCCGGTCCCATCAAGACACCGACCAGCGCGCCCGTGAGCGCCCCCAGCCCCAGACCCTTGCGGTCGTCCTCGTTTTGGGCCCAGGTGCTGTGGACGGAGAGGCGGCCCCGCGTGTTGCGCTCGACGACGGCGACGTCTTCGATCCAGGCGAACCCCCCTTCGCGCACCTCGCCGAGCACCTGCTTGGCGGTGTGACGGCCACGAAAGACGAAAACGCCGAGTTCGACGGGCATCGATTCCTCCCACCCCTCAAACCGCAGCACGAAACGGCCCTCGCCCCGGCAGATTAGGGGGCGGTCAGTCGTACGCGCATCCTTCCAAGGGCGTATTCGCTCCGCGGCCCCGGTACACGGGGTGTCAACAAACCGGGGAATGCGCCCTTGGAAGGATGCGAATACGACTCGGACCCGGCTACCGTGTTAGCCTGGGTGTGGAGACAAGGTCACCGTGGCCACACTGGTCCGCCATGCGACGCGCACGGGGCGACCGACGCGTGAATGGCAATCGACGAGGATGCGTCCATGGGCCGCTTCGTTCGCTGGGCCATCGAGGCTGCCGTCATCCAGGCGTTCATCCTGGTCGTGCTCGCCTGGGTCCTGCCCGGTTTCTCGGTGGGGCGTTCGTGGGGTGGTGTCGTCGGCGCCATCGTCATCACGGTGGCGCTGGCGGTCGCCTGGCCGTTCATCTACCACTTCGCGGGACGGTTCCATCCCCTGCTGTTTCCGGTCATCACCTTCCTGCTGACCGGCGTCGTGATCTGGGTCGTCGCCCAACTCGGTATCGGCGACGTCACCGTCGACGACGTCTGGACCGGTATCCTGGTCACCCTGGGAATGACGATCGGCAACGTCTTCGTCGCGGCCCTCTTCTCGCTCGACGATGCCGCCGGGTACGACTGGTTTGTCGTTCGCCCGCTCAAAAAGACCTTCGCCTCGACGCCGAAATCGGATGCTCCCGGCGTGCTCTTCCTGGAGATCGACGGTCTCGCCCAGCCGATCCTGCAGCAAGCCCTCGACGGCGGCTACATGCCGACGGTCAAGCGCTGGCTCGACGAAGGGTCCCACAAGCTCCTGCCGTGGGAGCCGGACCTTTCGTCGCAGACGTCCGCCAGCCAGGCCGGCATCCTCCTCGGCGACAACACCGGTATTCCCGCCTTCCGCTGGTACGACAAGGGCGCGGGCAAGCTGATGGTCTCCAGCAAGATGGAGACCGCGCGCGAGTTGGAGCGGCGGCTTTCCAACGGCGACGGGTTGCTGGCGCCCGACGGGGCGAGTCGATGGAACGCCTTCTCGGGTGACGCCCCCGACTGCCTCTGCACGTTCAGTGCCGTCGGCGATCGCACCCGCAACACGTCGCGGAGCTACGTCGCCTACTACAGCAACCCGTACACCTTCTCCCGCACGCTCGCGCTCTTCGCCGGGGACGTGGTGCGCGAGCGGTACCAGGCCCGGCGCCAGGTGCGCCGGGACGAGCTCCCGCGGATCAAACGGAAATTCAAATACGCCCTCGTCCGCTCCAGCACGACGACGGTGATGCAGGAAGCCAGTCTCTTCATGCTGATCTCCGACATGTTCAAGGGGGTACCGGCGGTCTACAACACGTTCTTCGCCTACGACGAAGTCGCCCACCATTCCGGCATCGACCGCCCCGATGCCTTGAAAGTCCTTCGCACGTTGGACCGCGCCTTCGCGAAGCTGGAGCAGGCCGCGAAATCGGCGCCTCGTCCGTACCATTTCGTGGTCCTCTCCGACCACGGGCAGAGCATGGGTGCGACCTTCAAGCAACGCTACGGTCAGACGCTGTCCGATCTTGTGACGTCGCTGATCTCGCCCGAGAATCGGGTCGCGAGCGCCGAGAAGAACGTCGAGGACTGGGGAACCGTCAACCTTGCCTTGACCGAGGCTGCCCGTCAGGACGGGCGAACGGCGCGCCTCCTGAAGCGCGCAATGCGCGGACGGACGCGCGACGGGGAAGTCGACCTCGGCCCCGAGGAAGACGGCGCCAAACCCGGCGAACGGCAACAGTTCGCGGCCGCCGACGTCGTCGTCCTGGCGTCCGGGAATCTCGGCCTGATCTCGTTCCCCGCCTGGAAGCAGCGGATGACGTACGAGGAGATCACCGCGGCCTTCCCGGGTCTGCTGAACGGCCTGGCGCGTCACGAAGGGATCGGCTTCGTCATGGTCCATTCGGAAACCGACGGCGGGATCGTGATCGGGCCGGAAGGCATCCGCTATCTCGACCAGGACTACGCCGTCGGCAAGGACCCCGTGGCCACATTCGGGCCCAATGCCCCGCGCCATTTGAAGCGGGGCGACGGGTTCGCGACCGCGCCGGACATCCTGGTGATGAGCCTCTACGACCCCAAAACCGGAGAGGTGGCCGCCTTCGAGGAACTGGTCGGCTGCCACGGCGGGCTGGGCGGGACGCAGACGCAGCCGTTCGTGCTCTATCCCGCCCGGTTCGCCGCGCCCACGGAGCCGATCGTCGGTGCCGCCGGGTTGTACGCCGTCCTCAAGGGGTGGCGGACCGCGATGACCGGTCAACCGCCGGCCGGTCAGGCCGCACCGGCGGCCGTCGGCTCGTGAGCAACACGGTACCCGGCGCGCCTCCCGCAAACACGTCTGTCGAACTCCTGGGTTGACGAGCGGTGCTGAGAAGCCACCGGCGAACGGGTGCATCCGCGCCGGCAGGTTGAAAGGGGAAGCACAATGGAGACGGCGACGGAGGCGGTCGTCTCGGTCCTGTTCGCGACCTCGACGACGACCTGTCGGGCACCGGCGGCGCGCGTACGCCTTGACCTGGAGCGCGAATACCCCGGTGGGCCGCCGCCGGGCGTCGACCTGGCGGCGGTCGCGCCGGGGGCGATCGCCGCATTCGAAGGGGCGCGGGTCAAGACATTCCTGCCGGTGCTGGCATTGCGAGCCGCGCGCGAGGCATTGGCGAAGGCGGGAGGGTGAGCGCGCCGCGCAGCCGCTTCCCGACACCCGCGGCCCAGGTGGTGGTCGCCTGCGTGCTGCTGGCGGTTGGCTTGCTGATCGGCCCGGTTCGGCGCGGCACCGCGCCGCCGGCCGCGGCTCACGTCGCGACGCCGGCCGCGTCGCCCGTGGCAACGAACGGGTCTGTTCCCGGCGGAGAGGCAACCGGACCGCTGCGGGTGACGGTGGGTCTCTACGTGGTGGAGGTGCACGGGCTCGACCAGCAGCAGAGCACCTATGAGGCTGACTTCTACCTCTGGATGCGCTGGCGGGGCGAGCGCGACCCGACACCGACGATCGAGCTCCTCAACTCCGTCGAGCGTTGGGGGCTGACGATGCGGCAGCTCAATCCGGAGCCGATCGTCCTGCCCAGCGGCGAGCGCATGCAGCAGTTCCACGTCCAGGGTCAGTTCTTCGAACCGCTCTCGCTGGAGGATTACCCGCTGGACAAGCACGCCTTGACCATCAAGATCGAAGACTCGACGTATTCCAGCGACCAACAGGTCTACGTCCCCGACGTCGAACAGTCCAACATCAACCCCCAGCTCCAATTGCCTGGGTGGCAGATTACCGGCTGGAGCCTGGCGGAGCATCGGTACCAGTACGCGACGAATTTCGGCGACACCAGCGCGGGCGCGCCGGAGTATTCGCGGGCCGAGTTCACCTTGCGGATCGAACGACCGCCGAGCTTCTTCCGCTGGAAGCTCCTCTTGCCGCTGCTGATCGTGCTCCTCCTCGGTTGCAGCGTACTGGTCGTCCACCCGACCTACACGGAGGTCCGGCTGGCGGGTCCGGCGACGGCGCTGCTGACGCTGGTCTTCCTGCAACAGACGTACACCTCGACGCTGCCCGAAATCGGCGGGCTGGTCCTGCTCGACAAGATCTACGCCCTGGCCTACCTCGTGGTGGTCGGCCTGATCGCGACGACGATCCTTACCTCTCACTGGGTGCGCACGGGCGAAGCGGAGGCGGCCCGCGCCCAGCGACTCGACCGCCTCGTGGCGATCGCCCTGTTCGGGTTGTTCCTGGTGGGCACCGCGATCCTGCTGATCCCGGTGCTGTGATGCCGGCGCTCGCCGGCAAACGGCTTTCGACGAGCCACTGAGCCTGGTTGAAGCAAAGGCCGGATCGTGGCCGCACGAGCGACCTATGCCTGCTCCACCGGCCACGGACCCACCTCCGCGGCGCTCGCCCCCTGACGGCCAAGATTGTGGCGACGATCTCGTTATACGAAGACCGGGTCCGGTTTCGCTGCCTTCTCCCGAGCGTCCTCCACCCGGCGGCTCGCTTGCTCGGCGAGGAGGTTGGCCACGAGGGCGGTCCAGCCGGTCTGGTGGCTGGCGCCGACGCCGGCGCCGGTGTCGCCGTGGAAGTACTCGTAGAAGAGGAGGTTGTTCTGCCAGTCGGGGTCGTCCTTTGCGCCATTGCCGGGGCCGAAGACGGGACGGCGGCCGTCGGGACCGGGCAGGAAGATGGAGATCAGTCGGCGCGAGAGCTCGTCGGCAACCGCCAGGAGGGTCAGCATCGTGCCGGAGCCGGTCGGGCATTCGACCCGGAAGTCGTCGCCGTAGTAATGGTGGAAACGGCGGAGCGATTCGATCAGGAGGTAGTTGATCGGGAACCAGATCGGGCCGCGCCAGTTCGAGTTGCCGCCGAAGAGCCCGGTGCTCGACTCGGCCGGTTCGTAGCGGACGTTGTAGACCGTGCCGCCGACCGGGAACTCGTAGGGGTGTGCTTCGTGCTCCTTGCTCAGGGCGCGGATGCCGTAGTCGCTCAAGAACTCGTCGGGATCGAGCATCCGCCGCAGGAGTTGCTTCATCCGGTGGCCGTGGACGAGGGCGAGGAGGCGACGCTTGCCGTGACCGGGCTCCTCCCAGCTCGGGACGAGCCCGGCGAGATCGCGGCGGTGCTCGAGGAACCAGCAGAGGCGGCCATCGAAATCGGGGAGAAGCTCGTGCCACTCGGGTTCCGTCGTCTCGACCGCCAGCAACGGCATCAGCCCGACGAGGGAGCGGACCTTGAGGCGGGGGTGCGAGCCGTCGGGGAGGAGGAGGACGTCGTAGTAGAAGCCGTCCTCCTCCTCCCAGAGCTCGATGCCGTCGCCGCCGAGGTTGTTCATCGCCCCGGCGATGTAGAGGAAGTGTTCGAAGAACTTGGAGGCCACGTCCTCGTAGACGGGGTCCTCGCGCGCCAACTCCAGCGCGATCGCCAGGAGGTTGAGGGAGTAGGCGCCCATCCAGGCGGTCGCGTCCGACTGCTCCAGGGTGCCGCCGGTCGGCAGCGCCTGGGAGCGGTCGAAGACGCCGATGTTGTCGAGGCCGAGGAACCCGCCCTGGAAGACGTTGTGCCCCTCGCTGTCCTTGCGGTTCACCCACCAGGTGAAGTTGAGGATCAGCTTGTGGAAGACCCGCTCCAGGAAAGCGCGGTCGCCCGTGCCGGTGGCGCGCTTTTCGGTGTTGTAGACCTGCCAGGCAGCCCAGGCCTGGACGGGCGGGTTGACATCCCCGAAGGCCCATTCGTAGGCGGGGAGTTGCCCGTTGGGGTGCATGTACCACTCGCGGACGAGCAGCAAGAGCTGATTCTTGGCGAAGCCGGGATCGACCAATGCCAGCGCGACGGTGTGGAAGGCAAGGTCCCAGGCGGCGTACCAGGGGTATTCCCACTTATCGGGCATGGAGATGACGTCGACGTTGTTGAGGTGGTGCCAGGCGGTGTTGCGGCCGCGCTTGCGCGACGCGGGCGGCTGCGGATGGCCCGGATCGCCGTCGAGCCAGCGCGCGATCTCGTAGTGGTAGAACTGTTTGCTCCAGAGGAGCCCGGCCAGTGCCTGCCGTTGGACGCGCCGCTCCTCGTCGGTCAGACCGGCGCCGAGGGAGGCGTAGAGGTCGTCGGCTTCCTCCCTGCGCGCCGCAAAGGTCTCGTCGACCCCGGCGAAGGGGCGACCGTGCGCCTTGTGCGAGAGGCGAAGGCGGATCGTTTCCGTGCCGCCGGGGGCGATGTCGAGCACGTAGTGGGCAGCGACCTTGGTGCCGACCGCGTCCGGGTTGACCGCCCCCGTCCGGCCGTTGACGACGGCCTCGCCGATGCCGTCCTTGACGTAGGGCGACCGGTTGGGCACGCCCCAGAGGCGTTCGGTGTTGGACTCGTTCTCCGTGAAGAGGAGATCGGGGGAGCCGGCGCAGGCGAGCCAGTAGGTGCCGACGGTGTGGCAGGTCGCCCGAACGAGGCGGTGGTCCGGCCCACCGTCGCTCGCGTGCAGTTCGGGCCGGTGCGCCCCGTGGCCCCAGTCCCAGGTGTTGCGGAACCAGAGGGTCGGCAGGAGGTGGAGCGTCGCCGCCTCCGGACCGCGGTTCGCCGCCGTGATGCGGACGAGGAGGTCGTCGGGTGCGGCTTTGGCGTACTCGACAACGACGTCGAAGTAGCGGTCCTCGGCGAAGACGCCGGTGTCGAGCAGCTCGTACTCCGGTTGGTCCCGGCCACGGGCACGGTTGGTCTCGACCAGGTCGGCGTAGGGGTAGGCGCGCTGCGGGTACTTGTAGAGGCCCTGCATCCAGGCGTGGGTCGGCGTGTTGTCGAGGTAGTAGTAGAGCTCTTTGACGTCCTCACCGTGGTTGCCCTCGCTGCCGGTGAGACCGAAGAGGCGCTCCTTGAGGATGGGGTCGGCGCCGTTCCAGAGCGCGAGGGCGAAGCAGAGGCGTTGGTGCTCGTCGCTGACGCCGAAAATGCCGTCCTCGCCCCAGCGGTAGGCGCGGGACCGCGCGTGGTCGTGCGGGAAGGAGTCCCACGCTTCGCCGTACGCCGAATAGTCTTCGCGGACCGTGCCCCACTGGCGCTCCGAGAGGTATGGGCCCCACCGGCGCCATTCCGGGGCGATCGGCTCCGTCCGGCGGTTGGAAGACGTCGTCGTACTCACCGTTGCCTCTCCGTTCCTCGTCCCGAAGGATCAGCCGCATCCGCGTCGCGCCGGTCGTTGCGCGCATCGACGTTCCTTGGGGCCCCGGCCCAAGGCCCATCGCGTGATCGCGCGCCGCGCCGATTGCGGCGGACGCCCACCCCTCCGGCGTCTCCGGCCATGAGCCGGGATGATCGTGCCTTGGGCACGATACGTGGAGGAAAGTCGTAGCCGCCCCCATCCAAGGGTGTAATCGAATGCCGGAGGTCGTGCCTGGGGCTTTGTCGAGTCGGGAATCCCAATGCGGCGCATGGCCGCCACCTCGGCGAGCGGGTCACCCCCATCGGCCACGGTCACGACACGGATGGGTCGGTTCCCTTGCCACCCGTGCGCCACGCGCGGATCGCCGGCCGCCGATTACGCCTTTCGGCCCATGCCGTTACGCCCGTGCTCCGGCACCATTGTGGGGTCACCAATGCGTGGCCCGACGCCGTCTGGCCGACGCGGTCAATTCAGAACCGGTCCGGCACGGCCGCGTGGGCCCTGCGGTCTCGTGTCCGCGGCACCGACTGCGCGTGCGACCGCGCGGGCGATTGCTCCGGGCGTGTACGTTCGTGACATCGGAAGGAGAACCGTTGTGTCGTGGTGGGAATGGTTGGTCGGGGTCATGCTGTTCACGCTCTACATCACCTGCCTGTTCACCGTCTGCTCGCTGACCTTCCAGAAGGGGCGCACCGTGCTCGGCATCGTCGGCATCTTCGCCCCCTGGCTGTGGCTGGTCGGCGCCTTCCTGCCGGCCAAGAAGGGGTCGCGCTACGACCTCGCCCAGCGGATGGCCTACCAGGGGCAGGCGGCGCAGTACGTGGAATGAGCGCGCGGGCGGACGCCGATCGCGCGGACCAGCAGGTCCCCGACAAACGGGGGCCGCTCGGCCGCACCGATCGGGCGGCCCGGCAACGGGGGAAGGGCGGCGCGGCATGGCCCAAAAGTGGGAGTACGCGGTCGTCAGCCAGGACGGCGAGCGGGACATGATCGGGATCCAGTACGCCGGTCCCGAGCAGGTGGCGCACCACGACGTGCCGAAGGGAGCGCTCCCGTTTACGGTGGGGGAGCTGGGGGGCAAGGAGTGGGAACTGGTGTCGGTGACCGCCTCCTGGCGGGCCGACAGCCACTACGTCACCCAGTTCTTCTTCAAGCGTCCCCACGAGGGGCACCGCGGGCTGCGGCACTAGGAGTCGCAGCCGCGACCCGGTCGTCCATGGGTCCGGTCCGTTCGCGCGGGAGGTTTTGCCGTGTACGGTGTGGTTGGGGGAATCGTCATCGTCGGGGGCAGCCTCCTGCTGACGCTGCTGGCGGTCGTCCTCGTCCGCCGCCTCGTCTCCCACCAGACCCTCGCCCGCCACCACGACGTCGCCGGCTTCGTCTACGCCACGATCGGCGTCACTTACGCGGTGATCCTTGCCTTCGTCGTCATCGCCGTCTGGGAGAACTACGCCGCTACCCGCGAGGTGGCCGACCGCGAGGCGAGCGCCGTGGGCGTACTCTACCGGTTGGCCAACGGCTTCCCGGTGCGGCAGCGGTCGGCAGCGCACGAGGCGCTGCTCGGCTACGCCGAGGCCGCGGTCGAGGAGGAGTGGCCGGCGATGGCGGACGGGGAGGCCCCGAGCCCGAAGACGTCGCAGGCGCTGGACGACCTGTTCGCGGTCTACGAACAGCCGGACCTCGTCGCCGCCGTGAACGCGGAGCAGTACGGCGAATCGCTGAGCCAACTCGACGAGGTCTCCGCTGCCCGCCGCGGGCGGGTCCTGGCCAGCCACAGCGGCCTGCCTTCCGTCCTGTGGGTGGTGCTGCTGGGCGGGGGGGTACTGGTGGTGGCCTTCGCCTTCCTCTTCGGCGTGGAGAGCCCTTACCCCCAGGGGGCGATCATGGGGGCGCTGACGGTCACGATCGCGATGCTGCTGTTCGTCGTGGCCGACGCCCAGCACCCGTTCCGGGGCAGCTTCGTGGTGAAGCCGGAGGGGCTGGAGTCGGTGCTGGTACAGTTCACGCCAGCGTCCTCGGCAGGCCCCCACTGATCTCGTCACCCCGGCGCCCTGACGCCGGACCGGGCGGTTAGATGCCGCCCGGTCCAGCAGCGCCACGCCACCCTGCTCCTCAAGGCGAACATCGCCCTGAGGGCGCCCGGTCTGCCCCGACGATGCGGTTACGCGAAGACCGGATCCGGTTCCCCGGTCTTCGCTCGAGCGCCCTCCACCCGGCGGCTCGCTTGCTCGGCGAGGAGGTTGGCCACGAGGGCGGTCCAGCCGGTCTGGTGGCTGGCGCCGACGCCGGCGCCGGTGTCGCCGTGGGAGTACTCGTCGTGCTCAACGACGCACGAATGAGCATGGTCACATGCGGGCCGAAGGTGGCGCCCATCGCTTCGGCGTGGGTTGGCGGGGCCCAACCATCGGCGCCCACGAGCATCGCCCTGGGGGTCATCCCGCCAGGCACAGGGCGCCGGGGACGACGGTGAAGGTGACCGGGGCGCTCCCCGCCAGCTCGCCGTCGACCTGGATGCGCGCGGGTTGGGCCGTCTCGATCCGGATCGACTTTGCCCGGCGGTGGAAGAATTTTGGGTGGTTGACGTGCCTGCCGCGGTAGACGCTGGGGACCTGGCGGAGCAGCTCGACCTTGGCGAAGTCGCCGATCACCGCGAAGTCGAGCAGCCCGTCGTCGACCGCGGCCATCGGCGCGATCTGCAACCCCCCGGCGAAGTACCGGGCGTTCGCCACGACGACGAAGACGGCGATTTCGGAGATTGCTTCGCCATCCGCCTCGGCGTCGATCGCGATGTTTTGGTAGCGGGCAAGGGCACCGGCGACGGCGACCAGGTAGGGGAGCGTGCTGCCCGGCAATCGCGTCTTGAGCACCCGTTGCGCCACCTCGGCGTCGAACCCCAAACCGGCGACGTTGAGGAAATGGCGCGCGGTGCCGTCGTCGAACGTGGCCAGCCCGACGTCGATCCGTCGCGTCGTCCCGCCGCAGGCCCGGGCGACGGCCTCCTCCACCGACTTTGGTATCCCGGCGGTCCGCACGAAGTCGCTGCCGTGCCCCGAGGGCACGAGGCCGAGCGGCACGTCGCGCCCGCTGGCGAGCAGACCGTTGGCGACCTCGTGGATGGTGCCGTCGCCGCCAACGGCGATCACCACCGCCGCCCCGTCGAGCGCGAACTGGCGGGCGACGTCGGTCCCTTCGCCTGGACGCGACGTCAGGTGCAAGTCGAACGGTCGGCCCTGCGCACGGAGCGCCTCCATGACCCGCGGCACGAGTTTGAGGGTTTTCCCCGCGCCGGAAGCGGGGTTGAGGATCACGGCGACGGTGGAGGGGTCCACGAATGCTCCTTTCGGGCGGCCCGCCATGGCCGAACGGCCACGCCCGCTCCGGCGAGGATCTCACCCATCGCCCAAATCGTATCCCCGGCCGCGGAGCCGGTGTCGTACGACGGTTCGCGCTCGTCGCCAAGCTGCACGCCGACAAGGCGTACGAGATCCCCCGGCATCGCCGCGCCCTCGCTGGTGGCCCTTTCGAGGTCGGGATCGCCCGCACAGGCAAGGACTGCAGGGAGATGCTGGTGCACCACTCGCAGCGGACGGTCGAACGAACACTGGCCCGGCTGACCGGCGACAGGCCGCTCACCGTCCGCTCCGAGCGGTGCGACGACACCCATGCGGCGTTTCTCGCTCTCCGCCGCACTCATCTGCTGAAACGCCCTCCAGCGTTCCCGACCGGTTGTGAAAGGCGCTCTTAGGACGCTTGCACCGGTGTGGCGACGTTGATCGTCGCCAAGGGCTGCTCCGAGCTTCCCGGTTTGCCGATCAGCACCATCACGTACGACTGCCCGGCGTCCAGCGCGGTGCTGGGCACGTCGAGCACCGTCGTGCTCGTGCCGGTCTGGTTCAGCTTGACGTCGTACGTCCCCGCGGGCACTTCGCCGGTGTCGGAAGCCAGTCCGTACCGCAGGTTCGTGATCCGGGTCGGCTTGTCGTTGAGGAGGACGTCGACCGGCGGCGCCTCTGCCGCGGCATGGACCAGGCGACCGCGCGCCTTTTGGTCCCCGAGCGGGCTGGTGTCCACCTGGACCGGGATGATGAAGAGGTCGGAGACGGTGATGACGTAGGACGACCCCGCCTGGGTGGAGACGATGGTGTTGAACAGCCAGAGGTCGAACTGGTTGTTGCGGGGTTCCTTGACGATGATATTCGAGACCGGCGCCGTCAGCTCGACCTCGTCGGACACCTTGCCGTACTCGAGATCTTGAACGATGCGGTTGTCATCGTCGTTGAGGTCGACGTCGATCTTGCCGACGGTGGTCATCGCGTTGATGAACCGCGCCTTGACCGGGAACTCCCCCCCCGGAGCGGCAGTGGCGGTTGCGTCCTGCGCCGCCGCGCCGTGGGCGAGCAGCGGCAGGACGCCGGCGACGAGGAGCGCGGCGAAGAGCGGGAGTAACGCGAATCGCTTGGTGCGGACCATGCCCAATCCTCTCCTACTGGGTCGCAATCGATCGAGAACCGACGGGATGCGTGGCGTCGGAATCTCTGGCAGTACCATCACCTCCCTCACGTCACCGAGAAAACGGTCACAAAGCTCATGCACGGCGTCTTGTCCATACCGGACACGACGAATCGCACGCGGGCCAAAGACGCCGGCCGACATCCGCCCCTCCCGCGTCTCCGGCCATAGGTCAGGATGACCTTGCCTCCGGCATGATAAGGAGAGGGAAGTCGTATCCGCCTGCATCCAAGGACCTATTCGGACCCCGGTCTTCATGCTTGGGATGGTGTCGGGTCGGTTCCCCTGATGACACGAACCGCCGCTAACTCGGCAGGCGGGTCATCCGCCGCACCGGCCCAAGGTCGCGACGCGGTTGGGTCGGAGCCCCGGCCGTCCGTGCGCCACGCGCGGATCGCCGTCCGCCGAATGCGCCTTTGGGCCGATGCCGCTACGACCGGGGACCCTGCACGATCAAGGCACCACCGGCCCGTGGTTGGCGCCGCACCGGGCGTGGCGCGCCGGCGGGGCGGGCCGAGGAACGAGCGGGAGGTCGTCGCCGTGTACGGGGTGCTCGGGGGTGTCGTCGTCGTCGGCGGCAGCCTCCTGCTGACGCTGCTGGCGGTCGTCGTCGTCCGCCGCCTCGTCTCCCACCAGACCCTCGCCCGCCACAACGATGTCGCCGGCTTCGTCTACGCCACCACCGGCGTCACCTACGCCGTCGTCCTCGCCTTCGTCGTCATCGCCGTCTGGGAGAACTACGCCGACGCCCGCGAGGTGGCCGACCGCGAGGCGAGCGCTATGGGCGTGCTGTTCCGGCTCTCGAACGGCTTCCCCGACCCGCACCGGGCGGCGGCGCAGGAGGCGCTGCTCGGCTACGCGGAGGCCGCGGTCGAGGAGGAGTGGCCGGCGATGGAGGACGGGGAGGCCCCGAGCCCGAAGACGTCGCAGGCGCTGGACGACCTGTTCGCGGTCTACGCGCGGCCCGACTTCGTCGCCGCCGTCAACCCCGAGCAGTACGGCGAATCGCTGGCGCAGATGAACGAGGTCTCGGTCGCCCGCCGCGGGCGGGTCCTGGCCAGCCACAGCGGCCTGCCTTCCGTCCTGTGGGTGGTGCTGCTGGGCGGGGGGGTGCTGGTGGTGGCCTTCGCCTTCCTCTTCGGGGTGGAGAGCCCCTACTCCCAGGCGGCGATCATGGGGGCGCTGACGGTCACGATCGCGATGCTGCTCTACGTGGTGGCCGACGCCCAGCACCCGTTCCGGGGCGGGTTCACGGTGAAGCCGGAGGGGCTGGAGTCGGTGCTGGCGCAGTTCGGCCACGCCGGCGGCCCGACTCCCGCCCCGACGGCCACCCCGACGCCGTGACGGCACCGGCCCGATGAAGGGGCCGGCGCGGCGCTCGACCCGGCCGGTGCGGAGACAGGCAACCAGATCCATTTGTTCCGCGGGACTTCCTGCCCGTGGCCCCGTGAGGTCGGCTACCCGCCGAATGCGCCTTTGGGCCGATGCCGCTACGACCCGGTTACCGGCATCATCGCGGGGTCTCCAGTGCGTGGTCCGACGCGGTCTGACCGACGCATGCAAGGCAGAACTCGTCTTGCTCGGCGCCTCGGGTCCGGCGATCGCGGGTCCGCGGGCCAGACTGAGGGCGCCGCCACACGGGCGATTGTCCGTGCGGACTTGACCACCGTGCGAGCAGGAGGACAGCCGATGGCAGCGACCGTGAGCGCCGGCACTGTCGACGAGGCCGCCGACAACCCGCGGCTCCGCCTCTTGCTGGCGATGGCGATGTTCGTGCTGGTGATCGATACGTCGATGATGAACGTGTCGATCTCGGCCGTGGTCAAGGATCTCGGTACGACGGTGAGCGGCGTCCAGTCGGCGATCGCGCTGGAAGCCCTGGTCTCCGCCGCGTTCATCCTGATCAACAGCAAGATCGGAGACCTCATTGGGCGCAAACGGGCCTACGTGATCGGTCTGCTCGCCTACGCCCTCGGGGCGTTGACGATGACGCTGACCCAGAGCCTGACCCCGGTCATCATCTTCTGGGCGATCTTCGGCGGGATCGGCGCGTCCCTCCTCCTACCCGCGATGCAGTCGTTGATCCACGGGAATTTCGCGGGGAAGGCGCAGGCGAAGGCGTACGCGCTCGTCGGGGCGGCGGCCGCCATCGCCGCCGCCGTCGGACCGCTCCTCGGCGGCTTCATCACCACCTACCTGTCGTGGCGCATCGGCTTCCTGATGGAGGTCGTCATCATCGCGATCGTGCTCTCCGGCATCAAGATGGTAAAGGACGTGCCGTACACCGGGCCGCGGGAGATCGACGCCGTCGGCGCGGTCTGCTCCGTCCTCGGCATGGGGGGCCTGGTGCTGGGCATCCTCGTCTGGCAGGAGGGCGGCGAGGCGGTGGGGGCGCTGATCGCGATCGGCGTCATCGCGCTGGCAGCGCTCGCCTACTGGCTGGTTCGGCGCAAGCGCGAGGGCAAACAGCCCCTGCTCGACCCGGACCTGTTCCGATCCCCGCACTTCCGGGGCGGGATTTCCCAGCAGATGCTGCAGCAGATCTCGCTCGGCGGCATGATGATCGCGCTGCCGATCTTCCTCCAGATGGTGCTCGAGTACAACGCCATGGAGGCCGGTCTGTCGCTGGCGCCGCTCTCGCTGAGCATGTTCGCCATCGCGTTGCTGGCCGGCAAGAAGGCCGGCAAGCGGCGACCGAGCGTCATCATCAGGGCCGGGTTCGCGCTGCTCGCCCTCGGAGCGTTTATCGTGATCCTGGTCGTGCCCCGCGCCGATTCGGGTTGGTACCTGACGGTCCCGTTGATCATCGCCGGCACGGGGTTGGGGATGCTCGTTTCCCAACTCAACAACTTCACGCTGTCGCCGGTTTCGGAGGAGCGGATCAGCGAGGCGGCCGGGGTGAACTCCGCGGCGGGGAACTTCGGGCTCTCCTTCGGTCTGGCGTTTGCCGGCGCGATCATGCTGGCGACGCTCTCGTTCCTATTCACCAACATGGCGGAAGACAGCACGGTGCTCGCTCCGGCGGAACAGCAACAAGTCGCCGATGCCCTGGAGAACGATGCCGAAATCATGAGCAACACCCACCTCCAGGAACAACTCGCCGGGCAACCTCAGGACGTGCAGGACGAGATCATCCGGATCAACACCGACGCCCGCCCCCGCGCGCTCCAGGTCGCGCTGCTCGTCCCGCTCGTCGCCGGTATCGTCGGTCTCGGGCTCTCCTTCCGGATGGTGCGCCTGCCGGACATCGAGCCGTCGGCATCGCTCGAGGGCCTGATTGGGGGATGAGCGACGAGGAAGGCGCGGAGCGGGCGGGGTTGACGGCGCGCAAAAGGCGTCTTCCAAAGCGGAATGAACCGGCTGCCCGTCGATGCCGGAGAGCGTAGCCGGGGGTGGGGCGGTACCCTAGCGAGCGACCGGTGCGAGGAAGCCCCACCACGGCAGGGCTCCGACCGCCGACGTCCCCCCTGCCACGAGCGCGAACCCGGCCCGCAGGTAGAAGGGCACGCTCCGCGGTTGGGTGGTCCAGAGGCTAACCGGCAGCCCCGCCGCGGCCTCCGCGACGACGTGGCCGATCAGGGCGGTCCCCAGGCCCTGGCCCTGCCGGTCCGTCTCGACTCCGATCGTGGCGACGTCGACGCGACGCGCCGGCACCACAGCGGCGAATGCCTCGTGGGGGGAACCGTCGACGCATCCGGCGCAAATGCCTGGCCGATGGGCGCGCTCGCTCCGGCTGGCACGGCGGTATCCGCGGATCACTCGATCGCCTGCGGTGCCGGTTGGGACGCGTCGATCCGCTGTTCCGCCGGCCCGCGCGCCGCGCGTGGGTCGCAACCCGCCCATTGCACCTCGCGGCCGATGCCATTGCGATCCACGCCCCGGCACGATCTCGACGTCACCGACACCGCAAGGAAGAGTGGCCGGAATGCGTGACAATCCGGTCCGCGATGAGAACGGGTAGCGCCCCGGGAGTCGACCGACTCGGGGCGCGCTGAATCGCGTTCAGAGCACCCCCAGGCGGCGGGCCCGGTCGACGGCCTCGGCACGGTTGACAGCCCCCAGTTTGTCCATGATGTTGCTCAAATGCTTCTTGACCGTCTTCTCGGTGATAAACAACTGGCGGCCGATGTCGCGGTTGGGCAGCCCGGCCGCCACCAACCGCAACACTTCGACCTCGCGCTCGCTGAGTGCGGCGGGCAGGTGAGAGGCGTCGGGTGGGTGCGCGACCGCCGCCCCGTTGATCCCGGCCAGCAGGCGCCGCGCGTACTCGCGGTAGTCGCCACCCGCCGCAGCGCGACGGAGGAGTGGCGCCAGATCCCTGCCGGCGTCGACGAAGACGCGGAAATAGCCACCCGGATGCCCCAACTCCAGCGCGCGTTCCAGCGACCGGCGGGCGTCGGCGGTGCTGCCGCGGGCCTTGTGCGCCAGCGCGGCCACCACCGCGATCTCGACGCGGTCGCCGTCCCGGCCGGTCGCCGTGGCCAGGTTGTCGAGCGCCTCCAGGAGCCGCACCGCGCGGTCCGGATGCCCCTCCTGGATCAGGAGCCGCGCGTGCGTCAGATGCTCCACTCGCCGGTCGTAGCTGGGCGGCGCGTCGGGCACGAGGTCGGTGCCGTCGGCCCACAGGCGGGCGAGGGCACGGTGGCCCGCTGCCAGCCAGAATCGGGCCTGCCACGCCCGGCAATTTCTCACGTGCTGAGCGTTTTTCACCCGCCACGCGCATTCGATGCCCCGCTCGATTTCGTCGAACGCCCGCTCGGACGCGCCGCGCGCCCAGGACAGACGCGCCAGCCCGAGACAGGTGTGGGCCCGCCAGGTGTGCGCTTGCGTCAGGTCGGCCAGGTGCTCTGTCGCGCGATAGAGGCGCTCGGCCTCGTCCAACTGCCCCCACTCGAGGTTGATGTCGCCGAGCCGGAGCAGCGCCGGCTGGACCCAGATTTCGACCGGCCGCTCGCCAGCGGCCCGGACCACTGCATCGCACAGGGCCGCTGCCTCGGCCAGCCGGCCCCGCAAGACCAGGGCGGCGGCGGTACACGCCATCTCGTGATCACCGAACCACGCCCGACCGGTGGCCACGATCGTCGCCCGCGCGTCCGCGAACGCCCGCTCGGCCGGCTCCGGCTCGCCGAGGTGCAGGTGGCCGATCCCCCGGTCGAGGAGGGCGAGGACGCGTGCGGTCGCCTGCTCCTCCGGCAAGAGGGCGAGCGCACGGTCCGCGAACGCGATGGCCTGGCGCCCGTCGAAGGTGTAGACCCCGCGGAATTCCTGCCAGAGCGCAACCAGGCCCAGCCCCGCCCGGTCGTCCGCCGCCGTCCAGGCCGCCTCGGCGGTGGCGAGCGGGCGTGCGCCCTCCTCCCAGTGACCGCTCAGCCCCAACGCCCAGGCCAGCCAGAACGCCAGCCGCGGAGAGCGGGCGAAGACCTCGGACGGCAATCCACGAAGCCGCTCCCGCAACGGCGCGACGCGGTCGCGGTCGAAGAGCGCGGAGCACTCGTCTTCGAGCAGCCCGACGGCGCGGTCCCACTCGTGACCGGCGATAGCGTGGCGGACGGCGTCCTCATGCGGCCCGTGCGCCTCCAGCCACCTGGCGGCGCGCCGGTGAAGCCCGGCGACCTCGGCGTCGGTCGCCGTCTGGGTCAGGCGTTCGCGCAACACGTCGGCGAAGCGGTGGTGGTAGCGGTACCAGCGCCCTTGGTCGTCCAGCGGAACCAGGAAAAGGCTTTCGCGCTCGCACCGGCGGATCAGGTCGGCGCCGTCCGCGTCCCCGGTCACCGCGTCGCACAACCCGGCCGTGAAGCGGTCCAGGATGGAGGTGCGCAGGAGGAACGACCGGAGGCGGTCCGGGAGGCCCCCGATCACCTCGTCCCACAGGTACTCGTCGACGAAACGAGTGTCGCCGGCGTGGTCCTCGATCGCTCGCCGCACCCGGTCGCGGGGCTGTCCGCGCAGCGCGACCCCGACCAGGCGAAGCCCCGCGGCCCAGCCCTCCGTCCGCTCGTGGAGCAGGGCGACCTCGTCGGGCCTCAGGTCGAGACGATGGCCGTCCCGATAGAACCGGTGCACCTCCGTCGGCGTGAACGCGAGGTCGCTTGGTCCGAGGCGGATCGGTCCGTCGGCATCGGAAGTCGGTGTCGACAGCAGCGGGGGTTCAGTGCGGCTGATCACGACGACCCGCATCGTTGGCGGCAGACGCCCGAGCAGCAGGCTCACGGCGCGATGGATCGTCGTCTCCGTGATCGCGTGGTAGTCGTCGAGCACCAGGGCGAACGCCCGCGTGGACGCCCCGAGTTCCGCGATCAGTTGATGCACGAGTGCGGCATCGTCGAGCGATCCCGCGCGGGAGAGGAGCGCATCGGTGGCGACGAGGAGATCGGAATCGATGCGCTGCACCGCTGCGACGACGAGGGCGACGAAGGCCCGCGGACTGTCGTCGCTCGCCTCCAAGGTCACCCAGGTCGACGGGATCGCCAGTTGGGCCAGCCACTGCGCGGCGAGGGTCGATTTGCCGGAGCCGGCCGGTGCGCAAACGAAGGTCACGCGGCGGTCGGGATCACCTTCGAGCGTGGACACCAGGTGGGGCCTGGCCACGAGCGTGGCGTGCAAGCGCGGGGGAAAGAGCTTGGTCGCCAGGACCCGGGGCCGCTCCGGTGCCGGGTCGT
>DATBFX010000565.1:0-1713 GCA_036558305.1 Thermomicrobiales bacterium | reverse complement strand
CCGAGATCAGCCGGGCGCACGCCGTCGGGACCCTCGAGGCGGCCAAGCGGACGCCGTTCGCAACCGGCGTCAAATGGAACCTCTCGACGAGCCACCCGAACCCCGATCCGTGCGACGCCAACGCGTCCCGCGACGTCGGGTTGGGGCCGGGGGTGACGCCGGTGGACGACGCCGTGATCCCGCCCGGTCATCCCCAATGCCTGCCCGGCGGCGTGTTCGTTTCAGGCCCGCCGCCGCTTGCCGGCATGCAACGCTGGTACGAAGGGGAGATCATCGAGTTCGTCACGGCGGGTGGGCATCTCCTGCCCTGTACCCCGAATCACCCGGTACTCACGCCGGAGGGTTGGCTCCCCGCGCGACTGCTTGAGGTAGGCGGCGAGGTACTCTGCCGCTCCCATCGACAGGGGCCACTTCCGCCCATCGACGTGCACGACGACGACGCTCCATCCCCGATCGAGGAAGTGGCGCAAACGCTCCGGGGCGCGGGCCGCGTGGCGTCCGTAGCCATGCCAGTGACCGCCGTAGATTTCCACGGCGACGGGGAAGGCGGCGAGGTCTGCGTTGTACGGACCAACCGCCAATTGTGGCGTCGTTTCGACGCCGAGATCGAGCAACCACCGATGCAGCAGCAGTTCGGCGGGCGACGCGTGCAACTGCCGACGTTGCCGCGTGAGCGCCATCAGGCACTTCGTCTCGAAGGACTTGGGCTTGCCCCGGCTGGCGGCATGCGACGCGGCGGTGAACCGCATCCGCTCTTCGGGATCCATGCGCGAGAAGCCGAGACCGATCGCCTCGGCCATCGTCCGCCGTTCGACGCCGGCGTCCGCGAGCCGGCGGACGATGGTGCCACGCGTGGTCGCGAACGCCGCGGCGAGGTCCTTTTCGGACTCTCCGGCCACGTAGCGGGCGGCGATCTCGGCGGTCGGCAAAGCGAGGCGATCGGGGGCGGTTCGCCCCTTGTGACCACGGAAGATGCCCAGGCGCTTGAGTTCGGCGCTCAAGCGCCCAGAATGGACGCGGTGCCGCCGTGCGACGTCGGCGAGGGTCGTCCCGGAAACGTAGTCGGCGATGGCGGCGTCCAGCGGCTTCGGCACGGGCGGCCGGACGACGCGTCCGCGATAGATGCCACGTCGTTGCAGCTCCTGTCGCAATCGGATCGGCCCGACGTGGTGGGCGATGGCCGCCTCGGTCAGTCCCCGACCGGCGACGTAATCGGCGATGGCAGGGTCGAGCGGCTTGGGCGTGCGTGGCCGGGCCACGCGTCCGCGAAACAGACCGCGTCGCTTGATCTCCCCGGCCAATCGCTTGCCGCCGATGTGGTGGTGCCGGGCCGCCTCATCAATGGCCTTCCCCGAGACGTAGCTGGCGATCGCATCGTCGAGATCGGTGTCCGGCGCTTTGCGGGTCACGTCTATAACCTCCAAACGACAACGGGATGGTACATAGCCAACGGAATTATCGTTCACAACTGTCTCTGCTTTACAACCATCTCACTGGTCGAAGACGTCGATGCGGTGGTCGACGCGTTGAAACGGGAGTTCGATCTGTAGCACCCGGGAGGACCGACATGGCACGCAAAGCCACCACCGGCCCCAAGCGCACGAAAAGCGGCGGCGTCTCCGCCAAGGCCCGCGCCGCCCACGGCGGCGGCAAGGGACTGAAGAAGGGCAGCTTCCCGGTCTTCGACGCTCGGAGCGCCAAGAGCGCCCTCCG
>DATBFX010000564.1:0-12191 GCA_036558305.1 Thermomicrobiales bacterium | reverse complement strand
CGACCTCGCCTCGCTTCAGCGCCTCGTAGCCCGCGTTCACGTCGTCGAGGCCGATCCGGGTCGAGATCAACTCGTCGAGCTTAAGTTTGCCGGCGAGGTAGAAGTCGACGTAGCGGGGAATGTCGATGGGGAAGCGGTTGGAGCCCATCGACGAGCCCTGGATCCGCTTTTCGTCGAGGAAGTCGGTCCCCAGCAACTCGATCGTTTGCCCCTCCGGGATCAGACCGATCAGCGTCGCCGTTCCGCCCGCCCGCAGCATGGCGAAGGCCTGCTCGGCCGTGCGCTTCAGTCCGATCGCCTCGAAGCTGTACTCGACCCCGCCACCGGTCAGTTCCCGAACGGCGGCGACGGTGTCCTCCTCGGCGGCGTCGACGAGGTCGGTCGCGCCAAAGGAGCGCGCCAACTCCAGTTTCCAGGCCAGCGTATCGACGGCGATGATGCGGCCCGCTCCGGCCAGTGCTGCTCCCTGGACGCAGTTGAGCCCGACGCCGCCGCAGCCGAGCACGGCCACCGTGGTGCCGGGCGGGACTTTCGCCGTGTTGATCACCGCGCCCACGCCGGTCGTCACCGCGCACCCGATCAGCGCCGCGCGGTCGAGCGGCATGTCGGGGCGGATCTTCACCAGGGCGTGCTCGTGGACCAGCATCTGCTCGGCGAAGGCCGAGAGGTGGGCGAATTGGTGGATCGGGGCACCGTCGCGCGACAGGCGCGGTGGCTGCCCCGGCGCCCGTTCCCGCTCCGGTGCCTCGCACAGGGCGGGTCGACCGGAGAGGCAGGCCGGGCAGTGACCGCAGTAGACCGACAGGCAGGCGACGACGTGATCGCCGGGGCGGAAACCGGCGACGTCGCGCCCGACCGCCTCGACGACGCCGGCGGCCTCGTGGCCCAGCACGATCGGTGTGTTGCGGACGTACTTCCCCTCCATGAAGTGGAGGTCGCTGTGGCAGAGACCGGAGGCGACGACGCGGACGAGCACCTCGCGCGGTCCGGGATCGTCGATTTGGATCTCTTCGATGTCCAGGGGACCGGGGACCCGATTCAACACGGCCGCGCGCACGGTGTTCCTCCTGCGCAGGCTGGGCGAGGATGACTCCTCGCGTGGGATGGAATCGGCCGCTCGAGCATGACGAGCGGGCATTGGGTGCCCGCGGGACGAGCAGCGACAGCGGCAAACGACCCCGTGATCTCCTTGGCGACCGCGACCGACGAGGGACCGCGCTCGCGCGGTAGGGACGATTGTCCGACAATTCGCTGTGAAGGTGGGTGACCTGGGAACGGTCCCGCACCGGATTGGCGACTGTCCGACGTGACCCATGCTATGCCATTCGGCCCTCTTGTCAAGCCGGATGGCTCAGGGGAATCCCCATCGCCAAGTGCGCGGCTGGACGAGATACCGGCATTACCCGAGAATGCCGCCCTGGACATCCACCTCAATCGGCAGCGGGGATAGCGATGCGGCTTCGCGAAAAGACAGCCATCGTAACGGGGGCGGCTTCGGGGATCGGTGCGGGGACGGCCGAGGTGTTCGCTGAGGAAGGCGCCCGGTTGGTGCTCGTCGACCGGGACGAGGCGGGGTTGGCCGCCGTGCAACGGCGGCTTGCTGACATCGCTCCCGGAATCGCTACTGTGGCCGGCGATGTCGCCCTGCGCGAGACCGCGGAGCGGACCTTGAAGACCGCCCTCGAAACCTTCGGTCAGATCGACGTCCTCTTCAACAACGCCGGCGTCATGACGAGCGGCGACTTCCGCGACTGGACCGACGAGGGCTGGGATACCCTGATGGACATCAACCTCCGGGGTATCTACCTGATGTGCCATGCCGTGCTGCCCCACATGCTGGAGCGGGGGCGAGGCTCGATCGTCAACACCTCCTCGGTGATGGCGAGGTTGACCGAACCCGGCTACGAGGCGTACACGACGTCGAAGGCCGGCATCATCGGGCTGACCAAGGCGCTGGCGGTCTCCTACGCCGAAGCCGGGGTCCGCTGCAACTGCATCTGTCCCGGTTGGGTCGATACGCCGATGAACCAGCGGTTGGCCGAAGAACTCGGCGGGATGGACAAACTGATCCCGATCATCAAGCGGCAGCAACCGCTCCCCCGGATGATCTCGCCACGCGAAGTCGGCTACGCGGTGCTTTTTCTGGCCTCGGACGAGGCGAGCGCCATCACCGGTGCGGCCCTGATGGTCGATGGCGCAGCGTCGGCGGCGATCTGAGGGCCAACTCGGCAGACGCGGTGGCCGACCTTATGGCGCGGCGGGCGGCATGCGCAGCGACCGGCCGCCCTCGACGCCATCGGGATCGGCCAGTCCGTCCACCTGGATCACGGGCTCCTCGCTCCTACCAAATTGGGCGGCCGCCGGGGTGCGGGCGTCGCTTGCCGCGACAACGTAGATGCGGCTTCCTTCGACGGTCGGCGTCCTTCGCGGGGCTGCGCCGGCGGTCGCGGTGACGATGACGAAGGTGTCGTCGATCGTCGCGGTCGGAGTCGGCTTGGCGTTGCCGCGCTCGCAGCCGGCGAGCGCGGTCAACGTGACGAACGCAAGGAGGATCGTCGGAGGCGGGCACCGGCGGCCTGCCACGGTGCGGCTCGCACCGCCGTCAGCGGCGCAGGGCGACCGCCTGGTCGGGCCAGAGGTAGCGGTCGGGCATTCGGTTCGCGAGCGACGGGACCTGCCGGCGGATCTTGCGCTGCAACGAGCGGTCGAGGGTAGCGGCGATCACGGTTTCGGCGTCGGGGGCGGTCGCGAGGACCGTTCCCCAGGGATCGACGATCAGCGAGCGGCCGTAGCACCAGTTGCCGTAGCCGTCCTGACCGACCTGACCGGGGGCGATCATGAAGACGCCGTTCTCGATGGCGCGGGCACGGATCAGGACTTCCCAGTGGTCTTTGCCGGTCGTCATCGTAAAGGCGGCGGGAAGGACAATCACTTCGGCGCCTCGCAGGGCGAGGATGCGGAACAGTTCGGGGAAGCGGAGGTCGTAACAGACGGCAAGACCGACGGTCACGCCGTCGACATCGACCGTGACGATCTCGTCGCCTGGTTTGACGGTGGCCGATTCCTCGTAGCTGGCGACGCCGTCGAGAACGACGTCGAACATGTGGATCTTGCTGTAGGTCGCGGCAACGTCGCCGTCCGGGTTGAGGACCACCGTGGTGTTCAGGACCTTCGGTTCGCCGGGCCGGACCTCGTACATGCTGCCGCAGTGGAGGTAGATGCCGTGGCGGCGGGCGCGCTCGGCGAGGAGGGAGACCGTGGGACCGGGGATCGGCTCGGCGTTGCCGCGGTTGCCTTCCTGCGGACCGAGGTACGTCCAGACTTCGGGGAGGGCGACGAGGCGGGCGCCGGTCCCGGCGGCGCGGTCGATCAGTTCGAGCGCGGTTTGGATGTTGACCGCCTTGTCGTCGCGCGAGTTCATCTGGACGGCGGCGACGCGCAACAGGTCGTCCCCGGTTCCGGTCGGCAGGTTCATGGGCGCTCCCTCCGCTGCTCGCACGAGTGCTCGATTCTGGGTCGGGATCATAGCACGGGATGGGAGCGGGCTCGGCCGTGGCGACGTCCAGTCATCGATGGGCCGTTGGCGCTCGCCGGGTGTCACTGCGCCCTTTCCGGGCGTCGGGTCCTCACGTATGCTTGCCGTACGCACCGCTGCCTCCGATCGCCAACGGTTCGGAGAGGCAGCGGCGGGCGACGGGCGGGTGGCGTCCGGTGGGACGCGGTCGTGCCCGACGAGACGAGGAGGGACAAGACGTGGAAGCTACGGTTGCATCCCGCCTGGCAACGGCGCCGCGCGGAGCGCTCCGGGATTGGTTCGCCGGGAATCTGCGGGCGGCGATCGTCGACCGGGGATTCCGCCTGGTCGAGGAGGACGATCCGGGCGAGGAAGGCGGCATCGTTCTCCACGTGATCGACACCGAGAAACCGCGCTCGTTCCGCCGCAAGAACCGGGCGGTCTTCGTCGTCGGCATCGGCGAGGCGGAACGCTACCCGGAGGAGCCGCTCAAGACCGGCTACCCGATGCTGCTGCGGACCCTGGCCAACCTCTTCATCATGGTGGTGCAGGAGGGGAAGCACGGCGGGCCGGCGGCCTACTTCTTCACGCTGGAGCAGGGGTTCTACGCACTGGAGTACCACGGCGACGACGCCGCGTTTTTCGAGGCGGTCTTGGAGCGGTTGACGCCGCTGGCGACCTCGCAGTTGATCATCGACAACGACTTCGTGCCCGATCTGCCGGAGGAGCTCTGGAACGGCGACGAGATCACCGCCTCGATCACCCGCGCCGGTCGTCGCCTCGACCAGCTCGATCTGCTGCCGTCGCCGTTCCCGCTCGAGGACTTCCTGTCGCCGAGCGATTTCCGGCACGTCCTGCAGATGTTCAACATCGGTGGCCTCAGTTACGGCAATTTGAGTGCCCGCAAGGACGAGCAGCGCTTCTGGATGAGCGCGAGCGGGGTCGACAAGAGCAAGCTGGAAAAGGTGGGGACGGAGATCCTTCTCGTCACCGACTACCTGCCGGAGCAGCGGGCGATGCGCTTGAGCGTCCCGCCAAACGTCAAACCGCGCCGGGTCTCGGTCGATGCCATCGAGCACTTCCTGATCTATCGCGAGCACCCGTCGGTTGGGGCGATTCTCCACGTCCACGCCTGGATGGAGGGCATCCGCTCCACCCACATTAACTTCCCGTGCGGCACCTACGAACTCGCTTCGACGGTCGCCGACCTGGTGCGGCAGGAAGCCGATCCGGGCCACGCGGTGATCGGGTTGAAGAACCACGGGTTGACGATCACCGGGGAAAGCCTGGACGAGATCTTCGACCGAGTAGAGAGCAAGATCTTGCGGCAGGTGCCGATGAGCTAGGGGACGGTACGTACTGGCATTTCGGCGGCGCCCGCGTCCGGGGCGCCGCAGCAAACCAGGGGCCGATTAATGAAAGCGATCCGGTATAACTTCTCGATCCCGAATTACCTCGCCGTCCGTGCCGCCGACAAGTTGCCCCTCCCGATCCTCGAATCTGGGCGGATTCCGGGGCTCACGGAGATCGAGACGGAGCCGCAGCCGCTGCCGGGGCCGGAGTGGCTTCGGTTGAAACCCCGGTTGTGTGGGGTGTGCGGTAGCGACATCTCGATGCTGAAGAACACGACAAGCCCGGCAATGTTGCCGTTCTCGTCGTTTCCGGCGGTGCCGGGGCACGAGATCGTCGCCGACGTGACCGAGGTGGGGGCGGCGGCGGGGATGACGCCGGTCGGGGAACGGGTGGTGGTCAACCCGCTGATCTCGTGTGAAATGAGGGGATTGGTTCCCTGCCGCTCGTGCGCGTCGGGTGAACCGGGGTTGTGCACCTCCTCGGCCGAGGGCAAGCTGGCGCCGGGGATGTTGCTCGGGTTTTGCCGCGATCTGCCCGGGGGGTGGTCGGAGGAGTTGGTCGTCCACCGCAGCCAGGCGTTTCCGGTCCCCGATGCGCTGTCGGATGCGACGGCGGTGCTCGTGGAGCCGTTCAGCGTCGCCGTCCATGCCGTGCTGAAGGCGCCGCCGCCGGCCGAGAGCAAGGTCTTGATCGTCGGAGCCGGTTCGATCGGGTTGCTGGTGCTGGCGGCGTTGCGATTGCTGGGGAACAAGGCGCACGTCACCGTCCTGGCGCGGCATCCGGTCCAGGAGGAGATGGCGCGGCGGTTCGGAGCGGACGTCGTCCTCCGCGGCACGGGTGCCGGCGACGCCGCGACCCAGGTGACGGGTGCGAAGCGGTACAAACCGATCAAGGGGAAACCGGTTTACGCGGGCGGCTTCGATTGGGTGTTCGACGCCGTCGGGTCCGCCCGGAGCGTCGACGAAAGCTTGCGGGTGGCCGGACCGCACGGCCGGGTCGTCCTCGTCGGGTGCGCGGGGGAGGTGTCCCACCTCGACCTCAGCTTCGTCTGGGCGCGCGAACTCCAGATCACCGGCTGCTACGTCTACGGCAAGGAGCCGTCCCACGAGGGTGCCCACACCTTCGAGGTGGCGATGCGCCTCTTGGCCGATCATCCGGACCTGCCGCTCGGCGATCTCGTCACGCACACGGTTCCCCTGGCGAACTGGCGCGAGGCGATGCGGTTGAGTCTGCAACGCGGCCAGCACGGCGCGATCAAGGTGGTGTTCGATTGCCGAGCCGGAAGCCGGTAGCCGGTAGGAGTATGAGCAATATCTGCGTGAGTGCTCGGTAGGGAATGCTCCGTGTGGGTCGCCTTGCCGACCTTTGCGGACGGCTACCGGCTACCGGCTACCGGCTACCGGTTGCTCGCTTGACACGGTGGAAACTCGGTCTACACTCGCGTTTCATCACCGAGACGCGTGCTTGCCGGACGACTCGGCATCTCGTTTGCGGGGGGCGTGGACGAGCGGTCGATCGTGACGGCGTTCGAGCAGTGGGACAGGGTGGAAAACATGGCGGTTCAGGTGCGGCCGGGGCTGGTGGCTGACGACGACCTGCAGGCGTTAGAGGAACAGGCACGACCGTTTCGCGCGCTCTACGACCACTGGGAACGCACCCAGTGGTCGGCCAACGCCATCGACTACCGGACCGATGCGGCCAGTTTCCGGTCGCTCGATGCGGAGGGGCAGCGGGCGCTGATCTGGATCTTCGGGCACCGGTTCCACGCCGAGTTCAGCGTGGCGACGCTGCTCGCCCCCTTCATCCTGGCCGCGCCGACCTACGAGATGCAGCTCGTCCTGGCGACGCAGATCGCCGACGAATACCGCCACATGCAGTGCGTCCTCCGCGTCTACGAGGAGGTCTTCGGCATTCGGGGTGGGGTGAACGTCGTGCGGCGGGTCGCGGACGAGCACACCGATCCCGTCGCGACGATGTTCTACGAGCGGTTCGAAAACGTGGTCGGCCAACTCAACCACTCGCGCGACGACAACACCTTCCTGCTCTCGGTGATGGCCTACCACCTGATCGCCGAGGGGGTGGTGGCGCGGACGGCGCAGAATCTGGCGGGCGACCAGTATGCCCACCTCGGCGATTTCCCCGGCCTCAAAGCGGGTCAGTGGCTCGTCTCGCGGGACGAGGCGCGGCACATCGGGATCGGCGTCAGCTACGCGCGGCAGCGGTTGATCGACGATCCGGAGCGTTCCCGCGCCGTGATCGCCGGCGGGCTCGCGGAGTACGCCAGCATCGCCGCCGAAGGGTTGTCGCTCGTCGGCGACGACCTCGACTCGATCGTGCAACGCGGCTACGGCGTCGACGCCGCGGCCTTCTACGGCGAAATGATGCGCTTGATGGAGGTGCGGCTGCGGTCGATCGGGTACCTCGAATAGGAATGGCGGAAGGCGGAGGGCGGAAGGCGGGGAGAACGAGCCGTTTCTGCCTTCCGCCCTCCGCCTCCCGCCTTTACGGATCGCCGACGGCGGCGCGGGCGCCTTCGACCGCGTTGAACCAGCAATGCGGCATGTCGCCGGGGATGAGCCAGTTGTCGATGTAGGTGTAGTACCAGACGTAGCGGTCGGCGTGGCGGAGGGCTTGTTCGAGGGTGGTGCGCATGATTTGGGGGGTCATGGTGGGAGCGTGGGGCGGGAAGGTGAGGTTGTAGACGCCGTAGGAGATGCCGACGCGCTGGGACCAGACGGCGCGGTCGGCGGGGGAGATGAAGGCGCTGTCGGTGGCGGCGGAGGGGAGACCGGTTTTGCGCCAGGCGTAGGAGTGGGCGAAGTCGTCGGCGGTGCGGTAGGCGTAGACTTCGCCGCCGTCGATCAGTTGGGCCTGGGGACCGAGACCTTCGAGGAACCCGGTGAAGAGGGCGCCGGTGAGATCGGAGGCGTCGCCGGCGGCGGATTGGCCGGCGATGACCGAGAGCGGGGTTTTCGGTTCGGAGACGTAGGGGCCGTGGTAGGTGAGGAAGACGACGTTCGGGAATTCGGCGACGATCGCCTGCATGATCTGGGTACCGCGGAGGCGTGTCTGGGCGCGGTACTCGTCGAGGGTGTGGGTCGGGTTCGTGTAATCCTCGGGATAGTCGAGCCAGCGGCCGGTGTACTCTTCGTTGTCGAAGAAGATGCCGACGAAACCGGCCTGGCGGGCGGCGCGGGCCATCAGGCGCCAGTTGTCGACGGTGACCTGCCAGGCCGCGTCGTCGAAGACGTCGCCGGGGTCGTCGATCATGACCTCGACGAAGTTCTGGGTGAAGTGGGTGAACTTTCCTTGCAGCGGGGCGAGCCAGTGGTCGTAGATGTGCTGGTAGGCGAGCGGCCGGCCGCGCATCACATCCCAGGAGGCGGGAATGTTGACGACCATGCCGTCGAAGGGGAGGGACTCGATGTAGTCGAGGTTGGCGAGGATGTACGGGGTGCGGTTGGTGTTGGTCTCGGTCGTCGAGCGCTGGAGGAGGATCAGGTAGGGGGGATCGGGCCGCGGGGTGGAGGCCGCGGACGGAGTCATGTCGCCGCAGGCGACCTGGGACTTGCCCCAAACGATCGGTTCGAGACCAAGCAGGAGCAACAACACGACCGGTGCCACGAGCCAACGCGAGCCGAACCGGGGGCGTGCGATCCGGTCCAAGGTTCTTGGCGAAGGTGATACCACGGTCCATGGCCTCCAGCGGACGGCATGCCGCGGCCGGGTGCCCTCTGGGCGAGCGGCGCGCCGTGGGAACGGATTGGGTGCGCAAGAGCAACGCTGGATAGAATGCAGTGACTCTTGGTCGGCGCTGGCTCCGCGCAACGGATAAAGGTGCATCTGCTGCTGTGATACCACGCGAAACTGCCGTGATGGCCGATGCGGCTAGTACTTTTGGGGGGGAGCGACCGTTGTCGCTGGCCCTGCTGCTCTCGGGGGCGGGGCGAACGCTGGAGAACTTCCTGCGGGTGATCGGCCGCGGTGAGCTGGCGGCGCGGATCGTCGCCGTCGTCAGTTCCGTGGCCGGTGTCCGCGGTCTTCAGATTGCCGAAGCGGCGGGGATCCCGGCGGTCGTTCTGCGACGGTCGGACTTCGGGTCGGATCAGGCGTACAGCGAGGCGGTCTTCGCGGCGGTCGCGCCGTACGAGCCGGGCTTGATCTTGCTCGCGGGGTTCCTGCGGCGGTTGGTGATTCCGCCGACTTGGCGAGGGCGGATCCTCAATATCCATCCGGGGTTGCTGCCGGAGGGACCGGCGGGGCGCGGGTTCTACGGCGAGCGGGTCCACGCGGCGGTGCTGGCGAGCGGCGCCGCCGAGTCGGGGGCGACGGTGCACGTGGTGGATGAGGAGTACGATACGGGACCGGTGGTGCTGCGGACGACGGTCCCGGTCTTGCCGGGTGATACGCCGGAGACGCTGGGGGCGCGGGTGTTTGCCGCGGAGTGCGAACTCTATCCCGAGGCGGTCCGGCAATATGCTGCCGAGCATCCGGAGTTGCGCCGCGAGTGAGCGGCGGCGCACCGGACTGGAAGGGAAGCGGTGTCATGGCGATTCGGACGGAGAAGCAACCGGTCGTCGCGTCGCGGGCGGTGGTGACGGCGAACCACCCGGAGGCGAGCGCGGCGGGGTTGGAAATCCTTGCCATGGGCGGAAACGCGGTCGACGCGGCGGTGGCGACGCTGTTCTCGCTGTCGGTGGTCGAGCCGATGATGGTCAGTCCGTGCGGGGCCGGGTTCTTCGTGATCCGGGACGGGCGGACGGGCGAGGTGGTGACGATCGACAACTACGCGACGGTGCCGGGGAAGGCGCGACCGGACCTGTTCAGGCCGGTCGAGGGGAGTTTGGAGAACGAGACGGTCGATCGGGAGAACGACGTCGGGTACCTGGCGGTCGGGGTGCCGGGGGCGCTGGCCGGGTGGTGTTTGGCGGCGGAGCGGTTCGGGTCGTTGCCGCTGGCGGAGTTGGTGGCGCCGGCGGTGCGGCAGGCGCGGCGTGGGTTTGTGGTGAGTCCGTATCTGTCGCAGTGCATCGAGATGGAGCGGGAGTCGCTGGGGCGGTTCTGGGCGTCGGCGGCGACGTTTTTGCCGGGTGGGAGGGTGCCGGCGGCGGGGGAGCGGATCGTCCGGGTCGACTATGCCGACACGTTGGAGCGGATGGGGCGGCACGGGGCGGCGGAGTTGGTCTCCGGCGAAACGGCGGTGGCGATGACGGCGGACATGGAGGTGAACGGCGGATTGGTGACGCTCGACGATCTGGCGGGGTACCGGCTGCACGAGCGGGAACCGGTGCGGGGGTGCTACCGGGGGTACGACGTGATCGGGATGGGGCCGGTGTCGTCGGGCGGAACCCACATCGTGCAGATGCTCGGGATACTGGAGGGGTTCGAACTACGGGCGTCGGGGTTCGGGACGGCGGAAACGGTGCACGTGATCGCCGAGGTTCTCAAGATCGCGTTCGCCGATCGGTTCCGGTACATGGCCGATCCGGCGCAGGTCGAGGTGCCGGTGGGGTGGTTGACGTCGTCGGAGTACGCGGCCGAGCGGTGCGCGGAGGTGATGTCCCACCAGGGGAAGGCGGGGCAGTACCAGGCGGGTGTGCCGGCCGGGTGGGGCGGGGAATCGGGGAGCACGACGCACCTGAACGTGGTGGACGCGGACGGGACGATGGTGAGTGCGACGCAGACGCTGAACAACCTGTTCGGGTCGCGGGTGACGACGCCGGGGACGGGGATGCTGCTCAACAACTGCATGCACCTGATGGACCCGGTGCCGGGGCGGACGAATTCGATCGCGCCGGGCAAACGGATCCTGAGCAGCATGTCGCCGACGCTGCTGCTGCGCGACGAGAAACCGTGGCTGGCGGTCGGGACGCCGGGCGGGAGCCGGATCTTCGGGACGGTGATGCAGGGGATCGTCAATCTGATCGACCACGGAATGACGGTGCAGGAGGCGGTGGAGGCGCCGCGGGTCTGGACGATGGGGCCGGTGCTGGAGGTGGAGGACACCTTCGAGAATCTGCCGGATCTGGTGAGCGGTTTGGAGCGGCGCGGGCATACGGTGCAGGTGGTGCCGAAGATCGCGGGCGGGATGAGCGCGATCCTGGTCGAGCAGGAGACGGGGTTGCTGCACGGCGGGAGTTGCTGGCGGGCCGATGGGTCGCCGGTCGGGTTGTCCGGCGGCGGGGCGCGGTTGGTGGACGAGACGCCGTGGCGGTAGTCGTCAGTCGTTAGTCGTTAGTCGTCAGATGGTGGTTTGGCATGGGTGGGCGCCGATGGACACGGCGCGTTACTTGTCGAGCACCGCTCGTCGCCGGGAGGTGAGCCAATCTGCGTAGGCGTCGCCGGCGATTTCGAAAAGCAGGTCTTCGACGATCGGCAACGGCTCCTGCCAAAACCAGCGTGGGTCGATCCAGAAGCCGGGCAGTACGGCCGAGTGGTAGCGCCCCGCGGCATCGGGCTCCACCCGTTCGTAGCTGCCGCTCGCGTTCAGTCGGTAGAACTCGAACCGGTGTTTCCCGTCGCGGCTATCGACGATGACGTACTCGGCGACACACGCTCGCTGGTACTCCAGGTACTTCTCGCGATAGTCACGGGTGACGCTGTCCTCGGAGACGAATTCCATGAGGATATCGGCGGCGCCGAACAGCCCTTCGCGTTTGAGGAGGGCCGCGTGTTCGCGCGAAACGAAGAGGATGTCGGGGAGGCGAACCGAGGGGCGTGACGGGATGTCCATCGCGAGTTGGTCGGAGAAGACCTCACCGAGATCGAAGATGCGAGCGAAACCGGAGAGCAGGTTGAAGGAGAAGCCGGACTGCCGGGCATGCCGCGTCAAGACCGCCATGTGGACGATCGCCTCCCCATCGACCCACTCGACCTTCGGCCCATCGGGGGTGTCCAGCGCCCAGAAGTCTTCGTAGGTGATCGGCACCCGGGTTCCGGGTACCAGCCGTGGGGTGGTGAGTTGACTGACCATCACGACATCCTCGGCGGGACGACTCCGGCGGCTTGACGGCGAACCGCGGAACTCCTGCGGGAATCGTCCCACACGGGCGCCGGGCTCACAATGCCGTGCGTCGCGTTGTGATGGGGTTCGGTGCGGGTGCGCACCGACGGGAACCGCGCGTCGCTCCCACCGCAACGGGCCCTGCTCCCCCGAACCCTCCGCCGGCGTGCGAGGAGGGGACGGTGCCGTGTCGTGGCCTCGGCGCTTGCGTGGAAGCGCCTCGGGGGAGGGCGGTGGGGACGGACGGAACAATCCGGGTTGTGATGACCGGGGACCAACCGGGACGGGATCGGCGCTGCCCAGGCCCGCACTCCACGCCGA
>DATBFX010000563.1:0-1747 GCA_036558305.1 Thermomicrobiales bacterium | reverse complement strand
GTCGTCTTGACCGTCACCAATTCGACCGACTCCGACGCGGGCGCCGCCGTGCTCGGCCCGCCGCCCGGCCAAACCCTCGACGAGTTCATGGCCACCGCCGCAACCCCGGCCGCGGAGGAAAACGGTTTCCCACCGTTCCTCTATTCCGCGGTCATTCCCGGCGGACCCGGCGACGTACCGCCCGGCGGCACCCTGCAGGCGCTCGTGACCGTCCTCGCCGGCGACTGGATCGTCATCGGCGACGGCGATCAGTCGCCGGTCCGCTTCTCGGCCGCCGATGGCCCCGACTCGCGCACCGATGCGCCGGTGGCCGATCGCACCGTGGAGCTGAGCGAGTTCTCCTTTACGGGGCTCGACCAGGGCCTCTCGGTCGGGTCGGAGATCTGGGAGGTCAAGAACACCGGGACGCAACCCCACATGCTGCTGATGGGTGGACTCCCCTCGGGAACGACCGCCGACCAGTTCATGGCGTTCATCCAAAGCGATGCCACGGGCACGCCCCAGGCCGGCGGTCTCACCGACGCGGACATCACCCCCGTCGCCCAGGGCGTGCTCTTGGTGTCGAGCGGCCAGACCCTCTGGCTCCCGGTCGACCTGGCACCGGGCACCTACGGCGCCGTCTGCTTCGTCACCGACCCCGACACCGGGATGGAGCACGCGGTGGAAGGAATGGTTTCGGTCTTCACCGTCGGCTAATCAGAGCGAACTCGCCAGCCCGCCCCCGCACCTCCGCGGGGGGAACTCCTATCAGCTACCGGCTACCGGCTACCGGCTAACCTCGCAACCCCGTAAACGTGATCCCCTCGATGAACGTCTTCTGCGCCAGGAAGAAGATCACCACCACCGGTGCCAGGACCACCACCGACGCCGCCATGAACCCCGGCCAGTTCACGAAGTGCTGGGCAAAGAAGTTGAACAACCCGACCTGCAACGTGTACTTGTCCGGGTTCGACAGGTAGATCAACGGATTGAAGAAATCGGTCCAGGCGTTGATGAACGCGAACAACCCCACCACCGCCAGCGCCGGCCGCGACAGCGGCAAGATGATCTGCGCGAAAATCCGCAGGTGCGAGGCCCCGTCCACCCGCGCCGCGTCCACCAGATCCTGCGGTTGCCGCAGGAAGAACTGCCGCAGCAAAAAGATCGAGAACGGATCGCCGAAAAACGCCGGCACCACCAGCGGCCGGTACGTGTTCACCCAGTGGATGTTGTTGAACAAGATGTAGAGCGGGACCAGCGTCACCCAGGTCGGGATCATCAACGTCGCCAAGACCAGGTAGAACACGACGTCTCGCCCCGGCCACCGCATCCGCGAGAATCCGTAGGCGACCAACGCCGAGCTGATCGTCGTCCCGATCGCGACCGGTACCGCGATCCGCAGCGTGTTTTCGGCGTAGCGCACGAACGGGAAGTAATCCAACGCGTCGGGGTAATTGCTCCACATCAACTTTTCCGGCCACCACACCGGTGGCAACTTGAACACCTCCGGCGTCGTCTTCAGCGACGTCGTTACCATCCAGTACAGCGGCGCCAGGAAGAGCCCGGCGAAGCACACCGTCACCAGGAATGCCACGACGATGCCGATGCGGTCCAGCATGCGCGACCATCGCCGCCCCTCTACCCGCGGCCGCGGCACCTCCCGCAGCGTCCTTGCGTCGACCAGGTTGCTCATCGGCTCGGATCCCTTCTTCCGGGTGGCGCTAGGCGATAGGCGTTAGGAGAACGAACGCCGTCGTGCCCTGACGCC
>DATBFX010000562.1:0-2853 GCA_036558305.1 Thermomicrobiales bacterium | reverse complement strand
CCGGTGATGCCGCCGATGGTGAAGGTGACGATGAAGCCGAGGGCGAAGAGCATCGGCGTCGTGAAGCGGATGCGCCCGCCCCACATCGTCGCCAGCCAGTTGAAGATCTTGACCCCCGTCGGGATCGCGATCAGCATACCGGTGATGCCGAAAACGGCGACGGTCCAATGCCCGAGCCCGGTCGTGAACATGTGGTGGACCCAGACACCGAAGGAGAGGAGGACGATGGCGATGCCGGAACCGACCAGACCGACGTAGCCGAAAATGCGCCGCCCGGCGAAGGTCGAGACGATCTCCGAGAGCACCCCGAAGACCGGCAGGATCATGATGTAGACCTCGGGGTGGCCGAAGTACCAGAAGAGGTGCTGCCAGAGCAGGGGGTCGGCGCCGGCGCTGACGTCGAAAAAGTGGGTGCCGAGGTGGCGGTCGGCGAGGAGCATCATCTGCGCCGCCGTCAAATCCGGCATCGCGAAGATGATGATCAGGGTGTTGAGGATCGACATCCAGGTAAAGAGAGGAATTCGGGTGAAACTCATCCCCGGCGCCCGCATCTTGAGCACCGTCACCAGGATGTTGATGGCGCCGACGATGCTGCCGAGACTGACGACGGTGATCCCGACGATCCAGTAGTCGACGGCAGGACTGGTCGAGAAGGGACGCAAGGTAAGCGGGGCGTAACTGAACCAACCGGTGTCGGGCGGACTGCCGACCAGGAAGCTGACATAAAGCAACAGCCCGCCGAGCAAGAGAAACCAGTAGCTGAGGGCGTTAAGGCGCGGAAACGCCATGTCCCGCGCCCCGATCTGGAGCGGGACGAAATAGTTGGCGAAGCCGACCAGCATCGGCGTCACCGCCAGGAAGATCATCGTCGTCCCGTGCATCGTGAAGAGGGCGTTGTACTCGTCGGGCGACAGCACGTGGTTGTTCGGCACCGCAAGCTGGACTCGCATCACCAGCGCTTCCACCCCGCCGACCACGAGGAAGAATCCGGTCGTGACCAAATAGAGGATGCCGATGCGCTTGTGATCGACCGTCGCCAACCAGGCGAACCACCGCTCGAAACGCGGTATCGCCAGTGCGTCACGCGGTCGCGGTTCGGCAATCGTGGCCATCACTCACTCCCTCGTCATTTCAGGCTCTCCAGGTACGCGACCAACGCGTCCAATTGCTCCGGGGTGAAGTCGAACGGCGGCATCAGGACGGCGGGTTTGATGGTGCCGGCGTTGGCGATCCAGGTCCGCAGGTGGTCGGGCGTGTTGGTGACGACGCCGGAGCCGAGGGTGGCGCGGCTACCGACGTGGGTCAGGTCGGGACCGACGCTACCGGTGGCGGCGGTCCCGCGGACGGTGTGGCAGCTGACACACGTCGAGGAGAGGAAGATGTTCTGGCCGGATTGCGCGACGTCGCTTTGCGGAGTCGCGGCCGGTTGCTGCTGCGCCTTGACCCAGGCATCGAACTGGTCCTGGGGTTCGGCGACGACGCGAATCAGCATGCCGGCGTGTTCGGCGCCGCAGAATTCGGTGCAGGACCCGAGGAAGGTACCCGCCCGGTCGACGGTGACCGAGAGGTGGGTCGGCCTGCCGGGGATTGCGTCCACCTTCCACCCGAACTGCGGTACCCAGAAACTGTGGATGACGTCAGCGCCCGACAGGTCGAGCCGCATCGGCGTCCCGACCGGGACGTGGAGCTCGTTGGCGGTGACGACACCGAGATCGGGGTAGCGGAACTCCCACCACCACTGGTGACCGATCACCTCGACCCGCAGACCGGACGCGGCGACCGGGTGGTCGACGACGTTCATGGTCCGGACGAAGAGGACGGCCAGGACCGCGAACAGGAGGAGTGGCCCGACCGTCCAGGCGATCTGCACCTTCGGGTGCTCCCCGCCGCCGCCGTGTTCACCGCGCTCCCCCCGGCTCCGATACCGGATCAGGACGTAGGCGAGCACAGCGACAACGCCGAGGAAGACGACCGCCGAGAGGGCCAGGACCAGCGCGAACAGGTCGCGAATCGAGCGCCCTTCCGGCGAGATCGGACGCAACCCTTCCGGACCAGCGGAGCAGCCGGTGATCGCCAGCACGGCGATGAGGGCGGTGCCGGTGAGGAAGGCGGATCGGACAACGCCGCGGCGCGTCATCGGCGTGTCCCTCGCGATCGGTTTCGCCGCGCCGCCCTCACCGCCCGTTGCCTTTCCGGACGATGGCGAGGGCGGCGACGCCGCCGGCGAGACCGAGACCGGCCAGCGCCAAACGGTCACGATTGAGGTTGGCCGCGAGTTGGAGGCTGCGGTCGTTGGCGCGGTCGCCGAAGGCGCCGCGGGCGCCGAAGTCGGTGTCGGCGTCGACCGGGTGCCAGAGGTTGTCGGGGCGGGCGGGGTCGGCCGGTTGGTCGGTTTGCTGGCTGGCGAAGCCGGTGCGGGCCAGGTAGCGGTCGCCGAGACCGGCGAAGAGTTTGTTGCCCCAGATCGCGAGCACGGTCGAGGAGCCGACGTCGACTTCGCGCCGGTCGTGGCTGGCCGCCCAGACGATCGCCTCGGCCGCGACCTCCGGTTGGAAGATCGGCGGCACCGGTTGCGCTTTCCGGGGCAGGCGGCTTTTGACCCAGCCGAACTGCGGGGTGTTCACCGCCGGCATCTGGACCATCGTGACGCGGACCTTGCTGCCCTCATGCAACAGCTCGCAGCGCAGCGCTTCGTGAAATCCCTGAGTCGCGTGCTTGGCGCCGCAGTAAGCACTTTGGAGCGGGATCCCTCGGTAGCCAAGGGCGGAGCCGACCTGGACTATGGTTCCGGCGTTTCGCGGCTTCATCCGCCGCAGCGCCGCCATGGTGCCATAGACGAACCCGAGATAGGTC
>DATBFX010000561.1:0-9020 GCA_036558305.1 Thermomicrobiales bacterium | reverse complement strand
TCAACGACGCGCTGAGCGGTCGCGACCTCGCTTCCCAGACGGCGCTCGACCAGGTGATGCTCGACCTCGACGGCAGCCCGAACAAATCGCGCCTCGGCGCCAACGCGATCCTGGCAACCTCCCTCGCCTTTGCCCGCGCCGCCGCCGCCGACCACGGTCTCTCCCTCTACCGCCACTTCGCCTCCATCCTCTCCCCCGACACCGAACCGGCCACCCTCCCCCGCCCGACCGTCAACCTCTTCAGCGGCGGCAAACACGCCGGCGGCCAGGTCGAGATCCAGGACGTCTTGATCGCCGCGAAGGCGCCGACCATCGACGCCGCTCTCGCCGACACCTACGCCGTTTACCAATCCGCCGCCGACCTCTGCCGCGCCAAATACGGCATGCGCGCCCTCGTCGCCGACGAAGGCGGTCTCGCCCCCGCCTTCCCCAACGTCGAGACGATGCTCGACGACGCCGTCGCCGCGATCCGCGATGCCGGTTTCACCCCCGCGACCGACATCGCCCTCTGCATCGACGTCGCCGCCAGCCACTTCTCCGACGCCGGCCGCTATCACCTCGGCGGCGAAGCCCTCACCAGCGCCGGCATGATCGACCGCATCGCCGCCTGGCTCGACCGCGCCCCGATCGTCAGCGTCGAGGACGGTCTGGCCGAGGACGATTGGGACAACTGGCCCGCCCTCCGCGTTCGCCTCGCCGGCCGCGCCGTCACCCTCGGCGACGATCTGCTGACCACAAACCCCGACCGCATCCGCCGCGCCGTTGCCGCCAACGCCGCCGACGCCCTCCTCCTCAAGGTCAACCAGATCGGCACCCTCACCGAAGCCGCCGAAGCCTGCCGCCTCGCCCGCGCGGCCGGCTGGCGCGTCGTCGTCAGCGCCCGCAGCGGCGAAACCGAAGACGACTGGCTGACCGACCTCGCCGTCGGTTGGTCCGCCGACGCCCTCAAAGTCGGTTCGATCGCCCGCTCCGAACGCCTGGCAAAGTGGAACCGCCTCCTGGCGATCGAGGCAGAGACCCGGCTACCCGTCGTCGCCTGGCCGAACGGCACGAACCCACCCTGATTCAATCCGCCTCCCCCACCACCGCCTCCCGCGGCGCCTCCCGCACGTACCGCGGTCGCATCGTCGCCGCCGCATCCCGATCGGGCACTCCCAGGGCGATCAGCGCACCGGTCAGGGAGAACGCCGCGGCCGTGAGGAAGGCAGCCCGGTACGCATCGAGATTCGGCACGAGCGTCCCCACGGGGTCCGGGTGCGTCGGTCCGACCGCGGTCAGCACGGTGGTCAGTACCGCCACACCGACCGCGGCCCCGAGTTGCCGCTGCACGCTCATCATCGTCGTCGCCCGCCCGGTCGCCTCGCGCGAGATCGTCGCCAGACTCGCCGCCTGGTTCGGCAGGAACACGTAGGCCATCCCGACCCCGATCAGGAACATCAGGAGCCGCACCGTCCACGGACTGCTGTCCAGATCGACGAAGCAAAGCAGCGAGATCGCCGTCGCCACCCCGATCAAGCCGCCGGCCATCAGGCGCCGCGGTCCGATCCGGGGATAGAGCCGGGCCACGAGTTGGGTCGAGGTTACCACGCCCAGCGCCTCGGGAAACGTCGTCAACCCGGACGACAGCGGCGAGGCCCCGCGCGCCTCCTGCAAGAAGAGCGGGACCAGGAAGAGGACGCCGATGAACCCCGCCGTCGCGCAACAGGAAACCGTCAGCGTCGTTCGGAACAATCGGTTGCTCAGCAACCGCAACTGCACCATCGGCGCCGGTACGCGCAGCTCGACGAGCACGAAGACCGCGAGCACGCAGACGCCCACCACTGCGCACCCGACAACCTCGGGCGATGCCCAACCGCGCGACGGCCCCTCGCTCAACGCGAACATCGTCAGCGCGAAACCGGTCCCGGCCAGCAAAAAACCGGGCAGGTCGAACCGCCCGGCCGCCGGTTCTCGGTGCTCGTGGAGGAAGAGGAACCCGAACACCAGCGCGCTCAACCCCACCGGCACATTGACATAAAACGTCCAACGCCAGGACAGCTTCTCGATCAGCAGGCCGCCGAGGATCGGACCCGACGCCGGACCGAGGATCGTCGCGAACATCAGGATGCGCGCCACCCCCACCCGCTCCTGCGGCGGGTACGTCCGGAACAGCATCGCCATCCCCACCGGCGTCAGCAACCCGCCCCCGGCCCCTTGCAGCACGCGGAACAGCACCAGTTGATCGAGACTCCCGGCGAGCCCGCACAATGCCGAGGCCCCGGTGAAGATCGCCAGCGCGAGCAAGAAGATCCGCTTGGTCCCGAACCGATCCCCCAACCACCCCGACGCCGGAATGAACACCGCCAGGCTGACGAGGTATCCGATCACCACCCCCTCGACCGCCGCCGGCGTCACCCCGAATTGCCGGCTCAACGTCGCCAGCGCCACGGTGACGATCGTCGAATCGAGCGAATTCATCACCATGCCGCAGACGTACACCACGGCCACGACGATCTTTTGATTTGGCTGCCGAATCACGAAACCTGCCCTTGTGCAATCGTCAGAGACGGGTCTCAGGTCTCGGGTCTCAGGTCCCAAGACGGCGTTCCTTGTGACTTGAGACCTGCGACTTGAGACCCCGTTCTGACGATTATCGCCTACCGTCTCACCGTCCCCCACGGGGATCGAATGCATCCCTCAGGCCATCGCCGATGAAGTTGATCGCCAGCACCGCGATCGTCAGCGTCAAGCCGGGGATGATGACGAGCCTGGGATAGGTCAGGTATTCCGCCCGCGACTCGTTGAGCATGTTCCCCCAGGTCGGCGTCCCCGATTGCACCCCGAAGCCGAGGAACGACAGCGACGCCTCCGCGATCATGAAGACCGCGATGTCGAGCGTGATCGAGACGATGATCGGGCCCAACACGTTCGGCAGCAGGTGACGCAGGATGATCGCCCGATCCGGCGCCCCGATCGAGCGAGCCGCCTCGATGAACTCGCGCGCCTTCAGCGACAGGAACTCCCCGCGGATGATCCGTGCCAGCCACATCCAACTGAACAATCCGAGGAAGAGGATGACCCCGGTGACCGAGATACCCTCCAGCATCGCCGCCAGGATCAGCAACAGGAAGATACTCGGAAAGGCCAGCATCAGATCGACGAACCGCATCAAGACCCCGTCGATCTTGCCGCCGTAGTACCCCGAAATCGCCCCGACCACCGTCCCGATCAGCACCGTCAGGACCGCCGCCGAGATGCCGATCCAGAGCGAGAGCCGCCCCCCGTAGATCAGCCGGCTCAGCTCATCCCGTCCCAGCGCGTCGGTCCCCAACCAGTGGGCCCGACTCGGCGGTGCCGTGATGTTGAAGAGGTCGATCTCGTTCTTTCCGTACGGCGCGACCACGTTCGCGAAAATCGCGATTAGTACCATCACGGTGAAAACGACCAGCCCGGCCAGTGCCAGCTTCGCCCGCCGCAACCGCATCCAGGCGAGTTGCATCGGCGTCCGCGCCGGTCGCGCCGTCGCATCCGGCACCAGTGCCGCCAGCGGTTGAACGGCAGCCGATTCGGCACTCATCGACGTGGCCCCCACCCCCGGCCGCCACCACACCCAGAGGGTTCCCGGTACCCGGCCCTACGTAGGGTGAGGGGAGTATTGCCCACGTGCATCCTCACTCCGTCCGTCTGTCCCCCTCGTCAGGCGTACTTGATCCGCGGGTCGAGCAGGCCGTAGATGAGATCGGCGATCAGGTTACCGAGGATGATGAGGACGGCGCCAAGGATGAGGATCCCCATCAGCACCGGGTAATCCCGCTTCGTCAGCGAGTCGAAGAAGAGCCGGCCCATCCCCGGCCACGAGAAGACCGTCTCCACCAGCACCGCCCCGGTCAGGTAGAGCGGAATGTCGATGCTGACGACGGTGACGAACGGGACCAGCGCATTCCGCAAGACGTGCCCCCAGAGGATCGTCTGCTCCCGCAATCCCTTCGCCCGCGCCGTCCGCACGTAGTCCTGGCCGAGCGATTCGATCGTCGACGACCGCACGTACCGGCTCCAACTGGCGATGCTGCCGATCGCGATCGTGAAGGCCGGCAAGAAGAGGTGCCTCGCCATGTCCAACGCCCCGGTTCCCTGGGCGCCGTGCATGCCCGCCGAGGGCAACCAACCGAGCTTGACCGAGAACAGGATCTGCAGCATCAACCCGAACCAGAACACGGGCATGGCCAGCCCGAAGTAGGTCAGGAACGAGGTGATGTTGTCGAAGATACCGTACGGCCGCACCGCCGCCAACACCCCGAACACGAGCGCGACCACCAACGCGATCGACAACCCGGTCATCACCAGGTAGACCGTGTTCGGGAAAACCTCCCAGATCACGTTCCAAACCGGCCGGTACTGCGCATACGACGTTCCGAGGTCGCCCTTGCCGAGGTTGCGCATCCAGAGCAGAAACTGGACGTAGGCCGGTTTGTCCAATCCCATGTTGTGCCGGATCTGATCGAGCTGTGCCTGACTCATCCGGGAGTTGCGGGCATACAACTCGTCCGGACTCCCCGGCGCCAACTGCATGAACAGAAACGACAGCGCCGCCACCCCCACCAGCAACGGCACCGCCCCGATCAGCCGGCGGATCACGTAGCGCGACATCGTCACACCAGCTTCGAGCTTCGAGCTTCGAGCTTCGAGTAGCGACGCGCTTCAGGACGTGGTTACCCGGAACCGACCCAAGCTCGAAGCTCGAAGCTCGAAGCTCGGTCCTACTGCTGCGTCAGGTACCACTGCTCCGCGTTCCAGAGCAGGTTGTTGAAGGCGCTCGGCCAGAAGCCGCCGATGTTGGGGTCGACCACCGGAAACGCTTTGCCCCAGTAGATCCAGACGACCGGTTCCTCGTCGAAGAGGAGTTGCTGGATCTGGAAGTAGAGTTGCTTGCGCTTCTCCTGGTCGGTCTCCTTGGCGGCGCTGGAGGTGAGGTCGTCGATCTTTTGCTGGAAGTTGTACTTGAAGAAGTAGGCCGGCAGGTTGCCGCCGGTACCGGTCGGGGTCGTCGGGATCTGCGACGAGTTCCAGTAGAACTGGTCGTCGGGATCGTTGCCGTTGTACCAGGCCCAGAGCGAGGCGGTCATCTTGTCGGTGAACTGGTACCCGTTGGGACCCCAAATCGTCGAGGTATCTTCGAACTTCGCCTCGGTCTTGATCCCGATCTGGTTCCAGGCCTGGGCGATGACCTGGCAGATCCGGTTGTTCTGCTCGTCGCCGGCCAGTCCCCAGAGTTCCATCTCGAACTTCTTGACCGGCCCCGTCGCCGGAACGACGTTGGGATCCCCTTGGTCCGCGGGGAAATCGCCCCCGCTTTGCCGCGGCGTCCCGGCCGGCGTCGGCCCGCTCCAACCGCCGTCCTGCTCCGTCAGCCCGGCTTCGGTCAAGAGTTGCTTGGCCTTGTCCGGGTCGTACGGGCGCGGTTGGATGTCCGGGTTGAACGCCCAACTCCCCGGCGCCTGATCGCCGATCGACGGCACGGCCCGATTCTTCAACAATTGCTCGATGATCTGCTGTTTCGGCGTCGCGTAGTCGAGCGCCTGCCGCACCTTGGTCATGCGCAGGAAGTCGATGTGCTTGAGATCGAGGTGGTCCCAGCCTTGCGTCGGGTGTTCGAGTACGATCACGTTGTCGTAGCCCAACGCCTTCTCGACGTCGAGGGCGCCGAGCGCACCGGCGCTGCCGACGAGGTTCACCTCGCCCGTCTGCAACTGCACGAGCAGGGTGTTGGTGTCGGGGACGATCCGGTAGATGATCTTCTCCAGGTGCGGTTTCCCACCCCAATACGCGTCGTTGCGTTCGAGGGTGATCTGCTCCTTGGCCTTCCACTCGACGAACTTGAACGGTCCGGTCCCGATCATGTACTCGCGGCCGAACTTCTGCTTGAAGTTGTCGACCCCTTTCGCCAACTCCTTGGAGGGGAGGATCGCGTTGTTTCCCGCGCCGACGTAGCTGATGAAGGGCGCGTAGACCTCGGAGGTCGCCATCACGACCGTCATCCCGTTGTCGGCGAGGGTGATGTCGGTGATCTTTTCCCAGCCCAGCTTGCTGAAGGCCCCGAAGTCGGGGTTCATGATCATCTTCCAGGAGTCGATCACGTCTTGACCGGTCAGCGGATCGCCACTGTGGAAGGTGATGCCGGGCCGCAGCTTGAAGGTGTAGGTCAGTCCGTCGTCCGAAATAGAGTACTCGGTGGCCAAAACCCCAAACAATTGCTGGTTGCCGTCGTACTCCATCAAACGCTGGCAGACCCCGACCGCGACGTCGGTCCCGGTCACCGTCTGCGACAGGTACGGATGGATGAAGTCCGGCTCCTGTTGGCACCCGACGACGATCGTCCCGACCTCTTGCTGCGTCCCCGCGGGCTTCGTCGGTCCGGTCACCGGCACCGTCTGCCCTTGCTGCAACCGCGCCAGTGTCGCCTCGCGGCCATTGCTCGGCGCCCCGAACGCCATGTCGGAGGTCGCGTGCAACATCACGCCGACGACCGGCGCCGCAATCCCGATCTTGAGCGCGCGTTCGACCAGCGCCCGCCGGCTGAGCCGCCCGTCGATCCTGGCCTGGATCAATCCATTGACGTCGTTGAGTTCATCGGCATCGGTCGGCTCCCCCGGCTGTGGAACCAGACGGACCATCGGTCGCTCCTTTCGCAATCGCTCCAAACTGGATTCGCGGATTCGTGCCGGCGGTAGCCTAACACTTACGGAGAACCGGTGATGATTAACGAGCTACGAGTAGCGAGCTTCGAGCTTCGAGCTTCGATCCGTGTCTGTCGAGGCTGCCCGTCAGCACACGCCCACTCGTAGCTCGGAGCTCGGAGCTCGCTACTCCGTCACGTACCACTCGCGTACGTTCCAGAGCAGGTAGGTGAACGCGCTTGGCCAAAAGCCGCCGATGTTGGCGGCGGCGGCCGAAAAACCCTTGTCCCAGAAGATGAACAGGACCGGGACCTCTTTGCGCAGCAATGCCTGAATTTGGAAGTAGAGGTCTTTGCGCTTCGCCTGATCCGTCTCCGCCGCCGCGCGGGAGGTGAGGTCGTCGATCTGTTGCTGGAAGTTGTACTGGTAGAAAAAGGCCGGCAAGTTGCCGCCGGGTCCGGTCGGGCTGGTCGGGATTTGCGACGAATGCCAGTAGAACATGTCGTCGGGATCGTTGAAATTGGACCAGCGGTAGTACCCGGCCGTCATCCGGTCGGAGAACTGGTAGCCCATCGGGCCCCAGAGCGCGGCGCGCGGCGCGAACTTCGTCGTCGTCCCCACCCCGATCGCCTGCCAACTCTCGGCGATCAACTGCAGGATCTGCGGCGCCTGGGGATCGTTTGCCTCGCCCCAGAGTTCCACCTCGAACCGCTCGCCGTCACGCTCCCGCACGCCGTCGTCGCCGATTTTCAACTCGGCCTTGTCGAGTAGCGACCGCGCCTTCTCGGGATCGAAGGCGCGCGGTTTGAGATCCGGGTCGTAGACCGAGCTTCCCGGCGCTTGATCGGCGAAGGCGCGGTACGCTCGCCCGCCCAAGACCTCGTCGATGATCTTCTGCGCCGGCGTCGCGTAGTCCAGGGCCTGCCGCACCGCCGTCTCGCGCAAAAACCCCATCTGCTTGAGATCGAGGTGACCCCAGGTCAGCCCCGCGAATTCGAGCACCGTCGTGCCGTTGATGCGGAGCGTCTCGTCCAGAAACGGCTGACTCGGCGAACCGACCCGTGCCGCGACCTGGAGCGTCCCCATCTTGAGCGCCGCATACTGCGCCACCTGATCGGGAAACACCCGGACCGTCACCGCGCTCAGTTTGGCATTCGGACCCCAGTAATCCGGGAATCGTTCCAGCACGATGGTGTCGCCCTTTTGGGCGACGAATCGCATCGGCCCGGTCCCGATTGGGGCGTGCCCGAACTCCCGGCCGAACCGCTCCGGGTCCTTCTTCAGTTGCCGCGCCGGCGCGATCAGACCGTTGTTGAAGGAACCGGCGGCGATGTTGGAGAGGAACGGCGCGTAGATCTCCGAGGTCGTCACGACCAGCGTCGACGGATCGGGCACGTCGATCTTGTCGATCTTTTCCCAGCCCAACCGCGACCAGGCCGGCAACTTCGGGTTGACGATCATCTCCCAGGTCTTGACCACGTCGTCCGCGGTGAACGGGTCCCCGTTGTGGAACGTCACCCCTTGCCGCAGCTTGAACGTGTAGACCAAACCGTCGTCCGAGATCGCGTAGCTCTCGGCCAAACCCGGTCGCAACCGCTGCTTGCTGTCGTAGGCCAGCAACCCTTCCATCACCCCCGAGAGGACGTCGAACGACTCCGGATGGGTGTAGAGATTCGCCAGGTACGGGTTCAACGTATCGATCTCGCCGACCGTCCCCACGGCGATCCTGGCCCCGCTCTTTGCCGTCCCTTTCGGCGCCGTCCGCTTCACCGCCGGCACCGCTTTGCGGTCCCCGGTCGCGGCCCGCGCGGTCGACACCCCAAACGCCAGGTCACCCGTCGCGTGCAAGAGCACCCCGACGACGGGCGCACCCAACCCCAACTCCGCGGCCCGCCGGATCAGCGCGCGTCGCGACAGCCGGCCCCGCCTCCGGGCGGTCACCAACTCGTTTGCCGTGTTGAGCGACCCGGCGAGGCGTGCCTCGCGGTCGGCCCGGTCGTCATCAAGGGAGGTGTGAACCATCGCGCATTCCTCTGTATTTGATCACGTGCGGGGTACCGAGGTGAGCGGTTTCCACGCCTGGATTGTAGTACACGGGTGGGCGCAACCGGCGCGGCGGAGTCGCTTGACGAACGCTTGACCGGTGTCGGAAGATGCGCCTGGATGTGATGGGCGGCGAAGGATAGGTAAGGAGCCAACAATGTCCGACACGACAGCCCCGGCCGCGGTGCGCATCGAGTACTGCACCGGCTGAGGGTACCTGAAACGAGCCGCCGGTCTGGCGGAAGGCATCCTCCACGATTACGCGGAATTCCTGCCGGGCGGCGTCACCCTCGTCCCCGGCAGCGGCGGCATCTTCGAGGTCAC
>DATBFX010000560.1:0-20710 GCA_036558305.1 Thermomicrobiales bacterium | reverse complement strand
ACCGTACTCGGCGACCACCTTCGGATCGAACAGGGTGATGTCGTAGTCGCCGCGGAAGACGTTGTCTCGCCCGAGCCCCGACCCCATGATCGCCGCCGGCGCGCACTTGGCGACGGGCACGACCAGCTTGCCGTCGCGCGTCTCGGTGATCCACCGAGCGAAGAGGTCGGGATCGAGCCCGGTGCAGAGGATGTCCGGGAAATCGTCGATCGCCAGCCCCACGCCCCACGCTTTGACCTGGATCTTGTCGCCGACGACCAGCTTCTCCAATGTCTCCTCGGAGAAGTCGATCATGACGTGCTCGATCCCGCCGTGCGTCCCGGTGACGACGCCCTTCGCCCCCTTGGCATCGCCCTCGACGACCGTCGCCTCGTTGCCGACGCAGGAGAGGACGTTGAACCCGCCGTTCGCGGCGGGATCGGGGTTCTTGGCCGAGACCGCCGGTTCGACGTGGTCGCCCACCAACCCCTTGAGCCGATCGCCGACCCGGACGTTGTAGGTGATGCCGCCGGTCCCCGGCACGATCTTCGGGACGCCGGTATTCGAGATGAGATACGGCGTCGACCAACCGTGCGGGTACTCCTGCGGCGAGACCTGACCGACGACGGCGACCTTGACGAGGCGATCGCGGTTGGTGGCGATGGGCACGGCGGCACTCCTGGAGACGGGCAGACGGGTAGACGGGAAGACGGACTGACCGAGGCGCGATTATACGCGCATAGCGAAGGCGAATGGTCCGGTGTTTGTGGCTACAACAAGCCCGCGGCGACCAGGCCGGTGCGCACCCGTTCGACCTCTTCGTCGTTGAGGCGCGTCAAGGGTTGTCCGGGGACGTTGGTGGCGATGACGCCGCGGAGCACAAGGGCCGTTTTGAAGGCGCCGAGGGCGGAGGCGGTGAAACCCATCCGGCCGGTCGTGCCGGCATAGACGATCGAGAAGAGGCGGAAAAGCCGCTCCTGCTCGGCGCGCGCCGTCGCCAGGTCGCTGGCGCGAACCGCACCGAAGATCCTGACGTAGCCGGCGGGATCGACGTTGCCGAGCCCCGGTACCGACCCGTGGGCGCCCATCTGCAACGCGAGGTCGACGATCAACTCCGACCCCGTGAAGATCCGGAAGCCGCCCAGCTCGCGCGTCTCCAGGACGAGCGCGCGGAAATTCCCGTCGTCGCCGCTGCTGTCCTTCAGCCCGGCAATGACGCCCTCCCGCGCCAGTTGCACGACCGTCGCTCGGTCGAGTTTCACCTGGACGGCGGACGGAATGTCGTAGGCGACGATCGGCAGATCGACCGCCTGCCGGATCCGCCGGAAGTGTTCGGCAATCTCGTTCTGCGCGGCCCGCACGTAGAACGGCGCCGTCAGGACGAGGGCGTCGACGCCGATCTCTCGCGCCCGCCGCGCCTGCTCCAGCGACCGCGCGGTCGAGGTATCGACCACCCCGGCAAGGACCGGTACCCGCCCTCCCGCCGCCTCGACCGCCACTTCCAGGACCGTCGCCCGCTGAGCGTTGGTAAGCAGCGCACTCTCGCTCGTCGAACCGAGCATGAACAGCCCATGTACGCCGTTGTCCAGGAGGAAGGCGATCAACCGCCGGAGCGACGGCACGTCGACCTCGTAGGCGGTCGTGAGCGGGGTGCAGACCGGAGGAACGATCCCGCCGAAATCGGCCGGCAGACCAGGCATTGAATGACTCCTTTTTGTGCTTGGGCTCCCACCCCCGGCTCCTCCCCCTACGTAGGGGGAGGGTTGACGTACCGGAGGCACGCCCGCGGCGCGCCGACCGTCCCCCTTTCCCCCTACGTAGGGGGAAAGGGGGCAGGGGATAGGGGGGCCCGAAATTCAAATCTTCATCCGCGGGGCGAGCGCGTCGCGCAACCCGTCGCCGACGAAGTTGACGGCGATCACGGTCAGGATGATCGCCGCGCCCGCCGGCATCCACTGCCACGGATACTGCTCCAGGATGCTGACGTTGCGGGCCGGATTGAGCAGGTTGCCCCAGCTCGGCGTCGGCGGTTGCACGCCGAGGCCGAGGAAACTCAACCCCGCTTCGAGCAGGATCGCGGTCGCGATGCCGAGACTGGCGTAGACCACCAGCACGTCGATCACGTTCGGAAACGCGTGGAGCACGATGATCCGCGGTGTCGGCGCGCCGAGCGAGCGCGCCGCGGTCACGAAGTCCATCTCCCGCACGGCGAGGAACTTGGCGCGGACGAGACGGCACGGCACCGGCCAGTTCAGCAACCCGATCACCAGCATCGTGTTGCGCACCCCCGGTCCGGCCAGCGCCGCTACCGTCAGGATGATCACGATCGGCGGGAACGTCATGATGACGTCGGTGAACCGCATCGCCAGACCGTCGACCCAGCCCCCGAAGAACCCCGCCAGCGCCCCGAGCAACGAACCGATCGCCACCGAGATCGCGACCGCGACGACCCCGACCGCGAGCGAGACACGCCCGGCGTAGATCGTGCGGGCGAAGGTGTCGCGGCCGGTCCGGTCCGTCCCGAACCAGTGCGACCACGACGGCCCCTCGTTCCGCGCCCGCAGGTCGATCTGGTTCGGTCCGTGCCGGGCCACCACGGGCGCCAGCACCGCCAGCGCCACGATCGCCGCCACGATCAGCAGCCCCGCCACCGCCAGCCGGTGCCGCGCAAACCGCCGCACCGTCTGCCGCACCGGCCCCACCACCTCCACCCGCCGCAACCGGAGGCGATCTCCCGCCTCGTCCGCCCTCCGCCTTCCGCCTTCCGCCTGTGCGCTATTCATAGCGGATCCGCGGGTCGATGACGGCGTAGGCGATGTCGGTCAACAGGTTGGCGGCCAGGATGACGATCGCGAGGATGAGCGCGATCCCCATGATCAGCGGATAGTCGCGCGACTCGACGCCGTCGAGGAAGAGCCGCCCCATCCCCGGCCAGGAGAAGATCGACTCGATGAACACCGCCCCGCCCAGCAGGAACGGGGTGTACGACCCGATGATCGTGACGACGGGGAGGAGCGCGTTGCGCAGGGCGTGGGAGGCGACGACGACCCGTTCTCCCAGCCCCTTCGCGCGCGCCGTCCGCACGTAATCCTGGCCGAGGACCTCGAGCATGGCCGAGCGGGTGTAGCGCATCGTCGAGGCGACGTAGTTGACGGCGATGATCGAGGCCGGCAGGATCAGGTGGTGGATGCGGTCGCCCAGGGAAAACGGTTGGCCCGGCGTCGAGAACCCGCCGGACGGGAACCAGTCGACCCGCAGCGAAAAGAGGTAGAGCCCGATCAGCCCGGCGAGGTAGACCGGAACCGAGAGCCCGAGGAACGCCAGCACCGTCAGCAGGTTGTCGAGGAGCGAATACTGACGAACCGCGGCGACGACACCGAGGGTCACGCCGGCGGTGATGCCGATCGTCATCGCGGTGCCCATCAGCAACAGCGTCGGCCCGATCCGGTGGCCGATCGCCTCGGAGACCGGTTCGAACGTTTTCGCCCGGTACCCGAGGTTGCCCTGCGCCGTCTCCCGCAACCAGTAGAAGTACCGCACGACGAGCGGTCGGTCCAACCCGAGCTTGTGCCGCAACGCCTCCCGCTGCGCCTCCGGCAACGGTTGATCCGGCGGCACGTACGAATCGAGGGGATCCCCCGGCGTCAGTTGCAGCAGCAAAAAGATCAGCACCGTGATCGCCAGCAACAGCGGCACCGCGATCGCGAGCCGGCGCTGGATGTAGCGTCCCATATCGGAAGTCCCGAGCTTCGAGCTTCGAGCTTCGAGCTTGATCGTGCTGCGGCACCCGTTCCCATGACGAGCGGTCTCACGCCGGTCAAGCGGTCACGTTCGCGCGCACAACTCGAAGCTCGAAGCTCGGAACTCGTACCTATTCCGCAATCGTCCACGTCTCCGGCGCGGCGTAGTAGCGGCCGCCGCCGGGGGCGGGGGTCCAGACGAAGTTGCCGACCCTGTTCGAGACGCCGCCGAAGCGGGTGGTCACCCACATCGGCGCCCAGTAGACCTGCTCGTTCATGATCTTGCAGATCTGCTGGTAGACCGTGGCGCGCTGGTCGGGGTCGATCGTCTGCCGCCCCTCGACGAAGAGTTTGTCGAGGTCGGCGTCCTTGATCCCCGAGCGGTTGAGCGCCGTCGGGTTCTGCTCCTTCGACTCGAAGTGCGTCGACATCACGTCCGGGTCGGGACCGTTGGCGGCGCCGGCGTAGGTGAGGTCCCAACCGTCCGGGCTACCGACGATCTGGTTGTAGGTCGGCACGTCGACCGCGCGCAGGTTCAGCGTCACCCCGACGTCGGCCAGCATCTGCTGGATGGTCACCAGGACGTCGCTGGAGAGCTGGTCGGCGTAATAGGTGACCTCTTCGACCGGTTTGCTGCTGTCCCAACCGGCCTCCTGCAACAACGACTTCGCCTTCGCAGGATCGGGCGCGTAGGCGTTGGCGTCGGCCGGCAGGTACTTGTCGAGGACGTAGGCGCACGGGACGAGCGTCGCCTGCCCCTGGTAGAGCTGATCGACGATCGCCTGGCGGTCGATCGCGTACATGAACGCCTGGCGAACGCGCACGTCCTGGAAGCGCGGATCGGTCATGTCGAAGCCGAGGTAGTTCACCACCTGCGAGGGTCCGGAGAGGATGGTGACATCCGCGCTATCTTTGAGGGCGAGGGCCTCGTCGGTCGTCAGGTAGGTGAACTGGATCTCGCCGGAGCGGAGCGCGATGACCGCGCTGCCGGCCTCCGGGAAGAAGCGGTTGATGATCTTGTCCAGCTTCGGCCGACCGCGCCAGTAGCCGTCGTAGGCGACGAGCTCGACGTACTCGCCCGGTTTGTAGGCGCTCCACTTGAACGGACCGGTGCCAATCGGGTTCGTCCGCCACCAGTCGGATTGGACGAGATCGGCCGGGGCGATCGATTCGAGCGCGTGCTTGGGCAGCATCACCAGGAAGGTCAGCGCGTCGAGCAGAGAGGCGTTCGGCGTGCCGAGGGTGATCACGGCCGTCTGGTCGTCCGGCGTGTCGATCGCCGTGACGCCGGAGAACTTGGCGCCGATGTAGCTGGCGCTGTCCGGATTCTTGGCGAGCTCGATCGTGAACTTGACGTCGGCCGAGGTGAACGGCTGACCGTCGTGCCAGGTCACGCCGGGCCGCAGCTTGAAGGTGTACTGCGTTCCGTCCGCGGAGACGTCCCACGATTCCGCCAACTCACCCTGGACGGCGGTGAAGTTGACGTCGTAGAGGACGAGTTTGGAGTAGTACAACTCGAGCCAGGTGAACCCGGCCGTCGCCTGCAGCGGGTTGAAGCACTCCGGGCAACCGCCCGGCCCCACGTCGAACCCGCCGATCAGGGTGCCGCCGGTTGCTTCGGGCGACGCCTGCTTCGCCAGCAACCCGCCCGGCATCGCGATCAGCGCGACGACGACAAGCAAGAGGGCGGCGCGCAGGGTACCCCGTCGTATCCGTGCCGTCGAATTGGTCATTGCTCGGCTCCTCTCCTCTCCGTGCTTATCCTGCCCGCGCTCCGGTGCGCGGGCGGTCCACCTCGACCCGGCGCTCCGCCGGAACCGCCGGTTGCCCGGTCGCGACCGCGCGATAGGCGGCCTCGATCGCCGCGATCGTGGCCCAGCCGTCGTCGACGCCGAAGAGGGGGGCGCGCTCCTCGCGAATGTCGCGCAGGAACTCCGCGACGACGCGCGCGACGGCGTGGGTTCCGGGATCGCCTCCGATCGTGCGCTTCCTCCTTTCCGTCTCCGCGTGCCCCCAGACCTCCAGCGCCGGTTGCTGTTCGTCGACCGTCAGGTGCCCGTGCGATCCGATCAGGCGGAGGGTCGAACCGAGCGGTCCGGCCGACGGCGCCTGCGGCACCCGCCCGACGGTCACGGTCGCGACGACGTCGTGTTCCAGTCGCAGCGAGAGGATCGCCAGGTCCTCGACCCCGAAACGGCGGTGCGGCTCGAAGAAGTAGGTTCCCGCCTCGGCATAGACCTCGTCGATCTCGAGTCCCGTCAGATAGCGAACGTAGGCGACCGGGTAGACGAGGAAGTTCATCATCTCGCCGCCGCCGGAGAGCGCGGGATCGGCGACGAACTCCGGCCGCTCGACCGCCTGCCCCGACAACCCGTCGCTGGCGAGCCATTCGACGTCGATCGACCGCACCAATCCCAGGTAGCCCGCGGCGATCGCCGCGCGGGCGCGCTGGATCGCCGGCGAAAAGAGCCGGTGCATCACCGTGAACCGGCCGGAGGCGGTGGCGACGACGGCCGCCAACCGGGCGCAGTCGTCGAGGGTCGTCGCCATCGGTTTGTCGACGATGACGTGCTTGCCGGCAAGCAGCGCCCGCTCCGCCAGCCGGGCGTGCCGCGTCGGTTCGGAGCAGACGAGGACGAGCTCGACGTCGGGCGATGCGAGCGCCGAGGCCGCGTCGATGACCGGGATGCCGAACCGATCCCCCAGCACCCGGGCATCGGCGTGCGCCCACGCCGGCGCGTCCGCCTCCTCGCCGATGGCGACGAGCCGGACGTCCGCGCGGGCGGCGAGCAGCGGCAGGTAGCTGCCGGCGTGGCGGACGGCGCTCAGTACCGCGACGCCGATCGGCGCGGGCTCAGTCACCGGTCACCTCCCGCAGGGTGACGGCACGACCGGTTTCGAGCGATCGCCGCCCCGCCAGCGCCGCTGCCAGCGTCGCCCGCACCTCGTCCGGCCGGACGATCGGTTCCTCCTCGCCCCGCAGTACCGCGACCCAGTGGGACAACTGCCGGAACATCGCGTCGTCGGTCGAGGGGGGCGGCAACCGCACGGCGTCGCTCGTCAGCGCCGGTTCGTACTCGCTCGAATGGTGCAGGCTGCCGCGCTCGCCGATCGCGACGATGCGGCGCAGTTGCTCGCCGCGGTTGCGGAGCGCGTAGGACCATTCGAGCAGGGCCAGACTGTCGTCGTCGAAGCGGATCGTGACGTGGAAGGTGTCGGGGGTCGGCATCCGCGGCGCGAAGGTGGGCAGACCGCGGGCAAAGACCCGCACCGGCGTCGCGCCGAGCAACCAGACGGCGAGGTCGATCGCGTGCACGCCGTTCTGGACCAGGTGACCGCCGCAGCGCGCCGGGTCGAGTTGCCAGGCATTCCAGCCGCCCTGCCAGACGTGACCGGCGTACCAACTCGTGTGGAGCGCCCGCACCCGGCCGACGGCGCCGTCCGCGATCGCCGCCGCCAGTTCCCGGTGGACCGGTTGGAAGCGCGTCGTCTGGCCGACCATGAACGGCACGCCGTGGCGACTCGCCGTCGCGAGCATCGCCTCGGCCTCGGGCATCGTCGGCGCCACCGGTTTTTCGATATGGACCGCCTTCCCCCGCTCGGCCGCGGCGATGGCGAAGACCGCGTGGCTGTCCGGCGGGGTGCAGACATCGACGGCCGTGACCCGCGCGTCCGCGAGCGCCTCGTCCGGGGTCGTTGCCCACGCCGCGCCGCCGGCCAGGGCGGCGACCGCCCGCGCCCGCGCCGGGTCGAGGTCGACCACGTGCAGAACGCGCACGCCGTCGAGGCGATGCAGCGCGGCGACGTGGTCGCGGGCGACCGCTCCGGCGCCGATGAGGGCGATCCCGATCGTCATCGCGTCGCTCCCCGCTCGATGCCCGCCCGCGTGGTGCCGAGGCGACGCTGGATGTCCTGGAAGTGCTCGGCCATCGCGGCGGCGGCGGCGGCGGCGTCCCTGGCGGCGAGGGAATCGAGGATGCGCCGGTGGTCGGCCGCGGTCGTCGCCGGCGAGTACGCTCCGCCGACGAATTGGTCACGGACGAGGAAATAGATGTCCCAGAAGGCCTGGAGCAACTTGGCGAGGAGGACGTTGCCGAGGGGGCGGTAGAGCGCCACGTGGAAGGCGCGGTCCTCCTCGGGGAAGATCTCGCCGCGGCCGGCGCGGTCCTCCATCGCGCCGACGAGCCGCGCCAATTCGTCCAGTTGCTCGTCGGTGCGGACGGCGGCGACGCGGGCGACGAAGGCTCGCTCGAGCGTCTCGCGCAACTCCAGCAGCTCGCGGACGGTCCGCAGGTTCTGGTCGAGGTCGATGCTGATGCTGAAGGCGAGCCCGTGGACGAGCGAATCGAGGGAGAAGCGGCCGACGAAGGTGCCGGTGCCGTGCCGGGTTTCGATGACCCCGAGCGGTTGCAGGGCCTTGATCGCTTCGCGCAGGGCGGGGCGGCTGACGCCGAGCGCCCGCGCCAGCTCCCCTTCCGGGGGCAGGGGGTCGCCGGGGCGGTAGCCCTCGTCGATGACGAACCGCTTGATCCGCTCCTGGATCTGGCGGTTCGACGCCTGGCGTTGCGCGGGCAACGTCGCCATCGCTGGTGTCCCGACGGGAACCCGGTGCGCTTCGCCGCACCGGTAACGAACGGATCGTCTGGGATATCAGATATCTGATGACTGGCGCGAGTATAGGCGAAAGGCAATCGATACCGCAAGGTTCATCGACCAAGCGAACGACGCGGGAAGGTATCATCTCGTCGTGCGTCGCGCCCGACGAGGGCGTCACCGACAGGAGTCGCCGATGGTGCAGCAAGTAACCCGACCACCGGTCGTGCGGGGCCGGTGGTATCCGATGAGCTGGGAAGAGTTCCTGGACTGGGCGCCCGACGAGGGGCAGGCCGAATGGGTGGACGGGAAGGGGATCGCCTACGTGTCGAACACGCCGCGGCACATCCGGATGGCCTTCTTCCTGGCCCAGTTGTTCGATCTCTACATCCGCGTCTTCGATCTGGGCGAGGTCTTCTTCGACCGGCTCCTGCTGCGGCTGCCGGCGCGGCCGGCCGGGCGGATGCCGGATGTCGTCGTGATCGGCCGGGACCAGTCGCCGGGAGCCGACGCCCGATGGTTCGAGGGACGCGTGCTGATCGCGGCCGAATTCCTCGCCGATGACAGCGTCGAACGCGACCTTGTCGAGAAGCGCGCCGAGTTCGAGGGCGGCGGGATCCCCGAGTATCCGATCGTCGATGCGCGTCCGGGCCAGCGCGCGTTCCTTTACCTCCGGTTGGACGAGGCGGGCCATTACCAGGAGGTCGAACCCGACGCGCAAGGCCGCTACCACTCCGCGGTGCTCCCCGGCTTCTGGCTCGACCCCGACTGGTTCTGGCAGGACCCGCTGCCGAACCCGCTCGCGGTTCTGCGCCGCATCTCGCCGGAGGCGTGGCGCCGGCTGGTCGAGGAGGTCGAGGCAGAGGGGTGAATGCAGCGGAGCGTGCGCATCGAGACCATCGATCCGCGCGCCCCGCTACACATTCCAGTTTGCCTTGCTCGATGGCTACGGAGCCGGCGTCGCTGCCGCCGGCGAAGGCCACGGTTGGGTGAGACGGAACTTCTCAACCCGACCGTTTCGTCCGTCGGTGACGTAGACGGATCCGCCCCGGTTCACAACGATCCCCGCCGGCCGGTCGAATCGGCCGTCGTCGCTGCCGAATTGCCCCCATTGCCCAACGTACCACCCGCTCGCGTCGAAGACTTTAATGGCATTGTGCGCCTGCACCGTGACGTAGACGTACCCGTCGACGTCGATGAAGATGTCATTCGTTTCGGAGAAGCCGATCGGCGTTGCCATCGAGGCGTCGAGCTCGCCGATTTCCTGTCCGTCGGGTGTGAAATGCCGCACGCTCTGGTTGTAAAAGTCGCCGACCCAGATCGTCCCATCGGCGGCGACGGCGATCCCGTTCGGCCAGTCGAGCTTCCCACCCGGCGTCCCGGTGCCGTCGAACCGGCCCAGGAACGTGCCGTCCGGCGTGAACCGCTGGACGTCGTTCCGGTACGGGTCGACGACGGCAAGGTTGCCGTCCGGCCCGATCGCGATCTGCATCGGCGCGAGGAACTGGCCATCCCCCGTCCCGTTGCCACCGATCGTGCCGATCAGATTTCGGTCGCGGTCGAAGTGCTGGACACGCTGGTTGAAGGTGTCGGCCACGAACAGCGATCCGTCGGCCGCGAAGACGAAGCCCCCGCCGTAGTCGCCACCCTGGACGAAGCGGAACTGTCCCGGATCGCTCCCCGCCGCACCCCAAACGTCGATCAAGTTACCGTCGAGATCAAAGATGAAGAAGCGACCGGATGAGTCGCTGACCCACAGACTCCCGTCGGGGGCCAGCCGAGGGATGAGCGGCTGCGACAAGTGCGCCTGGTCGGAGCCCTTCGCGGCCCAGACGAATTCTGCCACCGACGCAACGGGGGTCTCCGTCGGCGCAGGGGTCACCGAAGTCGCCGTGCCCGCGGCCGGGCTCGCAACCGTGTTGTCGCCGTTGCCGAGCGCGTAGAGGAGACCGTTTGCCGTGCTGACGTAGAGCACGCCGTCGACGATGATCGGCCCGAAGGTTACGGCGCCGTCGAGCGGGAACCGCCACTGCTCCGCGCCGGTGGCGGCGTCGAGCGCGACCAGGATACCTTCGTCACCGGCCGCGTAGACGATGCCGTCGACGATCGCCGGCGCGCTCTTCATCGGAACACCGGCCTCGAAGGACCAGCGCGTCTGACCGGTGGCGGCGTCGAACGCGTAGAGGCGGCCACCGTCGCTGGGCACGAAGACGAGGCCGTCGGAGGCGCCCGGCGCCCAGAAACCTTCGCCGCTCTTCCCATCGAAACGCCAGCGTTGTTGTCCGGTCTGCAGATCCAGGGCGAAGAAGCTGTTGGTCGCGTCGCCGAAGTAGCCGATGTAGGCGATCCCGTCGAGGATCGACGGCGTCTGCAGGGTGCCGTTGCCCCCGGCGTCGAGACTCCACTTCGTCGCGCCGGTCGCCTGGTCGATGCCGTAGACGTGGTGATCATCCGTCCCGACGACGAGGACGCCGTCGCCGAGCGCCGCCGACCGCGACGCCACCCCCTGCTGAGCGGATTTCCAGCGGACAGCGCCGGTCTTGGCATCGTAGGAGATTAGGAGGTTCGGATCGCCGCCATAGTAGAGGACGCCGTTGCTGATGAGCGGAGACCACCATCCGCTGCCCGGCGTCACTCGCCACAGTTCTTCGGCGGTGACCGTATCACGGGCGATCAACGCCGTGACGTCTTCCGAAAGCATGTAGACGATGCCGTTGGCGACCGCAATCGGTCCGTCGGCAGCGCGAGTCTGCCAGCGAACGGTACCGCTCGTGGCATCGAGGGCAACAAAATCGTCGCTGTCGGGTGAAAGAAAGACCGTGCCCTCGGCGACGGCCGGAGCGATGCGAGCCGGTGAGTTGGCGTTGTACTGCCAGAGAATCGTCGGCTTGCCGCGCAAACCGGGACCGGGCATTGCCCCGTTGCGCTCCGGGTTGCCGCGGTAGAGCGGCCACGTCCCCGCGGGCGTCGCCACCGCCGTCGGCGTCTCCTGTGCCGGCGGCAGCGCGGCGTGCTGCCCATCCCGGTAGACGAAGAAAACCATCCCCAGCACGATCGCGACGAGAGCGACGGTCGCAAAGAACGAGAGTCCGGTCGACAGGCGCCCCGGCTGGCGGTGCACGCGGGCGGCGGGCGGCCGGACGACGGGTGGAGCAACGCGGCGGAGGCGACCGTTCAGATCGATCGCGGGAGCGGGCAAGGCGGCCGTCCCTGGGTGAGCGTTCATCAAGTCCTCCCATAGTCGTCGCTTGAATGCCGGGTCGGCCGGAGGAATCGCATCCAGCGCGTGCACTCGCCGGGCGAACGCTTCCAGACCGGGATCGAGGTCCGGTTCGTGACCCGCCGCTTTGCCGCGGATCAACCGGTCCCACCACCGTTCGAACGCCATCGACTGCCGGAGGTCGCGCCCGTCGTTCACCGCGCGCCTCCCTTCTTCGCCGGACCGGCGACGAGCATCTGCCGCAACCGCTCCACCGCCCGGTGGTGGGTCTGCCGCGCCCACTCCGTCGAACGCCCGTTACCGAGCGCCCGGGCGACCTCGGCGCAGGAGAACCCGTCCAGTCGCAACTCCACGACCCGCCGCCACTCCCCCGGGAGTTCGGCGAGGGCGCGGCGTAGGCGCTCGCGGTCGATCGCCGCGAGCGCCTGCTCCTCCGGACCCGGCGCCGGGTCAAGCCACTCGTCGGTGTCGTCGAGCGACGAACTGGGTCGGGTCGCGCGCGCCGCGTCGCGCAAGGCGTTGTCGGCGATGGTGAAGAGCCAGGCTTTGAACGACCCGCCGTGAAACGAGTGCAAGCCTTCCAACGCCTTGCGGAACACGAGACCGGTCAGGTCTTCGGCCGCCTCCCGTTCGCCCAGCCGGCGGTGACAGTGGCGGTAGACGACGTCGAAGTACCGTTCGTAGAGCGGCGCAAACGCCCGGCGGTCGACGAGGGCGCGCAAGACGATCGCGTCCTCGTCCTCGGAGGCCAGGCCGCCCGACTCGTCCGGTGCCGTCGGTTGTCGGCGAAGACGCAACGCCATGACCAGGCTCCGGCAGTGGCGAGACTGTGCCCGTGGCCGAACGACGTGATCCGATGGTTCTACTCTACAGAAACGGAGCGCCCGCGAAAACGTGACAGATTTCCCGCGATGTTCGGCATCGGGCCGGCAGGGCGCGGCGGGATATCAGGAGTATCATGGGACGCGACGCGCCGGAGGGATGCGACCCCCGCCGGAGAGGAGCCGCCGATGGTGCAACAAGCGACCCTGCCGCCGCTGGTGCGGGGCGAGTGGGTGCCGATGACCCACGACGAGTTCGAGCGGTGGGTGCCGCACGGCATGCACGGCGAATGGTGGGACGGGGAGGGGGTCGTCTTCGTGGCACCGACCAAGGAGCACCAGGACGGGGCCATCTTCCTGGCGACGCTGTTGGGCCTGTTCGCCCGCGTCTTCGACCTCGGCGAGGTGGTGATCGCGCCGTTCGAGATGCGGTTGCGGGAAGGGGCGCGGCCGGAACCCGACGTGATCTTCGTCGCGAAGGCGCATTCCGACCGCTGGCACAACAAGCGTTTGGTTGGGCCGGCCGATTTCGTCGCCGAGTTCCTGTCGGACGACACCGCCGAGCACGACCGGGGGCGAAAATTCGCCGCGTACGAAACCGCGGGCATTCCCGAGTATCCGATGATCGACCGGCGTCGGCGCCCTGGGCGGTTCGAGTATTTCCGCCTGGGCGCCGACGGTCATTACCAGCCGGTCGAACCCGACGCGCAGGGACGCTACCACTCGATCGTGATCCCCGGCTTCTGGCTCGATCCGACCTGGTTCTGGCAGGACCCGCTGCCGAACCCGCTCGCCGTCCTGCGCCGGATCTCGCCGGAGGCGTGGCAGCGGCTGGTCGAGGAGGTCGAGGCCGAGGGGTGAGCCGGGACCGGCCATTGTAGGTGCCGGCCCCGGAGATCGATCGGTTCCGATCGGGGTGGGAGCTACGCCGCTGGCGTCGCCGCCGCCGGCGCCGGGAACGGTCCGGTGATGGTGAACTTCTGGATGCGGTTGTTGAGCCAGTCGACCACGATTGCGCTGCTGCCGCGGTTGATCGCGATGCTGTCCGCCCCGTTGAACTGGCCGTCTCCCTGGCCGGTGCCGCCGAACTGGTACAGGAAGTGCCCCTGCAGGTCGAACACCTGGACGAGGCTGTTGAACTGGTCGGTGACGAACGCATGGCCGTTGCCGTCGAAAGCGACCTGACTCGGTCCGTTGAATCTGCCGTTGCCGTCGCCCGCCTGGCCGATGGCGAAGACGAACGCCCCGTCCTGCTTGACGACCTGAATCCGGTTGTTGCCGACGTCGCCGATCCAGAGGTTGCCGTCTGGTCCGACGGTGATCCCGGCCGGGTACTCGAACTGCCCCGGTCCCGCTCCCTCGCTGCCGAACTTCCCGAGGAACGTGCCGTCCGGCGCGAACCGCTGGATGTCGTGCCGAAAGAGGTCGGCGACGAGGAGATTCCCCTGCGCGTCCAGCGCCATCCCGGCGGGCGCGAGGAATTGGCCATCGCCTTTGCCCTGCGTGCCCCAACTCCGGACGAAGTTTCGGTCCTTGTCGAATTTCTGGATACGGAAATTGAAGGTGTCGGCAACGTAGAAGCCGCCGTCGGGCGCGAAGAAGATCAGCCCGACTTCGATGTCGTTACCAGCGAAGTCGTTACCAGCGAAGCTGAACTGCCCCGGTCCCGACCCAGGCGACCCCCAGGTCTCGACGAGGTTGCCGTCGAGATCGAAGATGAAGAACTCGCCGGGCATCGACGTGACCCAGATCTGGCCGTGGGAGTCGATGGCCAGCGTCCCCGGATGAAGCAGTTGGTGTTGCGCGTCGCCGCTGCTCGCCCACTGGAATTGGACCGGCTCCCCGTTCGTCGTTGCCGGCGTCCCGGTGGTGTTATCGCCGGCGGCGGACGAGGCGGACGGCGGCGGGGTGGCCGCCGCGGTCGGGAGGACGAGGCTCGGGTCGACCGACTCCGAACCGCCGATGGCGTAGACGTCGCCCGACACGGCCGAGACATAGACGACACCGCCGACGACCACCGGCGAATCGGTGTACCCGGTGCCGGGGGTGGCGACGCGCCAGAGCTCCTGGCCGGTCGCCGCCGCGATCGCGGTGGTGAAGCCGCCGCTCCAGGTCATGTAGAGGGTGTCGCCGACCTCGAAGACGGCGGCCCCGTACCCGAGCGCGGGGTCGGAGAAGCGCCAGCGCACCTCGCCGGTCCGGGCATCGAACGCGTAGAGGGTGCCGTCGGCGTTGGGCACGTAGTCCGTCGTCGCGTCGACCGCCGCCCCGTAGAAGGTCGTGCCGCTGGGCAACTGCGCCTGCCAGCGCAGGGCGCCGGTGGCGGCGTCGAGGGCGATGTGGGCGAGGGTGGGACCCTCGATCAACGAAGCGTAGACCATACCGTTGGCCATCGCCGGCGAGACGATGGTGGTTGCATCCGTCTGGTACGTCCAGACCTCGTCGCCGCCGTTGACCGAGAGGGCGTGGATGACGCCGTTGTGGTCGGGCACGACGACGAGCCCGTCGGCCACGGTCGCCCCGCGGACGGCCGGCGCGCCCAACGGTGCCCGCCAGAGTTCGGCCCCGGTCTTGGGGTCGAAGGCGAGGAGGTCGGTGCCGGCCGGGCTGTAGCCGACGCCGTCCGCCACGACCGTCGTCCAGGGCCATTCGAGGGAACCGACGTTGTCGTTGCTCCAGACCACGCTCCCGTCGCTGGTGCGGATGCGGGCGAGCCCGATCGCCGCCCCGCTCGGCGCGTTGTGGTGGACGATCAGGCCGTCGCCGTCGAGGGCGGGCGTGTCGGCGTAGTGGTCCGCCTCGTTCCACCGCAGCTGGCCGGTGCGGCCGTCGAGGGCGAACACGCCGACGACCGGGCCGTCGAACCTGGCCGAGTATTGGAGGTAGAGGGCGCCGTCTGCGAACACGTTGGTGCCATTGGGGGAACCGATCCGCTGCTCGCCGTTGCCGGGAAAGTGCCAGAGCAGCACGGGCTGTCCGATCGGGCCGGGACCGGGCATGACCGCTGTGCGGGCGGCGTTGCCGCCGCGGCCCATCGGCCACTCGGCGGCGGGGGTCGCGGCCGGGGTCGCGGCCGGGGTCGCCACCGCCGTCGGCGTCTCCTGCATCGATGGAACCACGGCGGGCTGCCCGTTGCGGTAGACGAAGAAGATCATCCCGAGCACGATCGCAACGAGGGCGACGGTCGCGACGAACGACAGACCCGAGGAGAGGCGGCCGGGGTCGCGGTGCGGACGCGGGATCGGGCGTGCCAACGGGCGCGCCCTCTCGCCACGGCCGTTCGACGGCCGCGGCAGCGTCGGAGCAAGTGGTAACGGAGCCGTTGGCGCATAACCGCTCATGAGGTCCCTCCAGAGTCGTTGTGAACGGTCCGGTTCGGGCAGCGGTTGACCCGCCAGCGCGTGCACACGCCGGATGGTCGCCGCCAACCGTTCGTCGAGGTCGCGGTCGGGCGCGGCCTGCCGCCCGTCCGCCACCGCGTCCCAGTAACGATCGATCGCCGCGTCGAGGCGGAGGGTGTCGTCGCGCACCGGCTCGTCAGCCATCGCGCCCCTCCTTTCGTTCGCGATCGACGCCGAGCAGATCTGCCAATTGCACGAGCGCCCGCCGCTGTTCCTGTCGCACCGCGTCGTGCGAGAGACCGAGGCGGGCGGCGATCTCCTTCCCCTTCAACCCGGCCAGGTGGAGGCGGACGATCCGTTCGCGGCGCGGCGGGAGCTGCCGGAGCGCCTGCTCCAGTTGCTCCCGATCCATCGCCGCGATCGCCTCCTCCTCGGGATCGGGACCGGCCGGCGGGTGGTCAAAGTCCGCGTCGAGCGAGAGGTGCGGCCGGCGTGCCCGGTGGACGTCGATGCAGGCGTTGTCGGCGATCCGGTAGAGCCAGCCCTCGAAGGAGCCGCCCTGGAACCCGTCGAGTGCCGCCAGCGCTTTGTGGAACGTCACGCCGGTGGCGTCCCACGCCTCATCCGCATCCCGCAACCGATTGCGACAACGCCGGTAGACGGCGGTCAGGTATTTCTCGTAGAGGGGAGCGAAGGCGCGGCGGTCGACCATCGCCCGGAGGACGATCTCCCGATCGCCATCGGCTGGCTCGCCGCCAGCCGGTGGTGCGGTGCCGGTTGCGCTCCGCCGCCGCCACATCGTCCCGCTCCGTTGCCCGTTCCGATACGTTCCACTGTAGCAAGACGGGGCGGCGAAAGAAATGTGACAACGGCGTGGATTTCCATCTGTAGGGGAGCGCCCCGTGCGCTCCCGTCTCCACGGGAAGACGCGACCGTCGAGGAACCCCGTTCCCTGCGGCGGCGGGAGCGCACGGGGCGCTCCCCTACCCGAATCGGCAATCCGTTCGGATGTTCGCCTCGGTGCTACGCTTCCGCCTAACCCTGATGAGCCAGGGCGCGCCGCCATCGAGCGGCGGTTCATCGTCTTCCAGGCGCTCTACGCCGTCGGCGTCGCGCTCTCGATCATCGATACGTCCATTGCGATCGCGTTCATCGTCTTGGTACAGATCGAAGGTGCCGTCGCCCCACGGGCGCGGCTGCACCGCCGTCCGTGACGGAGGAAGGATGACGACTCGACCCGTCCGTTGGTTCCCTCGCCTGATCGTCAGCGCCTTCCTCTGCGCGTGGGTGGCGGCGGACGCGGCATCGGCCGCGACAACCTCGCCGACTCGCGCCCCGGTCACGTTCGCGTTCGGCAAAGGCGTCTCCCCAGAGGACGAGGTACTCGTCCGGGAGGGAATCCGGCTCGCCCAGGACGAGACCGCGGCGCTGTTCGGTCACGACGTGCGCCGTCCGGTCGCCGTCGCCGTCTCCTCCCCTGCCGGCGGCTCCCACGGCGAGAACGTCGTCCGCGACGCGACGATCTCGCTCAACACCGGGAATTTCCGCGACGCCGCGCCCGCCGATCGCGTCCGCCTCGTCGTCCACGAGTACGTCCACGTCTGGCAAGCCGACGCCGGCGGTTCCCCGCCCGAGTCGGGACGGTTGGGACCGGCCTGGCTGGTCGAAGGGAGCGCCAATTTCGCCGCCTTCCGGGCGCTGGCAGACGTGGGCCTGGTGCGTTGGGCGGATGCGCACGAGTACCTGGTGTTGCTCGCCAACGGCGTCCGCGCCCAAGAAGCAGCCGAAGCACCCGCGGTCCCACCGCTGCGCGAGCTAACGGACGAGGCGTCGCTGGTCGGGCCCGGGGTCGGCTGCTGCTCCTACGCCGTGGCAACCCTCGCCGTCGAGCGGCTGACGAAGGAGTCCGGTCCAGCCGCCCTCGGCCGCTACTTCGAGGCGATCGGACAGGGCGAAGACTGGCGGGCGGCATTCGCGACGGTCTTCGGTCAGGACCCCGACGCCTTTTCGGACACGTTCGAAACCGAGCGCGCCGAACTCCTGACCCCGTCCGGTCGCGACGAGACCGGTCTCCTGGTAACACCGCGGTTCAACCACAACCCGTCCACGGTGACCATCCCCGCGACCGCCGTCACCGTCGTCCGCGGGCAGCAGACCGTCCTGCGCGGCACCACCACCAACGGCGCCCACTGCACGCTGACCATCGCCGCCGCGGACGGCCACACGGTGCAGACCGAACCGGCGTTCGCCGACGCGGCCGGCGGCGTCTTCTGGCTCTGGGCGGTCCCGCTCGCGCTCTCGAACGCCGCGACGGCGACGGTCTCCTGCGGCGGCACTCCGGTGTCGATCGCGGTCCTCGTGGGCTGCGCGGGCAAGACCCTGTGCGTTCGTTGAATTCAGTCGGCGTCCAGCCGGATACCCGAGGGACTCGATCCCTCTCGCCTGAGTTGTCCGCCCGACCGGTTCCATGCCCCGGTCCGCTGGGCACTCGGGTACCATTGCGGCGTGAAAACCTCCGACCTGCCGCCCGATCCCCTCGGCGTCCTGACCACCATCAGACCGGTCGTCGAGGCCGCGCGTCACGTCCGGATCGACCTCGCGCGGGTCGAGGCGGTGTCCGGCGAGATCGCCGTCGCGCATGTGGAACAGCCCGCCTGGGACGACGACCTCCACTTCCGCGACGACACCTGGCACACCGCGGGGTGGGTGCTCGCGCTCGACGCCCTCAATTTCTGCTTCTGGAGCGACGACCCCGATCCCCGCCAGCGCTGGCGCGTCGAGTACCGCGGCCAACTCCACGACGGCTACTGGGCACTGGCGGCGGCGCTACGGCGGGCGGTGGACGAAGGGAGACCCATCTGGGACCCCTCCTACCTCGTCGGACTCTCGCCGCGCGACGTCGCCCACATCCTGCGCCCGCACGATCTGGAGTTCCCGGAGATCCCGCTCTTCCCGGCGCGGGTGGTGAACCTGCACGAACTCGGCCGCGGCTTGATGACCGCCTACCCCGACCACAACCCGGTCGAAGCCTTCGTGCGCGATGCGCATCACTCGGCCGCGCGCCTGGTCGAGCGGGTCGTTTCGACCTTCCCGTCGTTCAACGACGTCGCCAGCTACGACGGGCAAGAAGTTCGCTTCTACAAACGCGCCCAAATCCTCGCCTCCGACCTTTACGGCGCCTTCGCCGGGCAGGGTCTCGGCGCCTTCGACGACCTGGAAATCCTGACCGCCTTCGCCGACTACAAGGTGCCCCAGGTGCTCCGCCGCCTCGGCGTGCTCGTCTACGACGACGCCGTCGCCGCCAAGGTCGACAGCCGCACGCTCATCCCCACCGGCTCGCCCGAGGAGGTCGAAATCCGCGCCACCACCGTTTGGGCCTGCGAACTGATCCGGCAGGCGTTGGTCACACGCGGCAAACCGCTGCGCGCCTTCGAAATCGATTGGGCGCTCTGGCTCGCCGGCCAATCGCTCCCGCCCGACGCCCGCCCCTATCACCGGACGTACACGGTGTTCTATTGAAGCTCTCCGCCATGTTGGGCGAACGCGGGAGGAGCCGAGGGTTCGTCGAGGAGGGCGGCGTCTCAGCGTTTGCAGAACAGGACAAGGGCTATGGCGATGTTGGTCGCGTCCTGGGAGGCGTCCTGCGCTCCCTGGATATTTCCATCGTTGGTCGCCGCAGTCTCCCGGTCTAAGGCCGAGTGAAGCCAGGTATCCAGCCTGCCGCACGTGCCCGCGAGGCTGAACCACGCTTCGGGCGTGGTCGGGTTCGCGCCCGTCGCCTCGGCGATCGTCGTCGAGCGCGTCGGGGCGGCCGAGGCGCGCCCGACCATGCCGAGCGAAAGTCCGAGGACGAGGACGGCGAGTGCGAGCATGTGGAAGAACCGTGGACGAATGATGCTCATCTGAACGAAGCTCCTTCGCTGGCGAGGCCGTCGGTGGTCTCACGATGCGGCATCTTGTCGTTCGCGGCCGGTGCGCCGCATCGGCAGAACTGACGAATCCCCGCGCCAGTCCGCCGCCGGGGTGGCCCCACCGTTTAGGCAATCCTGCCGAGCGATTTTGGGGTGGCGCAGGGGAGCCCTGCCCGAACACGATCACGCGGTTCCGTATCAGTTCATCTTATGGATAAATCGTAACCTGGGCCATTTTCACCAGGCTGAGGACCTGAGATGCCACGCGTGTCTACCCGGCGCGCTTCGCGAGCCGCGCCCGGGACCAACTACTCCTCCATCATCTCCAACAGCTTCGTCACCGTCCGCCAGTTCCGTGCGGTGCTCGTCGTCCTGAGCTTCGAATCGAAGTAGTCGGTCGTCAACTTCGTTCGCCCCGCCCCGTTCGGAAACCGCATGTAGATGTCCTGCCCGTGCACGACGAACTCGTCCGGCGGCGACCGATCGGGATCGAGGGCAGCGACGCGCTCCTGACTCGGCCGCTCCGCCAGGAACGCGACGTAGAGTTCGTCTACGGCAGCGCCGCTCTTGAGAAACGGATTCTCGGCAAGCACCTCCTCGATCTGCTCGACCGTCCGCAAGACCAGCGTCGTCCGAATCCCGAGCCGCTCCTGGATCTGCTTCGTGATGAGATCGGCATGCCGCGCCGACGCATCGCGGTCGACCTCGAACACGACGTTGCCGCTCTGGATGTAGGTCCGCACGTTTTCGGCCCCCGCCGCGACGAACAACTCCTTCAGGTCCTTCATCGGCAGCTTGTTCTTGCCGCCGACGTTGACCCCACGCAGGAGCGCGACGTAGGTTGTGGTCATGATCCCTCCCTTGGCATTCCGGAAGACGTGCAGCTCGGTGCGTGCCGCCGGGCACGCCGTTTCGGTAGACTTGGACGACGGGATTTCGCCTATCGGGAGGCGGGATGCGACGCTTTCGGTTCGCCGGTGAGGCCGCCTGGCCCGTCGGCGACTTCGGCAGTTCCTTCCGACTCGCGCGACTGCTGCGGTCGCAGACGGGCGAGGTCCGCGTCGACGTCGCCTTTTTGGCACCCGGCGATTGCGTCGGCGCTCAC
>DATBFX010000559.1:0-7035 GCA_036558305.1 Thermomicrobiales bacterium | reverse complement strand
CCGGGAATCCGGAGCCGGAGTCCGCAACTGCCTTCGTTGGCGACTTCGACTTCGATCTCGCCGTCCCACGGGTAGCGCGTCCGCTGCCGGAGCTCGATGGTTCTGCCATTCGGCAACGCGATGCGGCCCGTTCCCTCGGCGTAGAGGTGAACCCAGATCGTGTCGTCCGATATGCCATAGACGTAGCCCGGCAGCGAGGCCAGCGTCCGCGCCACGTTTGGCGGACAGCACGCGGTCGTGAACCAGGGTGAGCGGCGATGGTTGCCCTCGTCGGAGAGGGGGTTCTGGTAGAAGTACGTTTCGCCGTCGAGCGAGACACCGGAGAGCATCGCGTTGTAGAGCTGCAACTCGATCAAGTCGGCGTATCGCGCCTCGCCCTCGATGAGGAGCATCCGCCAGCTCCACATCGCGCTGCCGATCGCGGCGCAGGTTTCGGTGTAGGCCAACCGGTTCGGCAACTCGTAGTCCTCGCCGAATGCCTCCCCTTCGTACCGGGAGCCGATGCCGCCGCTCACGTACATTTTGCGCTCGGTCATACTCGCCCAAAGCCGGTGAAGCGCCTCGCCCAGCGCCGGTTCGCCCGTCTCGGCGTAAATGTCGGCCACGCCGGCGTTGAGATAGACCGCCCGCACCGCGTGCCCGACGATCTCGTCGAGTTCGCGGAACGGCTGATGGTCCTGGTGGTACTTGCGGCCGAAGCGATTGTAGGCGTCTCCGAGCAGCCCGTGCCCGCGGACGTCGACGAAGAACTGCGCCAATCGCCAGTAGCGCTGCTCGCCGGTCTCCCGCGCCAGTTCGACCAACCCCATTTCGACCTCGGGGTGCCCGTCCGTCCAGACGCGCTTGCCCTGCTCCTCGGAACCGAATGTCGCGTCGAGGTAGTCGGCGAATCGGACCGAAACGTCGAGCAGAGCCGTCGAACCGGTCGCACGGTGGTGAGCGACCGCCGCCTGGAAGAGGTGCCCCGCGCAGTAGAGTTCGTGGAGGTCGGCGTTGGTCCACCGCTCGTCGGCTCGTTCGACCGCGAAGTACGAGTTGAGGTAGCCGTCCGGGCGTTGCGCCTCGGCGACGACGGCGATCGCCTCGTCGACCTGCTTCTCCAATTCGGGGTCCGGGTCGGCGGCCAGCGACCACGAGGCCGCTTCGAGCCACTTGTAGACGTCGGTGTCGTTGAAGTACCGCCCCGTAAACGGTCCGTCGAATTTGCCGGCAACGCGCAACAGGTTGTCGAAGCGCCCGGTCTCCCAGAGTTGGCGATGCTGCGACGGCAGCGTCGCCTCCCGGTTTTGTCGTCGACGGGGCGCCCAGAATGCATCTTCGATCGTCACCGCGTCGACCGGCACCGGCCGGATCTTGGCGTTGGCGCTGCGCGAGGTATCGACGACCACGCTTCGCGTGCGGGTTGCGACCGACATCGTTTGCTTCCTTCCCGTTGATTCCCGGTCCGTGCCCACCTGTTCCAACTCTTCCGTCTTGCATCCCCGACGCCCGGGGTTCAAACCCCGGTCTGAGCCTCGATAAGCCCGCTGAAGCGGGCTGCAAAACCGGTCTCCAGCCGGCTTGAGCCGGGTGCCCTCTGGGCGTTATCTGGGTGAGCCCGGGGTTTGAACCCCGGGCGTCGAGGGCCACGACGCCAATTTCTTGGAACAGATGGTACCGTGCCTCGCCCCTACTTGATGGCGCCCGCCGTCAGGCCGCGCACGATCGCGCGCTGCGAGGCGATCGCCAGCAGGATGACCGGCACCATCATCGTGACGCCGAGACTGCTGATCAACTCCCAGGGGCGACCGTATTGGCTGCTGACCTGAAAGACCTCGGTGATGGCGAGACTGAGGGTTTTCGACTTGTCCGTCGACGAGAACGCCAGCGGATAGAGGAGGTTGTTCCAGGCGTTGACGAAGTTGATGACGGCCATCGTTGCCAGGGCCGGCGCGGTCATCGGCAGGACGATGCGCCAGAGGATCTCCGGCAAGCGGGCGCCGTCGACGATCGCCGCTTCCTCGACCTCGTATGGCACCTGTCGGATGAAGGCCACCAGCACCCAGACGGTGAACGGGGCGAGGACGCTGCTCATGATCAGGGTGAGACCGATGATCGAATCGAGGAGCCGCAGTTGCTGAAGCACGTGGTAGAGCGGGATGATCGTCACGATCTCCGGCAGGGCGGTCGAGATGACCAGGGCCAGAAGCAGCACGTTGCTACCGCGGACGGGAAAGCGCGCGATCGCATAGGCGGCCATGAAACTGGCCGCCAGCGTCGCCAGCGTCGTCGCCGTCGAAAAGAGCAGCGAGTTGAGGAAATACCTGCCGAAGGGGACCTGACTGACCAGGGTGTGGAAATTCGCCAGGGTCGGTTTGACGAGATAGGTCGGCGGAACATGGAAAATCTGCTGCCGAGGCGAGAGGGCCGATTTCACCATCCAGTAGAAGGGAATGAGCACGATCAGCGTGAAGACGGCGAACAGGAGGTACAAGAGAATTCGCCCGGCCCCGCTCTGCAATCGCCGTCGACCGATCGATGGAGACTGGTTCACCCGCGCATTCCCCTTTAGAACGCGACTTCACGTCGGCGGAAGAGGGTCAGCCCGATCAAGCCGGCGATCGCGACCAAGGCCATCAAGACCATGCTGACCGCCGAGGCAAACCCGTACTTGAAGAAGAGCATCCCCTCCTGGTAGATGCGCAGGGCGAGCACCTCCGTGGCGACGCCCGGTCCGCCGTTGGTCAACCCGTAGATCAGATCGAACGCCGAAAGCTGCCAGACGACGAAGAACATCCCCTGGGCAATCAACAAGGGTAGGATCAACGGAAAGGTGATCGCCCAGAATCGCTGCCAGCCGTGGGCGCCGTCGACTTTTGCCGCCTCGTAGAGGTCTTCGGGCACCCCTTGCAAGCCGGCGAGGAAGACGACCGTCATGAAGGGCGCATTCTTCCAGACGTTGACCAGAATCAGCGTCAGGCGCGCGTTGAAGGAACTCGTGAATAACGTCACGCGGTTGCCGGTCAGACCGTGGATCCAATGCGGGATCAACCCGAACTGGTCGTCGAGCAACCAGGCGAACGCGTAGGCGGCGACGATCGGCGCCACCGCCCAGGGGATCAGGTTGATCGACCGGGCGAAGGCTCGGCCGCGGAATTTCGCATTGAGCAGGAGCGCGACCAGCAGACCGACGATCAGTTCGAGGGCGGTCGAGCAGAGGACGAACAGGATCGTGAACTCGACGGCGCTGCGGACGCTGAAGTTGGTCCGCAGATCGCGAAAGTTGTCGAGACCGATGAAGTCGTTCGTCCCGTCGAGCAGACTGTTGTTGGTCAGACTGAGCGAGGCCGTGCGCCAGATCGGGTAGGCGGTGGTCGTCAGGCGGAGGACGACGACGGGCAGGACGAGGAGGACGAAGGTGACATAGCGGCGCTGAGCCGGACCAAGCAGTCTGGTCCGGCGCGCGGCCCTCACCCCCGACCGCCACCCAGAGGGTACCCGGCCCTTCCGAGGGAGAGGGGAGGCAGCCTCAAGTGGAGCGCGCTGCATGCAAGGCATCCAATCTCATCGGCGCGTTCCCCCCTCTCCCTCGGATCGGAAGGGAGAGGGGGCCAGGGGGTGAGGGTAATTACAACTTCGCCAACCCGTCCTTCGTCTGCTTGAGGGCGGCATCGATCGAGATCTGGTCGGTGAGGAAGGCCGAGGCGGCGTCTTCGAACACCGCGACCGCCTGGCGGAACTTCGGATGGAATGGGCGGGCGCCGATGACGCCGGCATCCTGGTACTGTTTGAGATACGGGGCAATCCCCACATCGCCGGCGACCGCGAGGACCGACGGGCGCGGGATGAGATACCAGGTGTTGATCTTCGCCATCGCGCCCACGTTGGCCGGGTCGATCAGGAACTTGACGAGCTCGATCGCCGCCTCCTTGTTCTTCGTCACCTTCGGGATGCCCCAGCCCCAGCCGGCGCCATAGGTGCTGTTCTTGGCGCCGCCTGGTCCCTGTGGCGGCAGCGCGATCTCGGCTTTGCCCTCTTGATACCAGGGTGTCGCCTGGCGCGCCACGTCGTAGAAGTACGGCCACTGGCGCATGCAGAAGATGCGATCGTTGACGTACTCCTGGTTGATCGCGTCGTACTCCTTCTGCAACGAGCCGGGTTCGAAAACCTTGTCCTTGTGGAGCAGGTCGTAGAGGTATTGCAGGGCCGTCTGGTACTTGTCGTCGACCTGATAGGGATCGCCGCCGGCCTGAAGGGTGAGGTAATCGAGGAAGACGTTGAGGAACGCCCCCTTCATCAGACCGTCGCCCGAGGCGTAGACACCCTTGGCCTCGTCGGTCAAGACCGCACCGAGTGCGCGGACGTCCTCCCAGGTCTTGGGAACCGCGATCCCTTTCGCGTCGAAGACGTCTTTGCGATACCAGTAGTACTGCGCCTCGTAGTTGTGGTGGATGCGGAACTGCTCGCCATCGAGGGTATCCCAGATCGCCGCCACGTCGAGCATGAACTGTGGGAAGTCGGCGGTGATCTCGGGCGTCATCAGGTCGTTGAGGGCCAGCAGCCACCCCGCCTTGGGGAAGACCGAGGCGATCTCGTCCTCGAAGTCGATCACGTCGAACGGGGTCTTGCCCGATTGGATGGCACCGGCCATCTGGGTGGTGAAGTCGTCCGCCGTGCGGCCCCGCGTCCCGACCTCGACCTCGATCCCGGTCTTTTCGGTGAACTGGAGCTGTGTAATCACCGTCTTCATCGGCTCGACGAAGCTGTCGAGGACACCGACGGTGATCTTGGTCGCGGCAGCCACGTGGGGGAACCGCCGCAGCGTGGCGGCGCCGGCGGCGGCGCCGGTCGTCGCGAGCAACTTCCGCCGGGTCAGAGTCGTTGCCATCTCGCTCCCTCCTGAAAACGATGGAGTGTCGTCCAGAGCCCTTCCGATCGTTGCGCGCCCGAGCGCGATCAGCGGTCTTGCCTCACCTCCCATCAACCGGGCAACGAGCCCATCTGCGGTCGAATGCCGGGCGGCACGACGAGGCGATTTCACCCGCCGCCGCACGCGTTGCACTAAACAGTCGGATACCCGAACGGAATCCTGTCATGCTCGATGAACCGATGCTACACCTGGCCCCCAGCGGTGTCAAGGCGCACAAAAGCGTCGCCGACGAAGGCGGGAAGCCGAGCGAAATGCACAATCGACCGTATTGTGATGTGCACTCTTGTCCACTAGACTGTCTAGCCAGGAAAGGGTCGAAGGGGGAAGCATGGGCAGGCGACGCTCGAACATCAGGGACGTGGCCGCGGCGGCGAATGTCTCGCCGAGTGCGGTCTCGCTGGTCATCCGCGGCAAACCCGGCGTCGGCGCGGAAACGCGCGAGCGGGTCTGGGCCGCCGTCTCCGAGCTTGGCTACGAAGTCCCCGCGCCGCCGAGCACCGCCAAATCCCTCGCCGTCTGCTTGCTGATCGAAAAGGGCGCGATGCCGGTTCTGGTCGATCTCTTCTACGGCGACATCATCCGCGGGTTTCAGGCGGAGGCGCAGCGGCTCGGGTATCAGGTCCTGCTCCACATGTACGACTCCTCAACGGACACGCCCGCTCTCCTGATGCAGGGACTTCCGGAGGAGGCCCGCGGTCTGGTCGTTGCCAACGACGGCGACATCCGACCCGAGCTCGTCCTCGAGATGCAAGACCTCCAGTTGCCGATCGTCTTGATCGAAAACCACACCGCCAATCACCGCATCAACTGCGTGCTCGGCGACAACTTCGAGGCCGGCTACGTCGTCACCCGCCACCTCCTCGATCTCGGCCACCGCTCCCTCGCCATCCTGCCGGGACCGACCAAATACAGCAGCCTGGTCGAACGCCTCCGCGGCAGCCTGGCCGCCGTCGCCGAAGCCGGCATGGTCATTCCCCCGAACCTGATGCCCCAGCCCGTTTCGGGTCAGCCGATGAAGGGCTACCTTCAAATGCGGGAGATCCTCCGCTTGCCGGAGCGACCGACCGCCGTCGTCGCCGTCAGCGACAAAACCGCCTTCGGGGCGATGGAGGCGATCAAGGAAGCCGGTCTGCGCATCCCGGACGATGTCGCCCTCGTCGGCATCGACGACGTCGCCGAGAGCGCCTTCTCCCACCCGCCCCTGACCACCTTCCGCATCCCCCGCCACGAGATGGGCGTGATCGCGATGCGCAAACTCCGCCACCTGATCGACGGCGACCGCGAACCCCCTGCCAAAACGATCGTCTATGGCGACCTGATCGTGCGCGAGTCAACGACAGTTCCGATGGGCGCTGTCTAGGATGAGTATGGCGTTCCGCGCACCGCGCCGGGGCGCCGCATGAACAACGCACCTCCGCACATCAGCGCGAGACTCCCCATCGCCAGCAAGAGAAGGAGCGTGGCGTCGTGCCGCCCAGCGGTCGCGCCCGTGCCGGTATTCGGCAATTGGCCGGGTGCGGGGCAATCCGATCCTTCCATATCCTTGAAGTTGAGCACGTTGATTGTCGTTTCCTTTCCCTCCTCGACCGTCAACTCCGCCGAGACGCCGAAGCAAGCCTCCGTGATCGTATGCGTCCCGACGCCCAGCGTCAGAACTTCGCTCCCGTCCGCGCCGGTGCGGAACGGCGTCAGATCGTCGACCTGGAATCCGGCGTCACCGGGAGTGCAGTCGGCCGGAACCTTGGCTCCCGCCTCGCCGGGCGCCGAGACGTCGATCTTCGGCTTGGTGCCGGACGATGCGCAAAAGTACTTGTTGACGACAGCGTCGCCGGTCGCCTCTGGTTGGAGATTGAATGCTGAGACGACCACCGTTTGGTCCGGCACCACCGTGATGGTCGTACTGGCGCCGGAGACGTCCTCGACGATGGTGTAGTCGCCCTAATCGAGGGTCAAACTGACCGTGCCGTCGTCGCCGGTCGTGACGTGCAGCGGTTCGGTCAGGTTCCCCCCGGTGATCGTGAACGAGACACCCGGACCCGGAGTGCAACTTCCGGGCGATTCCTCGATCCCGACCGACCGCGGCGTCGTCACCTCGAACACGGTTCGCGCCTCACCGTCCGTCGGAC
>DATBFX010000558.1:0-1616 GCA_036558305.1 Thermomicrobiales bacterium | reverse complement strand
TCGCCGCTGTTGACAGCCGTTCCCCTCCCTGCTACACACCCCCCGGCATGCGATCCGGCATGCCGTAATGTCGTATCTGGGAGGAATCATTGATGGGTCGTTGTCGTATTGTGATCGGGGTTATCGCGGCGCTGCTGCTGGCAGCGCCCTTTGTTGCCGTTTCGCCCAGGACCACACGGGCGCAAGACTCCGCCGCCTCGGTCATCGCCTCGGGCTTAATGAATCCGCGTGGTTTCACCTGGGGAAGCGACGGGACGCTCTTCGTCGCCGAAGCCGGGAAAGGCGGCACCACACCCGGCGATCCGCAGACGCCGCCACCGCTGGGCCCGATCACGGGAGGCAAGACGGCGCGCGTGTCCTGGATCGCCGATGGCTGCCCGGCAAACCTCGCCGACGGTCTCCCCTCCTACATCACCGCAAACGGTCAGACCGGCGGTGCCGCTGACGTGGCGATCCTCAACAAGAAGCTCTACGTCCTGATCGCTGCCGGCGGCGCCTCGCACGGCAATCCCGACCAGCCGGCCGGTGTCTATGCGGTCGGCGGTGACGAGTCGGTGACGCTGGTCGCCGATCTCGGCAAATGGCTGCGCGACAACCCCGTTGCCAAGGTACCGACCGACTACAGCCCCGACGGGTCGTTCTTCGACATGAAAGCGGCGCCGGACGGGAGCGGACTCCTCGTCGTCGAGGCCAACAGCCAGCAACTGCTCAAGGTCACCGCGGACGGGACGGTCAGCCGCGTCGCCGATCTCTCCGGCGACAACCAGGTGCCGACCTCGGTCGCCGTCGCCTCGGACGGCACGATCTACGTCGGCTATCTCAGCGGCGCGCCCTTTCCCAACGGTGCCGCCAAGGTCGTCCAGATCGGGGACGGGACGGCGACGACGGTCTGGACCGGTCTGACGACCGTGACCGGTCTGGCGGTTGCTGCGGACGGCACCTTGCTCGCGCTCGAGATGTCGACCGGCAACACCGAGACGGCACCCTTCTTCGTCGAGCACTCCGGCAAGATCGTCCGCCAGACCGGCCCCGATTCGGCCGCGGACGTCGTGACCGACCTGAACCTGCCCACCCACCTCAACCTCGGCCCGGACGGCGCCTACTACGTCGCCACTCCCGCCATCGGCGCCGACGCCGGCACCGGTTTCATCGTCCGCATCGCCCCGTCGGGCACCGATCCCGTCTCCGCCGCCGACGCCGTTCCCGCGCCCGGCGCCTGCGGCGTGGCAACCCCAGTGGCCTCCCCGACCGCCGAGAGCGGCGGCGCGACGGCGACCGCCTCCGATCAGGTCGCCGTCGCGATCTACGACTTCGGGTTCGATCCGCCGACGCTGACGATCAAGGCCGGCACCACCGTCACCTGGACCAACACCGGCGAGGTCGAACACACCTCCGTCTCCTTCGACAAGGGAGAGAAGACCTGGGATTCCGACATCATGGAACCGGGCGACACCTACTCCTACACCTTCGACAAACCGGGTACCTTCGACTACGAGTGCGGTCTCCACCCGAACATGAAAGCCGTGATCAAGGTCACCGAATGAGGGGCGGCAAGGCGGCAAGGCGGCAAGGACGAAGGGAACGGGGAACGGGGAACAGGAGTTCGCCCGCCTTCC
>DATBFX010000557.1:0-8295 GCA_036558305.1 Thermomicrobiales bacterium | reverse complement strand
GACGAACCTGGCCGGCGGCGACTACAGCAAGGTCAGCGAGGACGTGGCGGACACGGGCGGTTGGGGGGTGCTTACGCTCGCGGATCGCCTGCTCAGCGACGACGATCGCCTGGGGCGGTGGTACCTGGGCGGGGCGATCTTCGCCCTCGCGGTCGTCGCCCCGTTCATCGCCTGGCGCCGCTTCGCCACCCCCTTCTTTGTCGGTCTCTCGCTGGTGACGATGATCCTGACACTGCACGAATGGCCGGTTCATCACCTCTTCTACCTCTTGCCCCGGTTTCGCCAACTCCACCAGCACTTGCCCGACCACATCCTGACGGTCTTCTACATCGGACCTGCCCTCCTGGCGGGCGCCACGGTCTCGGCGTTCCGGGACGTGTCGTCTCGGTGGAAGGCGACGATTCTCGCCCTGGCACCGATTGCGGTCGCGGGGGTCATCGACAACCGTTTGCGGGCCACCGCACCGCCACTCGACTCATCGAACGGTCCCCACCATATCCCGGCGAAGACGTTGGTCAGCATCGCCGCCGTTTCGCTGCTTCTCCTTCTCCTGGTCTGGGTCCGGCCACTCCGGCTGCGAATGATCGCCACCGTCGCCCTCGTGCTCGTCGTCTTCCTGGATCCGACGGGCAGACTGGTGCTCGGCCGGCTCGACGGCGACCCCCACGACGCGGAGTGGTCGGCGACGGTGGACGGGTACACCTCGGCGAGCGGCGCCGCGGTCTTCCTTCAGCAGCGCCAGGCCGAATCGTCCGAGCCGTTCCGTTTCTTCGGGTACGACCCGCGCCCGACCCTCGTCGAGAGCGGACCCGGCCGGCGCACCTACGTTTCTGAGTATCGCGATCCGAACGTGATGGCGCTCCTCGTCAACAACCAGGCGATCCTGCTCGGTCTGGACGACGTCCAGGGGTACAACCCGGTCCAGCTTTCGCTCTATTCCACCGTCATCCACGCCGTGAACGTGCGCGACCAGGGCTACCACACGGCGAACATCCTGGGGTCGGGGTGGAATTCGCCGGTGCTGGCCCTCTTGAACGTCCGCTACCTCGTGATCCCGAGTCAGGTCCCGCCAGGTCGCCCCGATCTCCTCCACCTCAGCCAGCGCTGCCGCACCGTCTACGCCGACGAGCGGGTCCGCGTGGTCGAGGTGGACGACGCGCTCCCCCGCGCCTGGATCGTCCACGACCTGCGCAAGGTCAAGCGGGCCACGATCCTGCCGTCGCTGCGGAAACGGGAATTCGATCCGCGGCAGACCGCCTTGCTCAGCAGCAATCCGCCCGAGACCGCCCCTCCCGCCGATCCGGCGCAGGACCGCGCGACCGTCGTCGGCTACCAACCGGAACGGATCACCCTCACCACCTCGACCGGAGCGGCCGGGCTGCTGGTCCTGAGCGAGATCGACCACCCGGATTGGCATGCCTACGTCGACGGCAAACCGGTCGGCATCTACCAAACCGACCGCGTTCTCCGCGGCGTGCCGATCCCGGCCGGCGACCATGTCGTCGAGTTGCGGTACGATCAACCGTCGCTGCGCCTCGGTCTCCTGGCGTCCGCGGCCACCGCGCTGGTCGTCGCCCTTGTCGTCCTGGCGCTCGGGCTGCAGCACCGTCGATCTCACCCGCAACCGGTTGGACCATGACTCTTGAGACGGGGATGAGGTGAGCCAGACGCCGCTAACGACGTCCCAAGGGACCGACACCCCCTTCGGCGGGCGCGTCGGGATGCGCCTCGCGCATCGCGCCTCGGCGGTGACGATCTCGTGGTCTCTCCTCGGTATCGTGGGGACGACGCTGCTGGCCGCCGCGCTCCGCCTGCCGCGACTCGACTACCTCGGTCTCCGCATCGACGAGGGATTCACGCTCCTCTACTCCCGCCAGTCCTGGGGAGCGGCGCTCGGATTCGACGGCTACTACGCTCCCCATCCGCCCCTCTTCTTTGCCCTCGCCAAGCTGGCCAACCTCTTCGTCGGCGAGTCGATCGCCGCGCGCACGGTTGCTACCGTCGCCGGCATCGCGACGATCCCGGTCGTCTACGATCTCGGCCGGCGCTTGCTCGATGAGCGGGCGGGGTTGGCGGCCGCCCTCCTCGTCGCCGTCTCGCCGTTGCATCTCGAGTTTTCGCGAGACGGTCGGATGTACGCCCCGGCGACGCTGGCCGTCGTCGCCGCCTACGACGCGCTTGTCGCCTACTGGCAAAACCCCTCGCGTCGCGCCGCCGCCGTCTACGGTCTCGCCGTGACCGCCGCGGTCTACGTCGACTACAGCGCCGCCTACGCGCTGGCGCCGCTGGGGGCGCTGCTGGCGTTCGTGGTCTGGAAGCAGCGGCGGGCCGCCGCCTGGCTGATCGGCGCCACCGCGGCTGCCCTACTCGCCTACGCGCCCTGGTTGCCGCAGATCGCGCGAACGATCGACGGCGTCAACGAGATCGAGCGCCGCTCCGAATACCTGGCGGCGACCTGGAACGACGTCTGGAGTGCCATCCCCTTCCTCGTCGGTCTCGACGGCCGCGCCTCCGGGCCGAGCATGATCTGGCCGAACGCCTGGGATCGCTGGGCGAGCTTCCACACGCCGTTCCTGCTGCTGCTCCTCCCCGCCGGCATCGCCGGCGCGTTCGTGCTCAGTCGGCACCGGTTCGCCCTGGCGACCGTCGCCGCGCTCGCCCTCGGTGTGCCGGCGATGGCCGTCGTGATCAGCAAGATCAGCCCCGGTTTCGCCGTGCGGACGCTGATCCCGGCGACGGTCGGGTGGTCGCTGCTCGTGAGCGCGGTGATGGCCCGCGCTCGCGTGACCGGGGCGCTGCCGGGCTGGCTGCGGGCGATCGGCGTGGCCGGTTGGTGCTATCTGCTGGTCGTCTCGGTCGTGGCGCTGCCGCCGGTCTATAGCAACTCCGGGCGCGTGCGGTGGAACGACGCCTCGGCCGACCTCGCCCGCCTCAACACCGACAACGCCCCGATCGTGACCTTCTCGATCGGCGGCATGGACACCGACCTGATCGACCTCTACGCGGGCGACCGCCTGACCGAGCCGCGCTTCATCACCGTCGTCGACGGCGAGGAGGAATACCGGACCGGCGCCCAGCGCTGGCTCGACCGCGGTCCCTCGCTCCGCGACGTCGAGGAAGGCAGACTGGCCGAACTGCTCCCCGCGACACCGGAGAACGCCGAGGTCTGGTTCCTGACCCACCGTTCCACCGGTTCGCCGGTGGTGCGCAAGGCACTGGCCTCGCTGGGCTACCGCCTCCTCCTGCGCCGCGGCTATACCGGCATGGAGATGGAACTCTACGCCCGGCCCGACGCACGCCTCGGCCAATCCCTCGATCTCGGTTTTGCCGATGACCAGGCGTTGACGATCCCCAAGGGCGCCGGTCCGATCACCGCGGGCGCAGCGGCTCCGGCATCGTCCGGGCTGTACACCCTGGACGTCGAGGCGCGCGCGGATGGTAAGGCCACCGGCGCCCGCGCCACGGTCCGCTGTCTTGCCACTGATGGCGGCGTGCTCGGCGAAGAATCCCGCACGACCGCAAAGGACGGTACCGGCTGGCAAGACCTGGTCCTGGCGGTGCCGTGCCCCGACGGGACGGCGCAGATCGGCGTTGCCTTCGAAAACGCCGGGGCGACCACGGCCGTTTTCCAGAGCCCTCGTCTCTGGGGCCGCCCGGACGCGTCCGTCGCTGGGTCTTGACCCCTGAAGGCCGAGGCGGGAGCTTCCTGGCCCCCGCCCTCAGTGTCAGATCGATTCGAACGACCGCTCTCCCGCAACCGCCGCCGGAGTCGACCGCTAAACCGGCGTTCCCGTCGGCGTCGGCGGTGGGGTTTCGGTCGCGGTGGCAGTCGTCGTGGCGGTCGTGGTCGGCGTTTCGTCGCCGGTACTCGCGTTGACCTCGAGGAATTCGCCGGCGACCCAGCCGGGGCCGAAGTCGTCGTTGGAGACCTCGAACCAGGTGTAGCCGTCGGCGCTGACCGGGCCGTCGCTCACCTCGAGGACGGTGCCGTCGGGAAGTTGGTCGATGACGTTGGCGGAAAGCCCGGCGTCGTCGCGGAGGTTGAGGGTGCCGTCGACGACGGTCACGGTGTCGCCGACCGCGATCGCGTCGGTCGGAGCGGCGAGGAACTCGCCGGCGGCCCAGCCGGTGCCGAGGTCGGTGTCGAGTTGGTACCAGTCGTAGCCGTCGGCGCTTTGCGGTCCATCGAGGACCACCACGCGGGACCCGTCGGGCAGTTTGTCGATCAAGGCGCCGTCGATGGTCGGTTCTTCGCGCAGGTTGAGGTTGCTGCCGTCGCCGGTCTGGACGATCAACGCGGCGTCGACCGGGAAGGTCTCGTCGCTCGCCAGGGCGAGGAACCCGCCGGCCGCCCACCCCTGACCGTAGTCGTCGGTGTCGAGTTGGTACCAGGGGAGTCCGTCGGCGGAGACGGGACCGCTCAGGACCGTGGCGGTGGAACCGTCGGCCATCACGTCGAGGATGTTGGCGGAGAGACCGGCGTCGTCGCGCAGGTTGAGTGCACCGTCGACCACGGCGACCCGATCCCCCTCGGCGAAACCGGGATCTTGGGCCCCGGCGAGCGCGAGGAAATCGCCGGCGGCCCATCCGGCCGAGCCGTCTGCAACGTCGAGCTTGTACCAGGTGTAGCCATCCGCGTCCTGCGGTCCGTCGGTGACGGTGGCGGTGGTACCGTTCTCAAGGACCGTCACCACATCGGCGTCGGTGCCGACATCGGCACGCAGGTTGAGGGCATCGGTATCGACGACGACCGTGTCGCCGACGGCGAAATCGGCCGCGCCCGCGCCGTGCGGAACCACGGAGATCGCCAGCCCGGCCATCGCGACGAGCGCGACCAAGAGAAGCGAGGCGTATCGGAAGCGCGACGGCTCCGAGCGAGGACGTTGGCCGCTCATGGTTGCCTTCCCCCCAGCAGGCGGACCTCGGCACTCGGGTTCTACCCAGGACCGCATTCGACGCGTGCACGCCCCCCGCGTGACCGCGTCTCATTACCTAGCTACGCACGCGAGATGCCATTGGTTTCGCATGTTTGGGCGTGACAATGGGGCACAGGGAACAGGTCGAGGGGTCGCTTCTCCTTTTTCCCATTCCCTGCTTCCCGATGCCTTCGCCCGATCGTGCCATTCGTCGTATGCTGACGGGTCAGGAGGGCCGTTCGCCGGTGCGCCGGCGAGGACGGTCGGTGGACAGAGGATGAAAGGGGGCCAACTTGGCCGAGGTTGCGGGTAAGACGTGCGTTCTGGTGCCGCTCGACGGGTCGCCGCTCGCCGAGCAGGCGATTCCGTACGGCGCGGCGCTCGCCGGGACCGACGGCGAGATCGTCTTCTTCGAGGTGACGGCGGAGGCGGAGCCGGTGCGGTCGCTGACCGGTCACGTCAAGACGACGGCGGCCGAGGTCGACCGGACCAAGCACTCGGCGGCGGAAACCGCGCTGCGCGACGCGGCGAGCCGGTGGAGTGCCGCCCTTCCCGCGGAACCGCGCTTCGAGGTCGCCGCGGGCGATCCGGCCGAGGAGATTCTGGCGGCGGTGGACCGGTTCGGGTGCGGGCTGATCGTGATGGCGAGCCACGGTCGCGGCGCCGTTGCCCGTCTGAGGTTCGGCAGCGTCGCCGATCGCGTCTCCCGCGCCTCGCACGTACCGGTCTTGATCGTGCGACCCAGCGACGCCAATGCGGACGTCGGCCCCGTCGAGATCCGGCGTCTGCTGGTGCCGCTCGACGGTTCGCCGCTGGCGGCCGAGGCGCTACCGGTGGCGACCGCAATCGCGACACACCTGAAGATCCCGGTTCACCTGCTCCAGGCGATCAACCCGTCGGCACTGGTGATGCCGACTCCCGTCGGTGTCGACGGCTATTCCGGCGAGATCTACACGGAGATCGAGGACGAGTTGAAGACGGCGGCGCGCGCCAATCTGGACGACGCGACGAAGGAGGCGGGGACCGGCGGGGTGCCGGTGACGACCGCCGTGGTCGAGGGTCCTCCCGTACTCGTCATCGAGGACGCGACGCAGGAGGGCGACCTGGTCGTGATGACCAGTCACGGCCGCAGCGGTTTCCGCCGCTGGCTGCTGGGTAGCACCGCCGAGAAGCTGATCCGGGAGGGGAAGGCGCCGGTGCTGTTGGTACCAGCGTCGGCGCGGGTGGAGGCGGTGGAACGGTAGGCGGTCAGGACAGGGGGGCGAAGAGGGCGACCTCGTTGCCGTCCGGGTCCCGGACGATGGCGTAGCGCTGGCCCCAGATCGCGTCCCACGGCGCGTGCTCGCCCTTGTGGCCGAGCGAGATGAGTTCGTCGTAGAGGGCATCGACCTCGGCGGGGCTGCCGGCCAGGAAGGCGAGGCCGATCCGCTGGCCGCCCGGAACCGGGGGTTGGAAACCCGGCACGACCTGCTTCAGGCTCTCCTCGGTATCCCAGAGCACCCGCAGGCCCGAGGGAAGAGCGGTCTCGACGTGCGGCTCGCGGTCGCGTTCGGGCGGGAGGTCCAGGCCCAACCGGCGGTAAAACGCAAGCGACCGCGCCATGTCCTCGACGGTGATACTGATCGCGTCCAGGTGAACGGCCATGCCGGGGTGTCCTTCCCGTTCGCGCGAACTCCTCTCCGTGGGCGCCACTCGGTTCGCGCTCGGCTGAGAGCATAGCTCGCTCATGGATGCCGAGGAAGAGCCAGAGAGCCGCCGCGGCTCCATGCCATTTATCGAGAGAGTCGGCCAATCGGGGACGAGACGGGGCACTCGTTCGTCACTCGTTTCTCGTCGGTTGACAGGTGAGGACGGCAAAACCGGCGCCGAACGCTCGGGTCTCGACGAGTCTGAGGTCCGCCCTCGTAGCGCCTCCGAAGAGGCGGGTACCGCTGCCGCGGACGACCGGGTAGACCCAGAACAGGAACTCGTCGATGAGGTCGTGCTCCAGCAGGGTGCGCGCGAGCTCGCCACAACCGTACATGATGATCGACTGACCGGGTTGCTGCTTCAGCCTGGCGACCTCCTCCGGGACGTCGCCCTTGAGCAGGGTCGAGTTGTTCCAGGCGAGGGGTTCTTGCAGCGTGGTCGAGGCGACGTACTTGGGGAGACTGTTGATCCGGTCGGTGGACCCCGCTTCCCCCGGTCCGTCGTCGGCGGCGGTTCTGGTGGGCCAGACCTGGGCGAAGATCTCGTAGGTCTCTCGCCCCAGGAGTAGGGCGTCGGCGTTGAAGAGGAGATCGCGCGCGTACTGCCCACGCTCTTCGCGCGACACCTGACTCGGGTACTCGGCGGACCAATCCAGGGGCTGAATCACGCCGTCCAGGGTCACGTAGGTCGAGACGATCACTTTTCTCATCGTTCCTGCTCCGGTTGCTCTCGATCGGACGTCTGCTTTCCGATTCTGACCGAGAAGACGGGCAGTGTCTTGTACAGAAACGACAACTGACCGGTCTGGATCGCGCCGACGATTTGCGCCGGCGTTTGGCCGAGCCACCGCTTCAGCGACCTGGTCAGGTGCGGCTGATCGTAATAACCGGCCTCATGGACAACATCGAGGATCGCGACGCCTTGCTGGAGGAGGGTCATCGCACGGCGGGCGCGTTCGATCTGGCGAATCGTGTTCTGGGTTAGCCCGGTTGTCTCCACGAAGCGGCGCTGCACGGAGCGCCGGGAGACGTCGGTCGGGTGGCCTTTCAGGGCGGTCTCGACCACGGGGTCGTGGGCGAGGATACCTTCGCGGACGAGACGATCGACGAACGTGTCCGCGTTCTCGTAGTCCGGGAACTGCCAGGCCGCTCCCTGGAGCCAGAAGGATTGGCTGCCTGCCTCCGGCAGGCTCACCCCGCGATCGACGAGGTCGCCGACGGGTAGCGGCGGCAGGAAGGTGCCGACCCTGAAGCGGATGCCGCACCACTCCCCGTCCTCAGGATAGGAGAGGGGCGTCGCGGTCGTTTCTGGCCCTCGCACGGTCAGCGTGGTGAGCTTGCCGTGGTGTCTCGTCACGACCATCTCCCACTGGGTGGCGGCGATCGAGACGAACGACCCGGCGCGCTCGCTGCGGGCACGCCAGATTTCGTTGACGAAGGGCGAATCCGACGGTCTCGCGTCGATGGAAAAGACCATGGTGCTTCCCTACGCATGGAGTTGTTCAACGCGCGGGAGGGTCGCCGAAGATCGGTTCGCCCGGAGCAGCGTAGCGGCGAACGGTTTCCAGGTCGAGTTCGACGCCGATGCCCGGCGCCTCGGGCACCCGCACCTTACCACCGGCGATGAGCGGGGTGCCGGTGCCGACGAGGGCGTCCCAGAAGGGGACGTCGGTGCCGTGGAATTCGAGGCA
>DATBFX010000556.1:0-6622 GCA_036558305.1 Thermomicrobiales bacterium | reverse complement strand
GACGCGCCGCGCCTGGTCGTGCTGGCGCCGCCGACGACCGGCCCGAAGCTGAGCGCCATCGGGGTCGAGGACGTCACCGCCACCGCGGCGACCGTCGTCTGGACCACGAGCGAGGCGGCGGACGGCACCGTCGAGTACGGCGAGACCGCCGATCTCGGGCAGGCGGTCACCGACGCCGCCTTGGTGATGGACCACCGGGCCGCGTTGACGGGGCTCGCACCGGCGACGACCTACCACTACCGAGTCCGCTCCCGCAACGCCAACGGCACCCACGCCACCCACGCCGACCGCTCCTTCGTGACGAGCAAGGCGTGGAAATACGGGTGTCGGCCGGGCGGTGGGGAGTGCGGCCCCGACAAGAGCGCACAGGGGATACACAATTACTGCTTCTGTAGCACCGAGAACGGCGGCGGAGTCTGCCTCTTCACGTTCGGCACCAATGCACAGTGCCGCCACCAGCGGCCTTGCACGGGCGACGCGGACTGCGGCACGGGCGAGGCATGCGTGCTCGCCGATTGGTGCACGGAATCGCTGTGCTTCTTGACCTGCGACGGCGCGGAAGAAGAGTTCTCTTGTCTGGCCGACGACGTCGGATGCGCTCAGCACGCGGAGTGCTGCTCCGGTCACTGTCAGGATTGGGGTTCGAACGACCTGGCTCCGACCACGTGCATGAACCCGTGCGCTTCCGACGGGGACTGCGCCGATGGCCGGCTCTGCTGCCATTTCCCCGACGGGTCATCCTTCTGTCGGTCCGGTTGCTCCGCGATCTAGGCACAGGCAGATCCGGCATGACCGACGTCCTTTGTCGGCCCGGCCGCGGCGACACCGCCGGACGCTCATGCGTCCAAAAGCATCGATGAGCGACGTGACGTCGACCCGATCTTTCGCCTTCGTCTATCCAGTTCGCGCCTCATCGCCCGGTCGAACTGGACACGGCGTCGCCGGTCGTGGAGGATGAGCATGAACGTCGATCGGGTCGATGGGCTGGCCAAGCGCGCGGCGACCCGCCGGACGTTCGGTCTGGGGCTGGTCGCCGCGCTGGCGGCCGCCGCCCGCGTCCGTTTGGTCGCGGCCGATGATGCGCCCCGGTTGATCGTGCTCGCTCCGGCGGGAGCCGGACCGAAACTCAGCGCGATCGGGGTCGAGGACGTCACCGCCACCACGGCCGCGATCACGTGGTCGACGAGCGAGGCGGCCGGCAATGCCTTCGAAGGCTTTGCGAGATTCGGCGATGCTGCGCACCCCGATCGCGACGTGGTCGATCTTGTTGACACCGGTCAATCCCGCGCCCCTCTCACGTCGTGACGGGTCGTGTTTCGGGGCGCGATGTCACACCGCCAGCAAGCCGCGACGCGTCGCGATGGTGACGGCTTCGGTGCGGCTGGCGGCGCCGAGTTTGGCGAGGAGGGAGCCGACGTGGAATTTGGCGGTGTGCTCGCTGATGCCGAGTTCGCGGGCGATCGTCTTGTTCGGCAGACCGGCGGCGACCAGTTCGAGGACTTCTCGCTCTCTTGTCGTCAGCGGCTCGCCGGCGGGGACCGCGGGATCGGCCGGCGACCGGCTGTGGATGTGGACGCCCGCGGCGACGATCAGCGCCGGATCGACGACGGTCAGACCAAGCGCGACACCGCGCACCGCCGCCGCCAGCGTCGCCGCGTCGGCCTCGGGTGGGAGATACGCGACGGCACCGGCGGACAACCCCGGTCCGTCCGTCGCCGGATCGCCCCCGACGAGGACGAGCGGCGCGTCGGGGTAGGCATCGCTCAGCGCGTCGATCGCCTCCTCCCCGGTGCTGTTGACGTCCACCACGATGGCGTCGGGTGCGTTCTCCGCCGTCTCGACAAACGCCGGTCCCGACTCGACCGGCTGGATGTCGGACGCCCGCCCGAGCAGCATCGAGAGCCCCGCCCGCACCGACGGGTAACCGGCTGCCACCACGACGCGCAGCATGCGCGAATCCCCCCTCTCCCGCGCACCGGGCCGGGGACCCCTTGGGTGGCGGCCGGGGGTGAGGGTCGTCGTCTCGCTCACGCCCGCTCGGTCGGGACGACGACGAACGATCGCGGTTCGCCGCCGCGGAGGACGGAAAAGGTGACGGCGTCACCGGGCGTCAGGCGCATGATCGCGGCCGGGACCGATTCCTGGTCGACGACCGGTGTCTCGCCGATACCGACGATGACGTCGCCGACGATCAGACCGGCGCGGTCGGCCGGCGTCCCCTCGACGATCTCGGTCAGCAAGAAGCCGACCGCATGGTCGTCGCGGCGCAGCGGGACGACCACGCCGTTAACGCCGATGAAGGCGATGACGCCGCTCGCGGTACCGCCGCCGACGAAGCGCTCGACGGCCTGGCTGGGGATGGCGAGCGCGAGTTTGCCGGCGACCATCGAGTTGACGCCGATGACGCGACCCCAGGCGTCCACCAGCGGCCCGCCGGAGTTACCGGGGGCAAGGGTGACGTCGGATTGCAGGTAATCGCCGGTGCGCGGACCGCTGTCGGTCGCCGCCTGACCGGCCGCGACGACGATGCCGGCGGTGACGGCGTCGCGGAACCCGAGCGGATGCCCGATCGCGAGCGCGAGTTGCCCCGGTCGCACCGTCGAGGAGTCGCCGACTTCGATCGCCGGGAGGCCTTCCTCGGCGATCTTGACGAGGGCGAGGTCGCGCGTCGGGTGGCGGGCGGCGACGATGCCGACGTACTTGCGGCCGTCGGCGAGGACGATCTCGGTCCGGCCGTCGGTGCCGACGACGTGGCTGTTGGTGACGATGCGGCCGTCGTCGCGCCAGATGACGCCGGCGCCGTTGCCACCCCGGTGATAGACGAGGACGACCGAGTCGCGCACCTTCCGCGCGACCGCGTGCACCGCTGCCGAAACTGTCCCGGAGAAAACGCCCTGCTCTAGCATGGTGACCATCTGCTTCTGGCCGTTCCTTTTCGTGAATGATAGGCGAAGGGGTCGGGGGTCAGGGGACAGGGATCAGAAGAAGATTTCCGTCCTGACCCCCGACCCCTGTTCACTGCCGTTCGCCGACCGTCACCGCGACCTCGTTGATGGCGCCGCCGCGAATGAGCCGGACCGGTACCGCCGTGCCGACGAGGTCGCCGGAGAGGCGATCCTGGAGTTCTTCGACGCTGCCGACCGGCAGACCGGCGATGGCGACGATGATGTCGCCGAGAAGGAGTCCGTCGCGCTCGGCCGGGCCGTCGGCTTCGATGTTGACGACGACCAGACCGTGCTCCTGGGTCAGACCGAGTTCGCCGGCCAGGCGGGGATTGATCCCGACGGCCTGGGCGCCGATACCGAGGAAGCCGCGCCGCACTTTGCCGTGGCTCTTGAGTCCGTTGACGATCGTGTCGATCGCCGCGTTGGGGATCGTCAAGCCGCCGCCGCGACCGAGGGAGGAGGAATTGAGACCGAGGATGCGGCCATCGACGTCGACCAGCGGACCGCCGGAGAAACCGGGCAGCATCGCGACGTCGGCGCGGATGTAGCCCTCGACGGTGCCGCCGCGGTGCGAGCGCCAGGAACCGCCGACCGTGCTGACGACGCCGAACGAGGCCATCGGTCCGCTCGGTCCCGGGCGGCCGACGGCGAGGACGAGGTTGCCGGGGCGGACGTCGGTGTCGGACCGCGCGGGGGGTGTCAAGTCGGTCGCATCGGCTTTCAGGAGGGCGATGTCGCTGCCGGCGTCGCGGCCGCTCAGGGTTGCGGCGACGGTGCGGCCGTCCGGCAGACCGACCTTGATGTCGTCGCTTTGCTCGACGACGTGGTTGGCGGTGACGATCAGACCGTCCTCGCTCCAGATGATGCCGGTCGCGGGGAGACGCTGCCGGGCGAAGACCGTGACGGTGCCGGCGCCGGCTCGTTCGACCGCCTCGGCGAGTTCGTCCGACAACCGGCCGAGGACGCCGGTTTCGGCCGCGTTCAACGTGTCGCTCATGTCAAGGTTCCTTCTTTTGCGATCCCGGCTGCGACTGTCTTCCGCCGGGTCGGTCAATTCCATGGCAGAAGCGTAGAACGGGCCGCGTTGGGCGCCATCGCCTGGGTGACGAGCGAGGGGCCTAGTCGTCCGGGCAGGTGGCAACGCATTCGATACGCAACCACTCAGCGAGTTGCTTGAATAATCGCGAGTTGACATTGGCTTGTCGCTCTGGCAGTAATGAGCCGTGATGCTGCGCCGGCGTTGTATCGGATGCAGCGACAAAGGCGGTGATCATGGTTTCAGATGCGACAGTGCTCCAACTCCGTGGGCGCGTCAGTTCGTTGGAAGAGCAACTGGCCCAACTGGCACACGGGCAGCAATTGCTCCGATCGGCCCGCGAGACCCTCGACGAGATTGCGCAACTTGAGGATGACTGGGATTCCTATGGCGCGCTCCGCCCGACCGCGGCAGCCGTCTCCGCCGGTCATCTTCTCCTCGGTGCCCTGTGGGACCAACTTGGCTATCTCGTGGACGAGGGGACGATTCCGTGGGCTGCCGCGCCGCTGGCGGATGGCGGGGTCCAGTTCGAATGGCGCGGCCCGGGGGGGGCGATCGAGGTGGAAATCGGCCCCCGGGGAACGATGAATTACCTGGTGGAGCGGGGAGAACTGACGATCACGAAGTCGGATCCCCTGACCGGCTCCAATCCCCAAGAGACCCTCGGGCGGATTCGTGACGTCCTCCAGCGGTAGTCGCAAACCCGAAGCGCCCGAACAGATCCGAGACGACGACGTCCTCTATCGGCGCCTGGCCCGTCATCAGATCAACCCAGACGGAACGGTCAATTCAAGCGCGTTCAAGCGAGGCGGAGCTTTCGAGACCGAGATCTCGGTGGACCTTGCTCGTCTGACTGATCCGCAGACGAGCGTTGACCGTGCTGGTCGTGTCGGATTTCGTCTCGGCGCATTCGAGGCGATTCATCCGAAGAATCTCGGTTTCCGTGTCGAGTACGATCCACTGGTAGGCAACCCCGCGCATACCCTGATTCGAGGCCACAACGACCAGGAGATCAGCCGGGCGCTGGCACGGAGGGTACGGCTCGTGGAAGCAATCGAATCCCGCGACCGTCCGCAGACGATCGAGACCTCGCGCGAATGAATCGCAAGAGATGCGGACGCGCACCTTGACGGTCTTTCCTCGCGGCACTCATCATCCCGGATGGCACCCACAGCAGAGACTCGGATGCCAGGACGTAATCGGCCGATGCGCGTCTGGCATCTTGCGCGAACAGGAGAACAACCGTGAAAGTCGAGACCTTTGCGCTCGAACGGTGGATGTCGACCTGGGAGGTGAAGGTCGACTACGACATCGCGGAGAGCGGGATCTACCCGATGACCGTCAACGAGTTGCTCGACCTGCTGCCGACGGCGGAGCGGGATCAGACGCTGGCGCGGCTGCTGGATCTTCGCCTCGGCTACACGGAGGCGCGGGGTACGCAGCAGTTGCGAGAGACGATCGCGGCAACATACGCGGACGTCAGCCCCGACGAGGTATTGGTGACGACCGGGGCGATCGAGGCGAATTACCTCCTCTTCAATTCGCTGCTCGACGCCGGCGATCGGGTGGTGGCGGTCTATCCGGCGTATCAGCAGTTGTATGCCGTCGCCAAGGCGATCGGGTGCGACGTCGCGCTCTGGAAGCTGAACGAGGAGGACGGGTTCCGGTTCGACCTCGGCGAGTTGGAGCGGCTGGTGACGCCCGAGACGAAGTTGATTGTCGCCAACACGCCGCACAACCCGACCGGGGCCATCCTCTCGGCCGCGGACCTGGAGCGGATTTCCCGGTTGGCCGAGTCGGTCGGGGCGTACGTGCTCGCGGATGAGGCGTACCGCTGGCTCGACCTGCCCGGCGGGGAGCCGCTGGCGCCGCCGATGCGGGATCTGGGGACGACGGCGATCAGCGTCGGCACGTTCTCGAAACCGTTCGGACTGCCCGGTCTGCGGATCGGCTGGATCGCGGCGACCGAGGAAATCGTCCGCCGCTGCTGGGGTACCCGGGACTACATCTCGTTGGCACCGGCCCGGTTGAGCGACGCCCTCGCCGACGTGGCGCTGCGTCTGCGCGACCGGATCGTTGTCCGCAACCACGAGATCGTGGCGGCGAACCTGGCGACGGCCGATGCCTGGTTCGCGGAGCAGGCCGATCTCGTCTCCTGGACGCGCCCGCGCGCCGGGCTGCTGGCGCTGATGCGCTACAACCTCGACATGCCCTCGTTGGACCTCTCGAACAAGCTGGCCGCCGAGTACAGCGTGATGCTCGCGCCCGGTTCGGCGTTCGGGTTCGAGGGGCATCTGCGGATCGGGATCGGTCAGACACCCCACATCTTTGAAGAGGGGCTCAGCCGAACGGCCGTGTGCCTGGCTCGACTACGGACAGAGGGAGTGGCGGGGCGGGCGATGGCGGTGTAGCCGAGACCGGGGATCACGACGGATGCGCGATCTGCCGGATCGGCTTCATCGACGGCTGACTGGCTCGCGCCGACTCTCCGCGAATGGCAGGACGATCGAAGAGGCGGAGCGCCATCTCCAGCATGCGACGGTTGAGTGGGCGTACGTCGTCGACGCGGATGGTCGCCAACTTTTCCGCCGCCGCGGCACAGGACAGACCGTATTCTTCGCGGCGGAAGAACTTCCGCAAC
>DATBFX010000555.1:0-1544 GCA_036558305.1 Thermomicrobiales bacterium | reverse complement strand
GGCGGCCTCCGGCTGATCGCGCGCTACGACGGCGACATCCCGGGCTGGGGCGGCTTCGCGCGCAACGACCGCTTCTTCCGTGCCGACCTGAACGGCGACGGCCGCGACGACCTGGTCGTCTTCAACGGCGACGACTGGTCGATGACCTACGTCGGCCTGCTGCGCAGCACGGGCAGCGGCTTCTACCTGACGAACCGCTACGACGGCGACATCCCGGGCTGGGGCGGCCTCGCGCGGCACGACGAGCTGTTCGTCGGAGACCTGAACGGCGACGGCCGCGACGACGTCGTCATCTTCAACGGGGACGACTGGTCGATGGCCTACGTCGGGCTCTTCCGCGCCGGCGCGTCCGGGCTGACGATGACCGCGCGCTACGACGGCGACATCCCGGGTTGGGGCGGTCTCGCCCGGAACGACCGGTTGATCCTCGGAGACTTCGACGGCGACGGACGCTGTGACGTCTTCATCTTCAACGGAGACGATTGGTCGATGCCCTACCTCGGCATGTTCCGGGCCGCCGGCAACGGTCTCGCGTACGTGAATCGATACGACGGCGACGTCCCCGGGTGGGGCGGCCTGGCCCGGCACGACCGATTCTTCGCGGCCGACATCGACGGCAACGGCCGCTGCGACCTCTGGGCCTGGAACTACCAGGACTGGGCCGAGGAGTATCTCGGCAGGATGATCTCGTCGGGTGCGGGGCTCGGCGCGAGCTTCATCGGAGACTGGGTGGGCGAATGGAATCTCGGCCCGTCCGACGCCTTCGAGGTGGCGCGGTTCAGCGGCGTGTCCGGGCAGCCGCACCTGTACGTCCACAACACCGACTGGTTCGGAGTCGTCAACGGCCGGCGCGGGTACAGTCTCGACCGCATCTACTACCGGTGGATCCGCGACTACCGATACGGCCGGAACTGGTGAGGAGGCGGTCGTGAAGAAGGCGAAGCGGACAACAGCGATCCGGCTGGACGAGAAGCGCCCGAGCAAGCCGGCGGTTCCCCCCGAGGGCGCCGAAACGCCCGAGGCGGAGATCCCGAGGTACCGGGGGCAGAGCAAGACCGGCAAGATGCCGAAGCCCGGAAAGGGCCGGCGGGCGGATCAGGTCAAGCCGTCGTTCGACGCGGCCAAGGTCCGGCGCCCGCGGAAGCCCTCCGGGGAGATCGATTTCGGCGACCAGCAACCACGGCGCGGCCGCGGTGGCGCCAGGTCGTCCGCCGGGCCCGAGCAGTACGTCCGGTTGCGGGTCCGCGTGACGGACGGAAGGCTCTCGGTCGTGGAGAGCCATCTCGTCGACGGCCCGCTGGGTCAGGCGACGGGGTTCCCCGGCGGCAACGCCTACGAGGTGACTCTGGGCGACCGGCTCCTCCATGCAGGCGCCCTCCCCGATCTGGGTGTGCAGCGATCCTTCCCCAACCCCAAGGGCCCACCGGATGAGCACGGTCACTTCCTCACCGACCGGCGGGTGTACGAGTTCATGGCCCGGGTGCCGGCGGAGGAAGTCAGACCGGACACGATCGGGGAGATCGCCGTTCGGCTTCACCGGGTGA
>DATBFX010000554.1:0-3225 GCA_036558305.1 Thermomicrobiales bacterium | reverse complement strand
CGCGGGCGGCGGCCAACTCGATGGCCAGCGGCAAACCGTCGAGGCGGCGGCAGATGTCCGCCACCATGCCGGCGTTCGCCTCCGTCAGCGCAAAACCGGTCTCCACCGCCTGCGCCCGAGCGGCAAAGAGGCGGACGGCTTCCGACCTGCCCTCATCCGCCGCAGCGTCTGCCCGCGCGGGCGCGGCCACGTCCAACGGCGGCACCACGTACTCGTGCTCACCTGACACGCGCAGCCGCACCCGGCTGGTGGCCAGGATTGTCAGTCCCGGACAGGCGCCGAGCAGCGTGGTGACGACCGGTGCCGACGTGACGACGTGCTCGACGTTGTCGAGCAGCAACAACAGTCGCCGGTCGCGGAGCACCAGCGCGAGCCGATCGACGAGCGGCGCGTCGCCGCCCTCCCAGACGCCGAATGCCTGGGCGATTGCCGGGGCAACGAGCGCCGGGTCGCGGACCTCAGCCAGGCCGACGAACCACGCCCCGTCCGGGAAGGCCGCGGCGACCTCGGCGGCGACGGCCTGCGCGATCCGGGTCTTGCCCACCCCGCCGGGTCCGGTCAGCGTCACCAGCCGGACATCGGCACGTTGCACCGCGTCGCACACCGCCGAGAGCTCCCGCTCCCGCCCCACGAAACTGGTGAGCGCCAAGGGCAGGCGCGGCTCGGCGCGCTCCCGGAGCGGGAGCGGCACCGGGGCCACCGGATGGATACGATTGCGGTCGGTGGGCGTCGGGTCGGCCATGACGAATCCTGCGACGGCGACGATGCGTGTGCGTGCATCATGCGAGACGCGCCATCCCACGTCAACGCCACAAGGTATCGCTCGGAAGCACGGTCTCTGCGTTGCCGCTCGCAGGGTTGAGCACGCGCGGTCGGTCCCGCGACGCTCTCGACGGAGCGAAGGGCATGCCGTTCCCGACGTCACCCCGTTGCGGCCGAGGCGGCCGGTGTCGCCGGGTCAGATCCGGCCGCCGCCGCCCAGCACCGCATCGACGGCGGCCGGGACAGCCGCGCGGGCACAGACCGCCCCAACCGGCCACCTGGCAAGCTGGTGCTCATACCGGGGCTGCGCCGCCTGCTGGACTCCCGCGCCAGACTCGAAAAACGCCCCCCCGGGAAACCGAGGAGAGGCGCCTTTCGAACCGTCGATGCGATCGCTCTCGCCGAACGCATTTCGCTTCTCGTTATTCTGTCCCTACCTGGTACGTCGCCCGAAAGATCACGTCCCCCAACCACTTCTTGAACGTCGGATCGTCCTGGAACAACTTGAACAACTCGATGTGGTCGGCCATCAGATCGCCCACCACCCGCTCCAACGCCGCGTCGTGCTCGATCCGCGCGTTCTGCCTGTCCGAGTTCCGCATCGCGTTCTGGTACGCCCGGTCCGCCGCCACCTTCGGCGGAATCTCCTCCGCGATCACCTTCCGAATCCGGTCCGCGTCCTTCCAATCGGTATTGCCGAACTGCTCGTTGAACGTCCTCACGATGTTGCTCAGGTGATCCAACTCCGCCTCGGGCATCCGCCCGCCGGCTCCCGTCGGCACCGGCTCGATCGTCGCCTCCGCATCCGGCAGCGCGATCCTCAGCGACGCCCGCACCTCCACCCGGTAGCTCTCCATGTCGATCGTCTCCAAGATCCCTTTGGAGAGATCGTCCTCCTTCGGTGCCGGCAACTTCGGAATCAGGAAATTCAGGAAGATCGACAACTTCTCCCACTCGGCATTGCTGTACGGCAGCACCGACGCCAGAAATCCATACGTCCGCACGAAAGCCTTCGCTTTCCCCTTGAACTCGACCTGCCCGTCCTCGTCCAGATCGTCCACGTACCGCTGTCGGCAGACGTCCAAAATCGGGTCCAACCTGTCCCGCTCCGCCCCGCCGATAAAGAGCGCGACCAGCGCCTCGACCTCGTCCCACCCGTAGACCTGGTACCCGTCGAGGTCCGCCTGCTGATCGTGCAGCTTGTTCGGGTCGGTTTCGCCGCTGAGGATCGTGGTCCGGTAGTAATCGCCGAACGCCAGCTCGATCGTCTCGGCGTCGTTCATGAAGTCGAGCACGAACGTGTCGTCCTTCTGCGGGTGCGCCCGGTTCAACCGCGACAGCGTCTGCACCGCCTTGATCCCCGCAAGTTGCTTGTCCACGTACATCGTGTGCAACAGCGGCTCGTCGTACCCCGTTTGAAACTTGTCCGCCACCACCAGGAACCGGTACGGATCCTCCCGGAACCGCTCCGGAATGAACCCGCTCGGGAACCCGTTCAGCGATCCCTCGCTCACCTCCCGATCGCCGTATTTGTGCTCCCCCGAAAACGCCACGATCGCCCGGTACGGGCTCTTCCGCTCCCTCAAATACGCATCGATCGCGTGGAAATAGTGGATCGCCCGCTCGACCCCGCTCGTCACCACCATCGCCCGCGCCCGCCCACCGATCTTCTTCCGCGCGATCACCTGCCCGTGAAAGTGATCGACCATGATCTCGGCCTTCTGCCGGATCGCGTGCTCGTGCCCCTCCACGTAGCGCCGCAACTTCCGTTGCGCCCGCTTGACGTCGAACTCCGGATCGTCCTCGACCGTCTTCATCAACCGGTAGTAACTCTCGACCGGCGTGTAGGTCTTCAACACGTCCAGGATGAACCCCTCCTGGATCGCCTGCTTCATCGTGTAGCCGTGGAACGGCCGGTGCCGAACTTCGTCCCCCTCGACCTGCCGCTCCCCAAAGATCTCCAACGTCTTGTTCTTCGGCGTCGCCGTGAACGCGAAATAGCTCGCATTCGTCAGCATCTTCCGCGATTCCATCACCCGGTTGATCTGGTCCTCGATCGTCTCGTCGTCCTCCGCCGCCCCGTGCTCCGACAGCGCCACGTTCAGACTCGCCGACGTCCGCCCGCCCTGACTCGAATGCGCCTCGTCGATGACGATCGCGAATCGCCGCCCCCGGTGATCGTCCCCGATCTCCTTCACGATCATCGGAAACTTCTGCACCGTCGTAATGACGATCTTCTTCCCCTCTTCCAAAAACCGCCGCAAATCCCCCGACCGCTCCGCCGCCCCCACCACCGCCGACACCTGCGCAAACTGCTTGATCGTGTCCCGAATCTGCTTGTCCAACACCCTCCTATCCGTCACCACCACGATGGTGTCGAAGACTGGCTTGTCGGCCCCCCCGGCCCCCCAATCCTGGGGGGAGACGCGTGCACGCCCTTCAGCGCCGTCCTCAAGGGCGCGG
>DATBFX010000553.1:0-2797 GCA_036558305.1 Thermomicrobiales bacterium | reverse complement strand
GCGGGGCAACGCCGTCCCGCGGACGTCCGGACCGGACCCGACGAAGGGACGTTCGTACCCGTGCGACGCGGGATCGCCGGACCTCCACTTCTCCGACGTTCCCGTCTCAAACGCTTTCTGCAAGCACATCCACTTTCTGTGGGCGAAGGGCGGCGTGGACGGATGCACGGCGACGGCGTACTGTCCGTCGCGTCCCGTCGCGCGAGGCCATCGCGAAATTCATCGCGAATGGATTCGGGCTGAGGCTTTATGAACCCTAAGACCCTCCTGCTGTCCTTCGCGGTCGCGGCGACCACCGTGCTCTCGGCCCAGGATCTTCCGCTCGGCGGAGAGTTCGAGGTCAATTCCTACACGACGGGCTCGCACTACCAGCCCGCCGTCGCCTCCGCGCCCGACGGGAGCTTCGTGGTGGTCTGGAGGAGCCCGGACGAAGGCAGCGTCGGCTCCGGGATCATCGGACAACGATTCAGCAATACCGGGGAACGGCTCGGCGCGGAGTTCCTGGTCAACGGCAGCACGACGACCCTCGAGGCCCTCGCTCCGGCGATCACCGCGGGCAGCAATGGCAGCTACGTCGTGGTGTGGACCGGCACCGACGGCACCGATACACAGGTGCTTGGCCAACGACTGGGGATGCTGCCGGGTCCCATCCCGAAGTTCGGCAAGATCGGCTCCGAGTTCCCAATCAATACCCACACGACCGGGCTGCGATTCAATCCGTCGGTCGCCGAAGATCGGTCGGGCAATTTCGTGGTCGCCTGGACCGACGGCAGCTTCCATGGCGGGTCCGCCAGTTACATCCTCGGCCAGCGATTCGCGGCGAACGGGGCACGGGTCGGTTCCGAGTTCCAGATCAATACGTCGACCACCGGGCTCCGGGACAGTTCCGGCGTCGGATACGACGACGGCGGCAATTTCGTCGTCGCCTGGCAAGGCCCGGTCCTGGGTACCGGGGCGATCCTGGCCCGACGTTTCGACTCCTCGGGCACGGCGATCGGCAACGAGTTTCTCGCCAGCTCGTCGGCCGCGCAAAATCCCTCGATCGCCGTCGACGGGTCCGGCGCATTCGTCGTCGCCTACGGCGCGAATACCCCGGCGGACTACCGCGGGATCTCCGGACAGCGCTTCGATCCGGATGGGAATCCCAACGGGGCGGAGTTCCACATCAATTCGTACACGACGGACATTCAGGACAATCCCTCCGTTGCGATGAATCCCGACGGCAACTTCCTCGTCATCTGGTCGAGCGACGGGCAGGAGGGCCCGCTGACTCAGTTGGTTTACGGGCAGCGCTTCGATCGGAGCGGAGCACGGATCGGCGACGAGTTCCTCGTCAGCACGGACACGTCGCACTTCACCAATTCGCCCCGCGCCGCGATCGGCGGCGACGGCGCCATCGTGACCTGGACGCGAGCGACGACAGGACCGTCCCCCTACGACGTCTTCGCACGTCGCGTGGATCGAGTCCCCGTCGCTCTTTCCGTAGACGGGCGAGCCGCGGAAGGAGGTTCGTCGGACGCCGACGGTGTCCTCGAGCCCGGAGAAATCGTGCTCGTGGCCCCGGAATGGTTGAACGCCTCCCCATCAACGTTCGGGGACTTCACCGGCGCGGCTGAGAGCTTCACCGGACCGGGAGCGGTTCAGACCCTGGTCGATTCCTCGGCCGACTACGGAGCCCTTCCCGAGGGCGCCGTGGGCACCTGCGACGACGGATCGTCGGGCGCCTGTTATCTCGTATCGGCCTCGGGACAGCGCCCCGGGGCCCACTGGGACGCCAGGCTCGTCGAAAACGTCACAGGCGGGGGCGGCCACGCATGGACGATCCACGTGGGAGACAGCTTCTCCGACGTGCCGCGCAACGAACCCTTTTACAAGAAGATCGAAACGATCCTGCACCATGGAATCACGACCGGCTGCGACGTGGCAATCTACTGTCCCGCCGTGACGGTCACGCGCGACGCCATGGCGATCTTCGTCGCCAAAGGGATCGCCGGCTCGGCGGATCGGATTCCTCCGGACGGAACGGTCGACGGGCAGGCGTATCACTGCGGTATCGGCGGGAACACGCTTTTCACGGATGTCGCGCCGACCGACTCCTTCTGCAAGCACGTCCACTATCTCGCCGCGCAGAACGTGACCCTGGGTTGCGACGCGACGCACTACTGTCCGAGCCAGAACATCACGCGCGACGCGATGGCGTCGTTCATCGCCAAGGCGATCGTCGCGCCGGGCGGCGGCGCGGCCGTGCCGGTCTCGTACACGGACGCAACGACCGCGCGGACTTATTCCTGTGTCTCGGGAAGCCCGAACCTGCATTTCACGGACGTCGCCGTCTCGAACCCGTTTTGCAAGCACATCCACTTCCTCTGGGCCAAGGGCATCGTGGATGGCTGCGCGGCGACGAAATACTGTCCCGGCTCTCCCGTCGCCCGCGACGCCATGGCGAAATTCATCGCGAACGCGTTTAACTTGCAGCTCTATGAGCCGTAGACGCGCGGGGGCGCCCGCGCTGGCGTTTTCGGCGCTGCTCGTCGCCTCGCGTCTCGCGGCGCAGGCGCCGCCGCTCGGCGGCGAGTTCGAGGTGAACACCTACAAGACGGGAAAGCAGCAGACGTCGGCCATCGCCGCGGTCGGCGGCCGGGGATTCGTCGTGGTGTGGGTGAGCGACGGGCAGGACGGCGACGGCGACGGCGTGTTCGCGCAGCGGTTCGACGGCACCGGCGCGCGAAGTCCCGGCGAGTTCCGGGTCAATACGTCGACGACCGGAGACCAGGGCAATCCCGCGATCGCGTCGAAC